>JBBDSV010000001.1:0-13967 GCA_040904785.1 Nitriliruptoraceae bacterium
GCTGCAGCGAAGGACGACGCGTGCCCGCGACCATCATCGTCGGTGCCCAGTGGGGGGACGAGGGCAAGGGCAAGGCGACGGACCTGCTGGCTGATACGACCGACCTGGTCGTGCGCTATCAGGGCGGCAACAACGCCGGGCACACGGTCATCGTCGGCGACCAGGTGTTCAAGCTCCACCTGATCCCATCAGGTGTGCTCTACCCGCACGTCACGCCGGTGATCGCCGACGGGGTCGTGATCGATCCGCAGGTCATGCTGCGTGAGCTCGACGGGCTCGAGGCGCGCGGAATCGACGCGTTCGCACGGGTCAAGATCTCCGGCAACGCGCACCTGATCATGCCCTACCACCGCGAACTCGATCTGCTGATCGAACGGCGGCTGGGCAAGGCAAGCCTGGGAACGACGAAGCGTGGGATCGGCCCGGCCTATGCCGACAAGGCTGCGCGCGTCGGGCTGAGGTTCCAGGACCTGTTCGACGAGAAGATCTTCCGTCAGAAGCTCGAGGCTGTGCTCGAGCACAAGAACGAACAGCTGGCCAAGATCTACAACCGCCTGCCCATGCACCTCGAGGAGATCGCCACCGAGTATCTGGCCTACGCGGAGCGACTCCGACCGCTGCTGGAGGACACCACCGAACTGATCCACGAGTCGTTGGAGGCCGGCCGGCACATCATTCTCGAGGGCGCCCAGGGAACCCTGCTCGATCTCGACCACGGCACGTATCCGTTCGTGACGTCGTCGAACCCCGTTGCGGGCGGCGCGCTGACCGGAGCCGGGCTCGGCCCGCGGCACGTCGACCGGGTGATCGGGATCACGAAGGCGTACGTCACTCGTGTCGGCGCGGGACCTTTTCCGACCGAACTGTTCGACGACACCGCCGAACAGATGTGCCAGATCGGTGGTGAATACGGGACGACGACGGGTCGTCGCCGACGTGTCGGCTGGTTCGACGCGGTGCTGGCGCGCTACGCCAACCGCGTCAACGGGTTCACGGACCTTTTCCTCACCAAACTCGACGTGTTGAGCACCTTCGAGACGCTCAAGATCGCCACCGGCTACCGGGCCGACGGAGAGCACTACCACCACTTCCCGCCACACCAGTCGTTGTTCCACCACGCCGAACCGGTGTACGAGGAGATGCCCGGATGGGGCAGTTCTCTGGACGGCATCGAACGGTACGACGACCTGCCACGCGAAGCCCGGGATTACGTCGACCGCATCGAGGAGCAGTCCGACGCGCCGATCACCTGGGTGTCGATCGGGCCGAAGCGTTCGCAGACACTCATCCGACGTGACGTGCCGCTCGTTCCGAGGGCGTGACGCAACCGGACCGTGACGTCCGGAGGCAGCCGGCGCCAGCGACCAGGAGTGCAAACGTGGGGCATCGGGTGCTCGTGATCGGCGGCGGTGGACGGGAACATGCGCTCGCCTGGCGGCTGGCGACGTCGCCGTCGGTGGCCGAGGTCCATACGGCCCCGGGCAACCCCGGCACGGCCGAGGTCGGCCCCAACCATTCCCTCGACGCAACCGACCCGATTGCGGTCGCCGGTTTGGCGGCCGAACTGGCCGTCGATCTCGTCGTCGTCGGGCCCGAGGCGCCACTCGTGGCTGGCGCGGTCGACGAACTCAACCGGCGCCAGATTCCGGCGTTCGGACCGACGGCGGCGGCCGCACACCTCGAGGGGTCCAAAGCGTTCGCGAAGGATGTCATGCTGGCCGCCGGGGTGGCGACCGCGGGCTACACCGCCACTGACGATCGTGCGATCGCCCACGACGCCCTCGATCGCTTCTCGCCGCCGTACGTCGTCAAGGCCGACGGGCTGGCCGCCGGCAAGGGCGTGCGGATCTGCACCGATCTCGCCGAGGCACGCTCGGCCGTCGACGACGCACTCGTCCACCGCATCTTCGGTGATGCCGGTGATCGACTCGTGATCGAGGAATTCCTCGAAGGTCCCGAACGCAGCGTCTTCGGCGTCTGTGACGGCACAGACGCCGTGCTGCTCACGCCGGCGCAGGACTACAAGCGGGTCTTCGACGGCGACGACGGAGCGAACACCGGAGGCATGGGCGCCTACGCGCCGGTGCCCGGATTCGGCCGCGACGAGATTGTCGGGCTCGCCGACCTGGTGTTCCGTCCGGTGCTCAACGAACTCGCCGGTCGGGGCACGCCGTTTCGGGGGCTCTTGTACGCAGGCCTGGTCGACACCGCCGACGGCCCCAAGCTGCTCGAGTTCAACGTCCGCTTTGGCGACCCTGAAACACAGGTGATCCTGCCGTTGCTCGCCAGTGACCTCGGGGAGCTGCTCGTCGCCGCCGCAACCGCACGCGTCGGCGATGTCAACGTGTCCTGGCACGACGACGCCGCGGTGACCGTGGTGCTCGCCAGCGGCGGGTATCCCGGCACCTACGACACGGGCACGGTCATCACCGGCGTCGACGGCGCGGCCGCGCAACCCGGCACACTGGTGTTCCATGCCGGCACGGCGCGCGACGACGTCGATCGGCTCGTCACCGCCGGTGGGCGGGTGCTCGCCGTGACCGGCCGTGGCGCCACCATCGCCGACGCGCGCGCGTGCGCCTACGCGGCAGACGACCGCATCGATTTTGCGGGCCGGCACCGTCGCACCGACATCGCCGCCAACATCGGCCGCTAGCGTTGTCCCCTACCGTCATCCGAGGAGCGATCGAGTGGGCACCCCCCGCGTCGGCATCATCATGGGTTCCAAGACCGATCTGGGGGTCATGACGAAGGCGTCCGACCAGCTGCGCGACTTCGGCATACCGCACACCGTCGACGTGATGTCGGCGCACCGCAATCCTGCCAAGGTTGCCGCATGGGCGTCAGGGGCCAAGGACGCCGGCTACCAGGTACTCATCGCCGGAGCCGGTCGAGCCGCGCATCTGCCGGGAGTCGTCGCGGCCCACACGTCGCTGCCGGTCATCGGCGTGCCGTGCCTGTCCGACCATCTCGGCGGCGCGGACGCGCTCTACTCGATCGTGCAGATGCCGCCGGGTGTTCCCGTGGCGACCGTGGGCATCGACAATGCGCGCAATGCCGCGATCCTCGCGGTGCAGATTCTCGCCGTCGCCGACGAGGGGGTGGCCGAACGTCTCGCGGCATTCCGTTCGGCGCAGGCCGACCAGGGAATGGAACACCGGGATGTGCCCGCGGACGCGTCCGAAGGCGGTTTCGGATTTCAGCCGTCGGGCTCGTGACGTCGGCGTTCAACCTTCCTCGAGTCCGACCCAGCGGTGAGCGCCGTCAGCGGTCACCTCGCGCTTGAAGATCGGTGTGCGCCGCTTGACCTCTTCGAGCGCTTCGGCGCACGCGTCGAACGCCGGCTTGCGGTGCGCCGCCGTACAGGCCACGAGGATCGTGTCGTCTCCGACGGCGAGTTCGCCGAGTGCATGCAGCAACACAATCCCACGGACCTGCGGATGCGCCACGCAGAGTTCCCGGGCGATCTGTGCCAGTTCTCGTTGGGCCATCGGCTCGTAGGCCGAATAGTCGAGCTCGACGACGCCGTCGAGATCGGCGGCATGGTCGCGCACCGACCCGAGGAAGCTCACGGTTGCGCCGACATCCGCGGTGGTGACGGCGGCAAGTGCCTCACGCACCGGAAGCGGTGGGGCGAGCAGGCCGGTGAGGATCGACACGCCATCGACGTCTTCGACCGGCGGTAGACCGGAACCCCCGGCGACCGGTGGCAGCAGGGCGACCTCGCTGCTTGCCCAGATGGCCGTGTCGGCGTCGGCGACTTCCAGGTCGACCGCGACGCGGACCCGGTCGACGAGGATGGCAAGCGCGGGATACTGCTTGGCAATCGCCCGCGTGAGTTGGCGGGGCGTTGCCGGCAGTTCCACTTCGACCTCGACACGGCCGCGGCCGGCCGCTTCGACGAGCCCGCCGAACAGTCGCACTTCGATCTGCACCGGTGCCTCCGGTCCGCGCCGACCAGCGTCACGAAGGTAGTGGCGTCTGCCGCACACGGCCGGAGGGCGTTACCTTGCCAAGATGCATGCAGCCGCTGGACCGCCGCAGGAGCGGATCACCGATGTCTTCGGTCGACCGATCGAGGACCTGCGCATCTCGCTGACCGATCGCTGCAATCTGCGGTGCACCTACTGCATGCCGCGTGAGATGTTCGGACCCGACCACGCATTCCTCGACCGACGTGAACTGCTCACGTTCGAAGAGATCGTGCGCTTGGTCGGGGTGTTCGCCAGGCTCGGGGTCACCAAGATTCGGTTGACCGGTGGCGAGCCGCTGTTGCGCACCGACCTGCCGCGCCTCGTCGCCGGCGTCGTAGCCGTCGAGGGCATCGACGACGTCGCGCTGACGACGAACGGCATGCTTCTACCCGGCCTTGCCGACGACCTGTATGCGACGGGGCTCCACCGGCTCACCGTGAGCCTCGACGCCATCGACGACGCGACGTTCCGGCAGACGGCGGATACGCGCCAGTCGATCGACACCGTGTTCGCTGGGATCGCCGCCGCACAGGAAGCCGGGTTCACGAACATCAAGGTCAACACGGTGCTGCAGCGCGGCGTCAACGACCACCAGATTGAAGAGTTGGCCGGCTGGGCACGTGATGCGCGTGTGACGATCCGATTCATCGAGTTCATGGACGTCGGCACGACCAACGGATGGTTGCGCGAGCGGGTCGTTCCCGCGCAGGAGGTCGTCGACCGGATCCACGCCCGCTGGGCAATCGAACCGGTGGCGGATGGTGCCGGAAAACTCGGGGCGGTCGCCGAGCGGTACCGCTACCTCGACGGTGCCGGCGAAGCCGGGGTCGTCGCGTCGGTCACGCGCCCGTTCTGCCGTACCTGCACCCGCGCCCGGCTGTCGGCGATCGGCGAGCTGTTCACCTGCTTGTTCGCCGCGACCGGCCACGACCTGCGGGCACCGTTGCGCGACGGTGAGGACGACGCGAGTCTTCAGGAACGGATCGCGAACATCTGGAGCCACCGGCGCGACCGCGCCTCCGAGCTTCGGTCCGAAGACGGCCTGTCGGGCCCGCGCGTCGAGATGTCCTACATCGGCGGGTGATGGGCGGTATCGCCGGCGAGGAGACGCAGCGCGTGGGGCAGCAAATCGATGATCGCACCGAGGCTCTCGGTGGCGCCGCGCGGGCTGCCCGGCAGCGTGACAATCAGGCTCGTGCCACGCGCGCCGCAGACGGCCCGCGACAAGTCCGCGAGCGGCGTCGACGCGCGCCCGGTGGCGCGCATCGCCTCGGCGAGTCCGGGAGCCTGCCGCTCGATCACGTCGGCCGCTGCCTCCGGCGTGACGTCGCGTGGGCCGAACCCGGTTCCCCCGGTGACGACCACCAGGGCGACGATATCGCTCAGCGTGCGCAGTCGTTCGGCGATGCGTTCGCGTTCGTCCGGTACGACCTCCCGGTACTGGACGGTGAATCCGGCATCGGTGAGCATCGACTCGACGTCGCCACCCGAGGTGTCGTCGCGATGGCCCGACGCGGCCCCGTCGGACGCCGTGATCACCGCGGCACTGAACGGCGGTGCGGCGGTCTTGTGCTCAGGCATCGTCGATTCCTTCAGGCGCAGCAGCGGCGCGTTACGTCGGTTCCCTCCGGGCACGGCGAGCCCGCGAGATGACTGTGGTGCAGCCTAGGACGCGCGCTGTCGGCATTGTGCTCGCCGCGGGCGCAGGACGGCGATTCGGCGGCGACAAGGTGCTCGCGGCGCTCAACGGTCGCCCGCTGGTCGCCCACGTGCTCGCGGCGGCCCGGGCCGGTGGGATCGACGAGCTTGTCGTCGTCGGTGGCGAGGATCCGGCACCGCTGCGCGAGGCGATCGGCGACGAGGCGGTGGTCGTGGCCAACGTGCTCGCCCACGTCGGCCAGGCAACATCCGTCCAACGCGGCCTGGAGGCCGCGGAACGATCGCTGGCCTCCGTCGCTGCGCTGCTGCTCGGCGACGAACCGGGCATCGATCCTGACGTGATCCGACGTGTCATCGATGCAGGGCACGACGTGCCTGCGCGTGCGGTGTATCGGGACGGTCCGGGGCATCCGGTCGTGTTGCCGCGCGCGTACTGGGAGGAAGTCGCGGCTGGTGTCTGGGGCGATGCCGGGGCTCGCACGGTGCTGACACACCTGCACGTGCGAGATGTCAACATCGACGCGCCGCGGCCGCTTGACGTCGACCGCCCGTCTGATCTGCAGGCGGCAGCCGAGCCTCTAGCATCACGGCACGACGACTGACCGAGACGACGCCAGACGACGGAGACGACCGTGACGATCGACGGACTGCCCCACCTGCGTTCCGGTAAGGTGCGCGACCTCTACGACGTGGATGACGCGCATCTGCTGCTCGTCGCCTCTGACCGAGTGTCGACCTACGATGTCGTGCATCCCACGCCAGTGCCCGACAAGGGCAAGGTGCTGACCGGGGTGTCCGCGTTCTGGTTCGACCGCCTCGACCTCGTTGCGAATCATCTCGTGTCGACGTCGGTCGAAGACCTCCCGTCGTCGTTCGAGCCGCATGCCGACGAGTTGGCCGGGCGCATGATGCTGTGCCGCAAGCTCGACATCGTGCCGTTCGAATGCGTCGTGCGGGGCTACCTCGTCGGCTCCGGGTGGTCGGAGTATCAGCGCCAAGGATCGGTCTGCGGCATTCCGCTGCCCGGTGGCCTTCGTGAGGCAGAGAAGCTGGCCGAGCCGCTCTTCACCCCGTCGACGAAAGCCGACGAGGGCGAGCACGACGAGAACGTCAGCTTCGAAACGATGGCCAACGCGGTCGGCAGCGATCTCGCCGAACGACTGCGCGACGTCTCAATCGCGCTCTACCAAGCCGGTTCTGAACACGCCGCGGAGCGCGGCATCATCCTCGCCGACACGAAGTTCGAGTTCGGTTTGCTTGACGGCGAGGTTGTGCTCGCTGACGAGGTGCTCACCCCCGACTCGTCGCGCTACTGGCCCGCAGACGCGTGGTCGCCGGGCGCGACACCGCCCAGCTTCGACAAGCAGTATGTCCGGGACTACGCCACGTCGACCGGCTGGGATCGCACGCCACCGGCGCCCGAACTTCCCGACGACGTCGTGGCCGCGACGCGGCAGCGGTACGTGGAAGCCTACGAGCGGCTCACGGGCGAATCGTTCGATGCGTGGCTTGCGCGCCGTTGATCGGTCGACGGCCAAGAACCCTCGACGAAGGGCCCCCCGGAAACCGCCGGGCCCTTCGCGTTCAGCCGGTCAATGACCGTTGCGGGTGATCAGAAACCGATCCGCTCGGTGCGAACCGTCTCGACCTCTCCGTTGGCGTTGATCTGCCAGTACTCGTAGACCGCCGAGTCCGGCTCGTGGTTACCGACCTCGGTGCGCTCGAGCACGATGCCCGACGCGGTCTGGTAGGCGAAGTCCTCGCCCGCCTCCGCCAGCGCCTTGCACTCGGCGAAGTCGGCGCACTCGGTGCCGTTCGACGTCACCTCGTAGAGGACGTCGGCCATTGCCGCACCCTCGACCGTTCCGGCCGACTCGGCTGCGAGACCGATGATGATCGCGCAGTCGTACTTCTCGGCCGCGTAGATCGGGTCCTCGACGCCGGTCTCCTCGATCAGGCGCGTGATGAACGGCCGCTGGCCTTCCTCATCGCCACCGGGAGCCGTCCCCATCATCCCCTCCAATACGGCGGGGTTGTTCGGGTCGACACGCTCGGCGAGCTCGTTGGAACGCACACCGTCCGAGCCGTAGATCGGGAAATCCTGCGGGCTGTAGCCAGCTTCGACCAGCCCCGCGAGGATCTGCGCGCCCTCATCGAAGGAGATGAGGTAGAGCGCGTCCGCGCCGGAGTCGACGATCTGACTGACCTCGGCGTCGAAGTTCGCCGCCTCGGGGTCGTAGGTGATCTCCGCGGCGACGGTGCCGCCCGCGGCTTCGATCTGCTGCTTGGTGATCTCGAGCAGACCGACGCCATAGTCGTCCGCACGCGCGACGATCGCTGGGTTGGTGTGGCCGTCACCGAGGATGGCCTCCGCGGCGAACGCGCCCTGCAGACCGTCACTCGGTGCGGTCCGGAAGTACAGACCGTTGTAGTCGGTCGTCCGGAATCCCGGTCCCGTGTTGGACCCGGAGCATTCGAGGATGCCGGCACCGGTGATCGTGCCGATGATCGCGTTCGTCATACCGGTCGCGGCAGCACCCACGACGGCGTTGACGCCTTCGCTGAGCAGACGCGATGCGGTCTCCTGGGCGACCGAAGCGTCTCCAGCCTCGTCCCCGGTGGTGAGCAGGACCTCGCTGCCGAGCACGCCGCCAGCGGCGTTCATGTCGGCGACGGCGAGGTTGACCGACTCGATCATCGGCGGGCCGAGGAAGGCCAGCGGGCCGGTCTCCGGCAGGACGTAGCCGAGGTGCAGCTGGGCGTCGCCGGCTGCTTCGTCTTCGGACTCTTCGGGCTCCTCGGACGGTTCCTCGGAAGGAGCTTCGGGTTCTGGGGTTTCCGCCGGTTCGTCATCGCCGCCGCCACAGGCGGCGACGATGAGTGCGGCGACGGAGAGCGCCGCGATTCGGCGCAACCACATCGATCGCTTCATGAACTGCCTCCCCTACATGGGTTCGTGCTCGTTCGACATAGCGCCGAACAATAGATGCCCGCGGCGCAAGACGCACCCGGCGTGCGAGACACGCTACTAGGTTCGTAGGAGGTTTGTCACGAGTTCTCCATTGTCGGATGGCCGGCCGTCGGGTCGGAATTTCGCCGCTCGCCGGAGGGGTCAGCCCTGTTTGGCGAGGGTTCCGAGGTAGAGATCGATGACATTCGGGTCGTGCAACAGCTGCTCTCCGGTGCCCGTGTAGGCGTTCTGGCCCTGGTCGAGCACGTAGGCACGGTGGCAGATCTGCAGGCAACGCCGGGCGTTCTGCTCGACCATGACGATGGAGACGCCGGTCTCGTTGATGTCGCGCGTCCGCAGGAACGTCTCGTCCTGCAGCGCAGGGGAGAGCCCAGCCGAGGGCTCGTCCAGCAAGAGCACCGTCGGCTCCATCATCAACGCGCGCCCCATGGCGACCATCTGCCGTTCGCCGCCGGACAAGCCGCCGGCCCGCTGCTGCCGGCGATCTGCCAGCAGGGGAAACAGGTTGGCGACCTCGTCGAAGCGACTCGTGAACTCGCGGGGATGCAGGTAGGTCCCCATCTGCAGATTCTCTTCGATCGTCAGGCTCGGGAAGACGTTCTGTGTCTGCGGCACGTACCCGACCCCGCGCTCGACGAGTTCATGGGCGGGCCGGTTCGTGATGTCCTCGCCGCGCAGACGGACTGACCCCGACCGCACGTCGACGAGTCCGAACAGCGCCTTGACGAGCGTCGACTTGCCGGCGCCGTTCGGCCCGATGATGCCGACGAGCTCGCCTTCGTTGAGCGTGAGGTCGCATCCGGTGAGGATGTCGATGCCGGGCAGGTAGCCCGCGGTCAACTCGGTTGCTTCGAGCAGTGTCTGCGACATCACGCCTCCTGCTCGTCGTCGGCCGCTGACGTGGGCGCGGTGTCACGTGTGACCGGGGTGAAGCGGCTCTCGTCGCCGTGCGCGGCACCGAGATAGGCGTCGATCACCGCGGGGTTCTTGGCGACCGCATCCGGCGTGCCCTCGGCGATGATGCGACCTTGGGCCATGACCACCACCCAGTCACTGATGTCCATGACGACGTCCATGTCGTGTTCGACGAACATCACGGTCATGCCGTCGCGAGGCAGCGCCTTGATGTGTTCGAGCAACGACTGGGTCAACGCCGGGTTGACCCCCGCCATCGGCTCGTCGAGCATCACCAGACTCGGGTCGGCCATCAACGCGCGCGCCATTTCGAGCAGCTTGCGTTGGCCGCCCGAGAGCGTGCCACCGAGTTCGTTGCGCATGTGCTCCATGCGGAAGCGGCGGAGCAAAGCCTCGGCACGCACCTCTATGGCGCGCTCCTGGTCCTTCCACACGCGAGGAATCAATGCACTGAGCAGCCGTTCGCCGCGCTGACCGATCGCGCCGAGCTTCATGTTCTCGATGCAGGTCAGGCGGGTCAGCGCCTTGGTGAGCTGGAACGTGCGGACCATGCCGAGCCGCGCGACCCGATGCGCAGGCGCGCGGCTGAGGTTGTGCCCGTTGAACGTCCAGGTTCCGTGGTCGGCACGGTCGAAGCCGGTCATCAGATTGAAGAACGTGGTCTTGCCTGCGCCGTTGGGACCGATGAGCGCAGTGATGCAGCCACGCTGGATCTCGAGGTGGTCGACATCGACAGCCTTCAGCCCGCCGAAGCTCCGGCGCACAGCATCGACGACCAGGATCGGATCCGGCTTGGCCACGCCGGGTTCGGCCGCGATGTCGGCAAGCGGGTTGGACGCGTTCGCGGGGTCAGGCATCGAGCATCATCTCCCGCTTGTTTCCGAAGATGCCCTGCGGCCGGAACGCCATGAGCACGACGAGCACGACACCGACGAGCATCAAACGGATCGCCCCGATGGCCCCCGAGTCGACGACGGCACCCTGGCGAAGCACGCTTTCGACCGAGAGCAGCACGAACCAGAAGAGCAGTGAGCCGACGAGGGGACCGATGACGGTTGCTGCGCCACCGAGGATCAGCACCGCGTAGGCATAGAACGTCAATTGAGGCAGGAACTGATCCGGGCTGACCGCCTGCTGCGACAGCGCCATGACCACCCCGCCGATGCCGCCGAGCACGCCGCCCAGGATCAGTGCTTGCATCTTGTAGGCGAAGGTGTTCTTTCCGAGCGCCCGCGCGGCGTCCTCGTCCTCGCGGATCGACTTGATGACCCGGCCCCAGGGGCTGCGCATCAGCGTCCACACGAGCACGAGACACAGCAGCACCAGCGACCAGCCGACGATGGCCGCCCACAGGCGGCTTCCCGTGAACGTCAGTAACCCGATGTCGTAGCGGTCACCGGAGAACGGACTGAGTGCCAGAAACGTCTGGTGGAAGCCTGGCCCACCCGCGTGGCTGGGAATCCCGAACTGGCCCCCCGTGTAGGGCACCGCTGGCGACGATCGCAGCACGAATCGCAGGATCTCGGCAGCGGCGATCGTGGCGATGGCGAGGTAGTCGGCGCGTAGACGCAGCGTCGGCAGTCCCAAGAGCAATGCGAGCGCGACACTCGCCAGGATCGCGACCCCGATGCCTGCCCAGAAGCTCACGCCCCACAGTGAGACGCTGATCGCCAGCCCGTAGGCGCCGACGAGCATGAAGCCCACCTGGCCGAAGTTGAGCAGGCCGGTGTAGCCGTAGTGGACGTTCAGGCCGATCGCGGCGAGTGCGAATACGGCCGCGGTGGGCCCGACGGCGGCATTGATGCCGTCGGCGAGCGCACTGAGCAGATCGACGCCCATCACCCGATCCTCTCACGCTGACCGAGGATGCCCTGCGGTCGCACCAGCAGAATGAGGATGAGCACGAGTAGTGCCCAGACGAACTTCAGTTCCGGCGAGAACCACAAGGTCGACAGTTCGGTGACCAGCCCGATCACGATTGATCCGACCATCGCGCCGTACGCGGTGCCGAGACCGCCGAGGATGATTCCCGAGAACATCAGCAACAACAGCCGGAAGCCGAGCAGGAAGCTGACGTTCTCGACGGTGGCGGCCATAACGCCGCCGAATCCGGCGAGTCCGGCGCCGAGCACCCAGATGATGAGGATGACCTGCTGCACGTCGATCCCCGACGATTCGGCGAGATCGCGATTGTCGGCGACCGCGCGCATCGCCTTGCCGATGCGCGTGGTGCGCAGCATCGTCGCCACCCCCACCAGCGTCACCGCTGACAGCACGATCACGGTCAGGTCGCGCGGGGTGATCTGCACCGGCCCCAAACGCAGCGACTCCTGGATCGTGTAGTCGAAGTAGGGCAGGCTGCGTCCACCGAACCACAGCTGCAACAGGTTGCGCAGCGCGAGCATCAGGCCGATCGAGATGACGAGCATCTGGATCAGCCCGGTTCGCCGACGGCGCAACGGGCGCCACAACCCGCGCTCGATCGCGCCACCGAGCGCCGCGGTCGCCACGGTCGCGATCAGGGCGGCCGCGATCAACGGCAGGCCGGCACCGATTCCCGCCGGAGCATTGAGGAACCAGGCGACGACCGCCCCGAAGGTGACGAGTTCCCCGTGGGAGAAGTTGACCAGCCCGGTGGTGCCGAAGATCAGCGACAGCCCGATCGCGGTGATCGCGATGATCAACCCGAATTGGATGCCCGCGGCTATCCGTCCGAACACTCGGTCACCCACGGCCGTGGCGGCGGTTCCCTCCCCGGTCGGAAACAGCAGGGTGCGTTGCTGTCCCGTTCGGATGTCGACCTCGAGCGAGGTGCGCGCCGGGTCGCGCAATGTCACGCCGTCGGGAAGCGTTGCCGCATCGAGCGTGGCGATGTAGTCGCCGGGCCCGGGAAGTGGGATCTCCCATGCGCCGTCCTCGTCCGAGATCGTCTCCTGCGAGAAGCTGCCGTCGGCCGACTCCACCACGATCGCCACGCCCGGCATGGGCTCGCCTGCCGGGTCGACGAGACGACCGCGCGCCGACTCGGCGGCCTGCGCGAGCGTGAGGTCGTCGGCCGCGTCTGCGGGAGCAGGGGCCAAGGCGAGCCCCGCGAGCAGCAGCGGCACCGCGAGCATCACCGAGACCGCTCGATGCGCGAGGATCACGGGGCGTCCTCCTGTGGTCGGACGTCTCACATCGTGTGTGCTGCCTGCGTGCCGTTGCCGATCAAGCGTTGCGAACACAAACGCGCGCGGAGTCTAGTTCGCTGCCGATGGCCTGTCCGGTCGGGCCGGTGACCGCGGTCGTTGTCGGTGGGCTGCCGCGACTCTACGGTGCGTTCGCCGCCGTGACGATGGAGTCGAGAGATGGCCGACGACGAACGCGAGTTCCTGCTGTTCCCGTGTTCGCACGGTGCCGATGACCCCGAGCGCGCCACCGTCCCGTACATCGCCGCGTCAACCGCGGCAGTCAGCGGCCACCGTGCCGTCGTCGTCTGCACCGTAGAGGCCGTGACGGTCGGCGTTCCCGGCGTTGCCGAGACGATCGAATCGTCCGGCATGCCGCCGCTCGTCGATCTGCTCCACACACTCGTGGAGTCGGGTGGCGAGATTTGGCTGTGTAGTGCGTGTGCAACCAAGCGCGGAATCACCGGCGATCAGGAGTTGGTCGATGGTGCGTCGATCGTGGGTGCGGCGCGCATCGTCGAAGCACTTGCCGAAGGCCGTTCGATCAGCTTGGCATAGACGACCACGTTGTCACGGTAGCGACGCGCCGCAACGTCGAACGGACCACCACACGTGACCAGAGCGAGTTCGGGTGCACCTGCTCGCCGATACAACCGCGTGGTCGGCAATGCGGACTTGTCGTGTTGTGCGTGGTCCACGACTTCCCAAATTGTCGTTCGACCCGCTTGATCGGTCAGCACGATTCGATCGCCCGCGGTGAGTTCGTCGAGCCGGAAGAAGGCACCAGGGCTATCAACACGCGTGTCCACGTGTGCGGTCAGCGTCGCCGTCCCCGCGGCTCCAGGCGATGCACCACGTCGATACCGCCCGACGGTGGCTCCGTCCTGTGGCACGTCCATGCTGCCGTCACCATCGGTCGCGATGGGTACGACCGGCGCGTCGACGTCGATCGCGGCGATCCGTACCTGCACGGGCCAATGTCTTGGATCCTCGGGTCCGCGCAGCGGAGATGCCGGAAGTGGTGAACGATTTGACCGAGTCGTCGCTGAGTTGGGGGCGCGTGTCGCGCGCGATTCGTCGTGCGCTACGTCGCTTGTCGGCGGCGCTGGCGCACTGTCGACGTCCGCCGAGGCGGAGGCGATCACGACGAGTGGGACGGTGGCGCTGGCGGTTACGGTGATGCCCGCCATCAGCGCGTCGAGCGCGAATCGGCGGCGCATCGGCGGCCCTTCGGGTCGAGGCTGCGGGGTGAGGGGCATTGCCGACGGCAATGCCCCTCAC
>JBBDSV010000002.1:0-2171 GCA_040904785.1 Nitriliruptoraceae bacterium
CGGCGCGCGTCCTCGCTGAAGCTGAGGATCTTCGCCATGCGGTGATTCCTCCTGTGGTCCGTGCGGTGGCCTCCCGATGGAGAGGCCCGTGGTCTGTCGTGGTCGCGGGCGTTCTCAGCCGACGACGGCGAGGATGTCGCGGGCGGCCAGGATCAGATACTCCTGACCTTCCACCTTGACCTCGGTCCCGCCGTACTTCGAGAACAAGACCTTGTCGCCCTCGTTCACGTCGAGCGGGATGACCTCACCGGTCGTGTCCGAGCGCTTGCCCGGTCCGACGGCGATGACGGTGCCCTGTTGCGGCTTCTCTTTGGCCGTGTCTGGAATGACCAGCCCGGAGGCGGTCGTCTCCTCGTTCTCGTCGAGGGTGACCAGGACGCGGTCCTCGAGAGGCCGGATGGTGACCTTGTTTGCCGTGGCCAACGTGTCCTCCCTACGTGTGTCGTCGTGCCGCTTCGCGGCATCTTGCGGATGGTGGCGCACCGAGGCGCGCCCCGGGAGTCGCCGGCATCCGACGGAGACCCGGCAGATGCGCTGGCACTCCCGTGTTCTGAGTGCCAATGCGAAACTAGCGCTCGCCCATGGCGAGTGCAAGACGGCCACGGCAGGGTTGCGCCACTGCGACGCAAGCACACGACGTCCGTCAGCCGCCACTCGGGCACCGCCCGTGACCGGTACGCGTCAGACGAGCTCGTCGGCGAGATCTTCGAGGTACTCGCCGTAGGGTGTGTCGCGGCAAGCAGCGGCAAGCTCGCGCAGATCGCGCAGTTCGATGAAGCCCATGCGGTAGGCGACTTCCTCGGGACAGCCGACCTTGAGCCCCTGGCGGTGCTCGATGACCCGCACGAATTCGGCTGCCTCGGCGAGCGAGTCGACGGTGCCGGTGTCGAGCCAGGCGTGGCCACGGCCGAGCACGGTCACGTCCAGCGCGCCGGTCTGCAGGTATGCATCGTTGACGTCGGTGATCTCGAGCTCGCCGCGGGCCGACGGGGTGAGCGCGCGGGCGATGTGCACGGCGTTCTCGTCGTAGAGATACAGCCCCGTGACGGCCAACCGCGAACCGGGCAGTCGCGGCTTCTCCTCAATGGCCACCGGCCGTCCAGCCTCGTCAAGCGTGACGATGCCGTAGCGCCCGGGATCGCTGACCTGTGTCACGAACACGTGGCCGCCGTGATGCCCGGCCACCGCCTGTTGCAGCATCGACGACAGCCCCGCACCGGAGAAGATGTTGTCGCCCAGGATGAGCGCGACGTCGTCGCCGTCGAGGAAGCCTTCGCCGATCAGCAGCGCGTCCGCGATGCCGCGCGGCGCCTCCTGGCGAGCGAAACGCAGCGTCAGCCCCCACTGCGACCCATCGCCGAGCAGCCGGCGGAACGCATCGGCGTCCGTCGGCGTGGTGATGACGAGGATCTCCCGAATCCCCGCCAGCATCAGGGTCGTCAGCGGGTAGTAGATCATCGGCTTGTCGTAGACCGGCAGCAGCTGCTTGGAGACCGCCTGGGTCACCGGATACAGCCGCGAGCCCGCCCCGCCGGCAAGCACGATCCCCTTCACGTCATCCCATCGAGCGACCCAGTCGTGGCCGCTCATCGTAGGCGCGATCGACTCCACACCGCCTGCCGATGGCTTGCGTCCATCGTGCCGAGGTGCCATCGTCGTCACCGACCGACGCGGGAGGCGCCGTGGTCTTCGCCGACCGATCCGAGGCGGGCCGCCAGCTCGGCACACATCTCGCCGGCTACCGGACGTCCGACACGGTCGTCGTCGGCCTGGCTCGTGGCGGGGTCGCCGTGGCCGCGCCGGTCGCCGATGCGCTGGGCGCACCGCTGGATGCGCTCGTCGTTCGCAAGATCGCCCATCCCAACCAACCGGAGCTTGCGATCGGCGCGATCGCCGAGGGCGGTGCGGCGGTGCGCGCCGAAGACCTTCCTGCGCGATTCGGTGTCGATGCTGACGCATTCGCGGCGGCCAAGCACCGTGCACAGACCGAGCTCGACGACCGTGTGACACGCGTCCGGTTGGCACACCCTCCGGTTGCCGTCGCCGGGCGAACGGTCGTGCTGGTCGACGACGGCATCGCAACCGGCGCGACGGCGCAGGCGGCGGTGGCAGCGATGCGCCGTCGCGCCGCCGCACGCGTCGTGCTGGCCGTGCCCGTTGCTGCACGGGAC
>JBBDSV010000003.1:0-2125 GCA_040904785.1 Nitriliruptoraceae bacterium
GCAGCTCGCCACGGGCCGCCGCGATCCACTGCAGAGCCGCGAACTCGCCACCCGGTTCCCACCACTGGTCCGCGAGCAGGTCGTACTGCCGCAGGTCGTTGCGGGCGAGCACCGGCTGGTCGGACACGCATCCTCCTCGGTCGGCAGGGCTTCGTCGCGACGGGTCCGAGCGTACGCCTGCCTGAGCGGGACGCGTTGGGTACCGGCGCTCCACTGGGACCGTCAGGCCTGTCGCCGCCGAGACCCGGTCACCGGGTCTCGGGATCGGTGAGTTCGGCGAAGACGACGATATTGTCCTCATAGCTTCGAGCCTGGCGGTCGAAGGCTCCGCCACAGGTGATCAGCCGCAGCCCGGCGTGGTCGAGATCGCCGTACACCACCTGGGTGGGGAACTCGTCCTTGGCGAACCGTTCGACCCGCGTGACACGGAACCGCGCTGTGCTGCCGTCCTGTCGGGTGATCGCGATCTCATCGTCTGCTCCGAGGTCCCGCAGGTCGAAGAACACGCCCGGCTCCCCCGCCCAGTCCACGTGGCCCGCGATGATCGCCGGACCGAGTTCTCCCGGTGTCGGCGAGCCGGTGTACCAGCCGGCCGGGAACCCGCTCGGTGGGACCTCCAGGGTCCCGTCGGCCTGCAGCCCGAGGTCCATCAACGCAGAATCCACGCCGATCGAGGGGATCTGTAGGCGCAGCGGAGCCGATGCCAGCATCGTCGCCTCCTCAGCCGAGTCGATGAGCTCGGCTTCGGGCGTGGTCGCACGGGAAGGCGCAGACCGTGACGGGTCTTCCGGCGAAGCGGGAGGTGGTGTGACCCGCGGCACCGGGGTGGCGCCGGTCACGAGCGGGATCTCGCTCGCGTGCGGACGCGGCGGTGTCGACATCCCGTCCGCGCGGCCCGACGAGCCGTAGCTGGTCGCGGCGACCGCAGCGACCAGCAGGGCGACGAGCAGTACAGGCAGCCACAGCAGTTGCTGTTTCGGATGTGACCGACTCGTGGCATCCCTCCGCTGACGCATCCTCACGCTCGGACGCGGCGCCGAACGGCGATGCCCACCGTGCCGCCCACCGCTACGAGCATGAGCACACCGGTCAACAGCGCAGACATCCCGCTGGGGGTTGTCTCGACACCACCGCCGGCAGCGACGGGTCCACTCGGAACCTCCCGGAGCTGGCTGGTCGTGTCATCGCCACCAGTCGTCTCATCGCCATCGGTCGTCTCATCGCCACCAGTCGTGTCATCGCCGTTGTCGGGCTCGATGACGGTGGTGGCGTCGTCCGTGGACGTCGTGCACGCCTCGTTGGTGATGGTGTTGCTGTCCATGGTGACGGAGCCATTACGGGCGAGAACCCTCCCATCGATCGTCGCGCCGGTCTGCAGCGAGATGGAGGTCAGCGCCATGATGGTGCCGACGACCTGTGAGGTGGGCTCGAGGGTCGCGGAACTGCCGACCTGCCAGAAGACATTGCATGGATCCGCACCGTCGAGCTCGACCCGGCTTCCGCTGGTGAAGAGCAGCGTGCTGCTGGACTTGAATATCCAGACGTCGTTCGCTCCACCGGTGAGCGTCAAGATCCCACCACCACCGAGTTGGAACGCGCCGGCAGCGGTCGACTCGTAGACACCCGGCCCAAGGTTCGCGCCCGCAAGTTCGGGGCTGATCGTGGAGTCAACGCTCCGAGCTGCGGCGTCAAGGTAGGCGGTGGTCAGGTCGTCCTGGGCCTGCTGGGCCTCCGCATCGCCGTCATGAAGTGTGCCCGTCAGGGTGATCGAACCGGAACCGGTCACGTTGCTCGGCGGATCGGTCGCCCCGGGGTGGATGCCGATGTTGCCGGTGATCGTGGTCGCTCCGGTGTTCGTGACCGACTGCCCGGCCAGCACCGCGAAGCTGTCGGCCGTGCCCAGAGGCACGGTTGTGGCGGCCTGAGCGGCCCCGAGTGGCAGCAGCAGACCGCTCGAGAGCAGAGCGATGAGCCCCACGATGGAGGCAGCACTCCGACGCACACGTGTCGCGTCCGGAAGAAGGTGGGTGAGCGACATTCTCGATCCTTCGAGGGTGGGCTCCTGCGGTGCTGCGGGATGCCCTTGGGCGGTGGCCCAGACGCCAGCGGTGTCATCTCCGTGCTA
>JBBDSV010000004.1:0-12864 GCA_040904785.1 Nitriliruptoraceae bacterium
CCCCCCCCCCACGTCCGCGATCGGTCGTCGACCTCACCGCATCGATCCGCCGCACATCGTCACTCATTCGTCGACCGCCGGCGCGTCATCATCTCTGGCAGGAGCGCCGTGTCCATCGTCGGGCTCGGGCCAGGCGATGCGTGCGCCGTTGAACACCGGTCCGTCGAAGCAGGACCGACGCATGCGGACCGTCCCGTCCTTTGCGCGAACCGGAACGACACACGTGAAACACACGCCGATGCCGCATGCCATGCGCTCTTCAACCGACACTTGGACCGGCAGGTCGCGAGCCGAAGCGACTCGGGACACCGCGGCGAGCATCGGATTCGGGCCGCAGGCATAGACGACGGACGAACCCGCCGAAGATGCGACGTCGTCGAACACATCGGTTACGCGTCCGTGGACACCGTACGAACCGTCTTCTGTGGTGAACGTGGACGTCACCGAGACGCTCTTGGCCTCGATCGGATTGAGGAGTCGTTCGCTGGTCGCTGCACCGACGATCATGTCGACGCGCAGCCCGCGATCGGCCAATTCGCGGGCGAGATAGTACAGCGGCGCGGCGCCGTACCCGCCTCCGACGAGCAAGCACGCCACCTTGCGCTGCGGCAACGGGAAACCGTTGCCAAGCGGCCCGATGACGTCGATCGTGTCATGCAGTCCGACGGTCGTCAGCCACTCGGTACCCGGGCCATGCGCGTCGAATACGACCTCGATCGTTCCCGCCGCCGCCCCCTGGCGCGAGACCTTCGCGATCGAGAACGGCCGCCGCAAGAGTGTGGCGGCGCCTTCGACGGCCACGGTCAGAAACTGGCCCGGACGAGCGCGCCGAGCGAGCGCCGGTGCGGCGATGGCCAGAAGCCAGTAGGCGCCCTCGCGCCGACGGGCGATGACCTCGCAGATCGCTTGCACAGGCTGCGCAAGGTCGTCGACGCGACCCTGGATGTCTCCCGCGCTCCGGCGTGCCATCACCCCTCCGCGACTGTCACGCGGCTGGGGCGGGATCGCGGCTACGCAATGCCTCAACCGCGGCCTGATAGGCCTGCAGTGAGCGCACGTGCACCGTTCCGCGCTTCAACGACTCGATGCCGTGGACGGCAGCGAGTATTCCCGCCAGCGTGGTGATGCACGGTACTCCGTTCGCGACGGCCGCTTGGCGGATCGCGTACCCGTCACTCCGCGTGCGCGCGCCGAAGGGCGTGTTGAGCACGAGATCGATGTCGCCGGACTGCAGCATCTCGAGCACCGCCGACGAGCCGTCTGCGAGCTTGTCGACGATCTGTGCCGACACACCAGCACGCTGGAGCACCTCGGCTGTGCCCTCGGTCGCGACGAGATCGAATCCATGTTCGACGAGCCACTTCGCCGGGAACACAATGGCCCGCTTGTCACGATTGGCGACCGAGACGAACACCGTTCCCTCGACGGGGAGCACCATCGACCCGGTGCCGGCCTGCGCCTTGGCGAATGCCGCACCGAAGTTCCGGTCAATACCCATGACCTCGCCGGTGGAACGCATCTCGGGACCCAGAACCGTGTCAACGCCCGGGAACCGATCAAACGGAAGCACGGCTTCCTTGACGGCGACATGAGGCAACGCGGGGCCGTCGACGACGTCGGTCACGGGAATCATCCCTTCGTCTCGCAGTTCCGCGAGCGTGGCCCCCGCCATGACCCGGGCCGCAACCTGCGCGAGCGGCGTACCCGTTGCTTTCGAGACGAACGGCACGGTGCGAGATGCGCGGGGATTCGCCTCGATGCACCAGAGCACGTCGTCCTTTACGGCGTATTGCACGTTGAGAAGGCCGCGCACACCGAGGCCGGCGGCGATGCCCTGGGTGACGTCGCGGATGTGCTCCTGTTGTGCCCGGCCGAGTGTCAGTGGCGGCAGCGTGCACGCCGAGTCGCCCGAGTGCACACCGGCTTCCTCGATGTGTTCCAAGATGCCTCCGACGAACAGCTCTTCGCCGTCGTACACCGCGTCGACGTCGACTTCGATGGCGCCTTCGAGGAAGCGGTCGACGAGTATGGGCTGGTCAGGCGACGCCGCAACGGCATCGGTCAAATATCGCGACAGACCCGCATCGTCATAGACGATCTGCATTGCGCGACCGCCGAGGACGTATGACGGGCGGACAAGCACCGGATACCCGATGCGCACTGCCACGTCACGTGCTTCGTCGAACGATCGTGCGATGGCGCCGGGCGGCATGGGAATGCCGACGTCATGCATGACCGTCGAGAATCGTCCGCGGTCCTCGGCAGCATCGATCGCGTCCGGTGACGTCCCCCAGATCGGCACGCCAGCGGCCTCGAGGTCTCGCGCCAACTTGAGAGGCGTCTGTCCCCCGAGCTGCACCAGCACGCCGTCGGGACGCTCGCGATGACAAACCTCAAGGACATCTTCAAGTGTCAACGGCTCGAAGTAGAGCCGGTCGGCGGTGTCGTAATCCGTCGACACTGTCTCCGGATTGCAGTTGATCATGATGGTCTCGTACCCGGCGTCGCGCAGGGCCATCACCGCATGCACGCAGCAGTAGTCGAACTCGACGCCCTGGCCGATGCGGTTCGGGCCAGAACCCAGTACGACGATCTTGCGGCGATCCGACGTGCGGACCTCGTCCTCGCTGTCGTAGGTCGCATAGTGGTAGGGCGTGTAGGCCTCGAACTCCGCAGCGCAGGTGTCGACGGTCTTGAACACGGGACGGATGTCCCGCTCGTGTCGCCAGTTGCGCACCGTCGCCTCGTCGGTGTGGAGCACCATGGCGATCTGGGCATCGGAGAACCCGTCGGCCTTGGTCGCGCGCAGCAGGTCGTCGTCGACGCCGTGGAGATGTTCGCAGGCACGCAGTTGCCGCCGCCGTTCGACGAGCTGCAGGAGCTGATCGACGAACCAGGGGTCGTATCCCGTGAGCTGAGCGACCTCGTCGGTTGTCCGGCCGCGTGTCAACGCCTCTGCGATCGCATCGACACGTCCGGCGGTCGGCCGCACCAAAGCGGCGGTGAGCCCCTCATCGGAGATGTCGAGTGGTGGTGCTCCGCCGAAGCCGACGTGCCCGTCCTCGAGACTGCGGAGCGCCTTGTTCACCGCCTCCTTGAAAGTGCGGCCCATCGCCATCACTTCGCCGACCGACTTCATGCGCGTTGTGAGCGTGTCATCGGTGCCCGGGAACTTCTCAAAGGTGAATCGCGGGATCTTGACGACGACGTAGTCGATGCTCGGTTCGAAGGCGGCCCGGGTCTGACGCGTGATGTCGTTGGCGATCTCGTCGAGGGTGTAGCCGATCGCAAGCTTGGCGGCGATCTTGGCAATGGGGAAGCCGGTCGCCTTGCTTGCAAGCGCCGACGATCGCGATACCCGCGGGTTCATTTCGATGACGATCTGCCGGCCCGTCGCCGGGTCCACGGCGAATTGCACGTTCGAACCGCCCGTTTCGACACCGATACGACGGAGAACGGCGAACGCGGCGTCCCGCATCTGCTGATATTCGGGGTCGGACAACGTCTGGGCGGGCGCGACGGTGATCGAATCGCCCGTGTGAACACCCATCGCGTCGACGTTCTCAATCGAGCAGATCACGACGGCGTTGTCACAGCGGTCGCGCATGACCTCGAGCTCGAATTCCTTCCACCCGACGAGCGACTCCTCGATGAGCACCTCGTGGACCGGCGAGTCGGCGAGGCCTTGACGGATCATGCGTGTCAGTTCGTCGGCGTCGTAGGCGATGCCGCCGCCCTTGCCGCCGAGCGTGAAACTCGGCCGCAAGACCACCGGGAATCCGTACTCCGCGGCTGCCCCCTGCGCTTCGGGCTCGGAGCGGACGTAGGTCGATCGTGCCGACTCCAGACCGATTTCGTCCATCGCCATCCGGAAGCGCTCACGGTCCTCAGCCGTGCGGATCGCTTCGAGATCGGCACCGAGAATTTCGACGCCGAACTCGTCGAGCACGCCCGCGGCGTCGAGGTCGATCGCGAGGTTGAGCGCGGTCTGGCCGCCCAGTGTGGCCAGAAGGGCGTCCGGCCGCTCTTCGGCGATGATGGCACGGATTACATCGACGGTCAGCGGTTCGATGTAGGTGGCGTCAGCGAAGGCGGGGTCGGTCATGATCGTCGCGGGATTCGAGTTGACGAGCACGACCCGCAGGCCCTCTTCCCGCAACACCTTGCACGCTTGTGTGCCCGAATAGTCGAACTCGCAGGCCTGTCCGATCTGGATCGGCCCGGAGCCAAGCACCAGGACACTGGAGACATCCGATCGACGCGGCATTAGCGTCCTTCCGAGATCGCGGAGATATCGCCGGACATGACTGCGGCGAAGCGGTCG
The DNA here is from genome assembly GCA_040904785.1 of Nitriliruptoraceae bacterium. Taxonomy (GTDB): domain Bacteria; phylum Actinomycetota; class Nitriliruptoria; order Nitriliruptorales; family Nitriliruptoraceae; genus JBBDSV01. The sequence continues at coordinate 4,325 of JBBDSV010000004.1, forward strand.
AACAGGTAGCTCGCGTCGCTCGGACCGGGCGCGGCCTCCGGGTGGTACTGGACGCTGAACGCCCGAACGTCGGAAGCAACGACGCCTTCACACACGCCATCATTGAGGTTCACGTGCGAGACTTCGACGCTGCCGAAATCCGCCGTGTTGTAGGTGAACGGCCCGGTGGTCTCGCCGAACGTCTCGGGATCGACGGCGAACCCGTGATTGTGTGAGGTGATCTCAACGGCACCGTCGAGACGTCGTTGCACCGGCTGGTTCACGCCATGATGTCCGAATCGCAACTTGTACGTGCGGGCCCCGAGCGCGTGACCAAGCAATTGCGATCCGAGGCAGATCCCGAAGACAGGGACGCGCCCGAGCAGTGCTTGCGTGGTGGCAATCCCGTCACGCACCGCCGCGGGATCGCCAGGCCCGTTGGACAGCAGCACACCGTCGGGTTCGCACGCGAGCACGTCGTCGGCATCCGACGACGAGGGCAGTACATGCACCTGCGCGCCACATCGTGCAAGGTCGCGCGCGATGGACCGCTTCATGCCGAAATCGAGGACGACGACCCGGTGCCGCATCTCTGCGATCGCCTCGACGACGTACGGCTCCGCCGTGGTGACCTCCGACGCGAGCTCCGCGCCCTCCATCATGGGGCTCGCCGCCGCATCGGCGACGAGCGCATCGGCGTCGAGAATCTCGGTCGAGATCGCAGCACGCATCGCACCCTGCTCACGCACGTGGCGCGTGATCGCGCGAGTGTCGACGCCTTCGATGGCCACGATGCCGGCCGCGGCGAGTTCGCCGCGCAGATCGCGCTGGGCGCGCCAGGAGGATGGCTGCCGTGCGGCCTCGCGGACGACGAACCCGGAGACCTGCATCAGGTCCGATTCCTGATCTGCGTCGTTCATGCCGTAGTTGCCCACATGCGCCGTGGTCATGGTGACAATCTGACCGCGATACGACGGATCCGTGAGAACTTCCTGATAGCCAGTCATCGACGTGTTGAAGACAACTTCACCGAATGCGGTGCCCGTCGCTCCGATCGATCGGCCGCGGGCGTGGGTCCCGTCTTCGAAGACGAGCAGCGCGTCGTTGGTCATGTTCGGTCCTCGCTCACAACAACGTGCCCCTCGCGATAGGTGAAGCGGCCACGCAACAGTGTGTGCACCGGTCGCCCCGTCAATGTCTGTCCGGCGAACGGCGAATTGCGTGCCCGGCTGTGCAGGGCAGTCGCGTCGACCGTCCAAGTCGCCCGCGGATCGAGCACGACGAGATTCGCCTCAGCCCCGGGGACGATCGCCTCGCCGTGTCCCGCCACGTTGCGAGTTGCCGCCGGGCCTTGCGTGAATCGTGCGATCGCCGTCAGCGGATCCAGGTGGCCCGCTGCAACGAGTTCGGTGTTGACGACCGCGAATGCGGTCTCGAGTCCGAGCATGCCGCACGGTGCGTGCTCCCACTCCTGGTCCTTGAACTCGGGGGCGTGCGGCGCATGATCGGTCGCCACCGCATCGATCGTGCCATCGATCAGCGCGCTACGGACGGCGGCGATATCGCCGAGGGTCCGGACAGGCGGATTGACCTTGTACACCGTGTCGTAGGCAACGAGTGCTTCATCGGTCAGCGCGAGATGGTGGGGCGTTACCTCGGCGGTCACCCGAACGCCGCGCGACTTCGCTTGCCGGATCAGGTCGACGGCACCAGCCGTGCTCACGTGCGGGACGTGCAGTCGCGCACCGACACGTTCCGCGAGCGTCAGGTCGCGCGCAATCATGATCTCTTCGGCCTCACGCGGCCATCCTGCGAGCCCGAGCCTTGCCGACATCGCACCTTCGTGCATCTGGGCGCCGTCCGTAAGTGTGGCGTCCTCGGCGTGATTGCAGATCACGACGTCGAATGTGGTGGCGTACTGCAGGGCACGGCGCATCACGAGGCTCGACATCACGGGCAGTCCGTCGTCGGAGAACACGTCGACGCGGGCGCGCGACTCGACGAGTTCGCCGAACTCGGTCAACGTCGTTCCCGCCAACGACTGGGTGATCGACCCCACCGGGAACACGTCGACGAGGCCGACCTCGCGTCCGCGGCGCCACACCATCTCGGCGACGGCCGCCGAATCACACACCGGATCAGTGTTCGCCATGGCGCACACTGCGGTGTAGCCGCCGGCAGCGGCTGCCGCCGATCCCGACGCGATGTCCTCGGCGTCCTCGGCACCCGGTTCCCGAAGGTGCGTGTGAAGGTCCACGAACCCCGGTGCGACCCACCGGTGGGAACAATCGACGATCTCCGCGTCGGGCGGACGTAGCGCCGGGCCGACGTCGACGATCTTCCCGTCGTCGATGACCACGTCGAGGACCGCATCGACGTTCGACGTTGGATCGAGGACGCGCCCGTTCGCGAGCACAATCGTGGTCATGCGGCAACCGAGCCATCGGTACGGGAGCTGTGCGCGGGGGTCAGCAGCAAGAAGAGGCAGGCCATGCGCACGGCGATGCCGTTGGTGACCTGCTCGGTGACGACCGTGCGCGGATCATCAGCGACATCGGCGGCGATTTCTACGCCGCGATTCATCGGGCCTGGGTGCAGAATGAGCGTGTGCGCCGGGGTGCGTGCGAATCGTTGCGAATCCATCCCCCAGAAGCGCGCGTATTCACGCGCTGAAGGGAAGTATGCGCCGTGCATCCGTTCGCGCTGCACGCGTAGCAGGTAGAACACGTCTGCGGTCGCAATGACGTCGTCGAGGACCGATGCGACGGTGACGTCCCATTCGTCGACGCCGGAAGGCAGCAGTGTCGGTGGCGCCACCAGGATGACGTCCGCGCCAAGCAGCTGCAGCGCCTGTATCTCGCTGCGGGCGACCCGCGAATGCAGGATGTCGCCGACGATCGCGACACGGCGCCCGGCGAGGTCGCCGAGATGGCGACGCATGGTGAAGACGTCGAGTAGTGCTTGCGTCGGATGTTGATGCCATCCGTCTCCGGCATTGACGATCGGGACGTCGAGGTACGACGCGAGCTGTACCGGCGCTCCGGCCGACCCGGAACGGACGACGACACAATCGACGCCCATTGCGTTCAGCGTCAGTGCCGTGTCCTTGAACGACTCTCCCTTGGAGACCGAGGAACCCTTCGCCGTGAAGTTCAGCACCTCGGCGGACAGACGCTTGGCCGCCAGCTCGAAGCTCAGCCGCGTTCGTGTCGAGTCTTCGAGGAAGAGGTTGCAGACGACCTTGCCACGCAGCGTTGGGACGGAGTTGCGTTCGCGCGTCGCAATGGGCAGCAACTGTTCCGCCGTGTCGAGAATCGACACGACGTCGCCACGGGTGAGTTCGTCGATCGACAACAGGTGCCGCATGGTCATGCCGCCCCCTCGTCGATCACCACGTCGTCGACACCGTCCACCTCGGCGACGCGGACCCGAACGCGATCGTTGTATGCCGTTGGCAAGTTCTTGCCGACGTGGTCCGCGCGGATCGGCAGTTCACGGTGACCACGATCGACCAGCACAACCAGCCGAATCCGCTGAGGTCGACCGAGTTCCGCCAGGCCGTCGAGCGCTGCACGCACGGTCCGGCCGGTATAGAACACGTCGTCGACGATGATGACGGTGCGACCGTTGATGTCGACGGGGATCCGGGTCTCGCCCAGCGGCCGTGGCGCCTGCTGATGCAGATCGTCGCGGAAGAGCGTGACGTCGAGGGCGCCGGTGGGGATCGTGAGACCCTCGATCTCGGCGATCGTCGACGCAAGCCGTTCGGCGATCGGCACACCTCGGGTCTGAATGCCGACAAGGACGAGTTCGTCCAGCTCGCGGTTGGACTCGACGACTTCGTGGGCGAGACGCGTCAGTGTCCGCGCCATCTCCTCAGCCGTGAGCAGAACCCGCGTCACGAGTGAGAACTGTGAGCTGACGTGCCGCGCGTGGCCCGCCGCGTACAGCATGACGGAGAAGCGCAGGACAGAATGAATCGCACGATGGCTCCTTCCCGGCCTCACAGGACCGGTCGTTAAAGGAAGATGCGCGGGGGCCGCGACATCATCGCCGTGCCGCTGACGATAGCACGGGTGTCGAGGGTCGACGATCACCCAACAAGAACCGGGCTACACCGGTGCGGTCAGGGCCCGCCGGATCGCTTCGAGAACCCCGTTTACGTAGCGACTCGAGTCGTCGGTCGACCAGGACTTGGCGAACTCGACGGCCTCGTCGATGACGACTGCCGATGGTGTCGATTCGTGCAACAGTTCGTATGTCGCCAGCCGCAAAATCGTGCGGTCAACTACCGGCATGCGGCGGATCTGCCAACCGTGGGCGTGTGCGGCGATCTGTTCGTCGATCGCGGTCAACGTGTCCGCAACGCCGGCGACGAGGGTTTGCGTGAACCCGTCGATGTCGACGTCAATGGTTTCGTCGTTGTCACCATCGAGAACCCTCCGAGCCGCGGGCTCGGCCAGCGCTGACGCGAGGACGACCTGGGGGTCGAGGCCGCGCAAGTCGGCCTGATACAGGAGGCGCAACGCATGCGCACGCGCCTGGTGCGGATTCGTCGTGTCGGTTCGTCGTGGCGAAGACGGATCGTCGGCGTCGACCATGTCAGGCCCGGGAGATGTAGTCGCCGGTTCGCGTATCGACCTTGACCTTCTCGCCGGGCTCGATGAACAGGGGCACCTGGATTTCCTTGCCCGTCGTCAATGTCGCGGGTTTCGTCGCGGACGTCGCCGTGTTTCCCGCAAAGCCAGGGTCGGTTTCGGAGATCTCGAGCGTCACTGACGCCGGCAGTTCAACGCCGACGATCCGTCCGTCGTACACCTCGATCTGCAGTTCGTCCCCCTCGACGAGATAGTTCGCGGCTTCGCCGATCGTGTGGCCAGCAGCTTCGCGTTGTTCATAGGTGGCGGTGTCCATGAGAACGAAGTTGTCGCCCTCGCGATAGAGGAACTGGACTGTCGATCGCTCCACGATGGCCTGTTCGACGTCCTCGCCGGCACGGAAGGTCTTCTCGACGACCTTGCCGGTTTCGACTTCTTTGAGTTTCGTGCGCACGACAGCGCCGCCCTTGCCCGGCTTGTGGTGATTCCAGTCGACGATCTGCTGCAACTTGCCGTCGATCAGGAGGGTCATGCCGTTCTTCAGACTGTTCGTGGATACCACGTTGCGACTCCGCACGTTGGAGGCGGATGGGGCGTGATCGCCCGCAATCCGTCAGAGTTCTCTCGGCAGGTCCGTGAGCACTTCGAGGCCATCGTCGAGCACCGCAATCGTGTCTTCAATGCGTACCCCGCCGATCTCCGCGAGATACACGCCGGGCTCGACGGTGAGGACCATGCCGGGCTCGATCGTAGCATGCACGCCATCGGCAACTGTTGGCCACTCGTGGACGTCGAGACCGACGCCGTGGCCCGTCGGATGCACGAATGCGTGGGCAAATCCAGCCTCGTCGATCACGGCGCGACACGCGGCGTCGACCTGTGAGATCGAGCGACCCGTGCGCACGGCATCGCGACCCGATTCTTGCGCGTGCCGGACGACTTCGTACGCGCGGTGCAACTGCGGCGACGGCTCGCCGACCGCGACCGTGCGCGTGCAGTCTGCGTGGTACCCGCCGACGACTGCGCCGCAGTCGATCGTCACCAGTTCGCGGCGTCCGATGCGGCGTTCGGTCGGCGTGTGGTGCGGGATGGCGCCGTTCGGCCCGCTTGCCACAATCGAGGGGAACGCGATCGCTTCTGCTCCGAGATCGATCATGCGCCGCTCCAGTGAGACCGCGGTCTCGCGTTCGGTGACGCCGGGGCGGAGCTCCTCCATCGTCGTCGCCAGTGCGCTGGTCGTTATCCGGCACGCTTCGCGGAGCTGTTCAATCTCGTTTGCGTCCTTGATTCGGCGCAAACGTTCGACCATCCCCGTGGTCGCCACGATCTGTACATGGTGGGCGGCGGCACGTGTCTGCAGGCGCTGTGCCCGGTGCCAGTCGAGATGGCGAGCTTCGACCGCCAGGCGCCGGCCAGCCACGGGCGGCAACGTCGCCATTAGTGCATCTGCGACGATCTCTACGGCGATGCCGGGTGCCTCCTGTTCCGCGCGTGCGGTGTAGCGAGGATCGGTGTAGAGACGATCAGGGCCAGCACGGTCGATAAGCACCGAGCCGTTCGAACCCGTGAAGCCGGTCAGATATCGCACGTTCGTCGGCGCCGTCACCAGAAGTGCGTCAGCGTCGCCGATCTCGGCCGCGAGCATGCTGCGCCGCCTGGCATACCCGGATTCGGGCGTCATCACCGCCGGCGGTACAGGGCCGCTGCTGCCGTGACAGCGAGCGGATAGCCGTCGATTCCGAATCCACTGATCGACCCGTCGCAGACCGGGGCGATCACCGACGTCGTGCGGAACGACTCACGGGCGAAGACGTTTGATAGGTGGACTTCGATGGTGGGCACGTCGAGCAGTTCAAGCGCATCGCGCAGGGCGTAGCTGTAATGCGTCCACGCTCCCGCATTGATGATGACGGCATCGGTGCCGTCGGTCCGGGCCTCGTGGATCCGACGCAAGAGCTCCGATTCGTCTTCGGTCTGCATGTCGGTCAGCGTCGCGCCGTGATCGGCAGCAGCCGACCGCGCAGCTTGGACGACATCGGCGAGTGTTGCCGTGCCATAGTGTGCCGGGTCGCGGGACCCAAGCTGCGACAAATTCGGGCCGTGCAGCAGCAGAATCTCCACGCTGACCTCCTGTTCCGCAATTCAGCCTATGCGTGGCAGGCCCAGGGATCCGAGAAGGTCGGCGATGCCGTCATACGGCAGCGATCGCGGTCGCCGACCATCGTCGCAGCACGTTCAATTGGTGCGCGAGGGGGGACTTGAACCCCCATGTCCGTGAGGACACACGGCCCTCAACCGTGCGCGTCTGCCAATTCCGCCACTCGCGCGTGGCACCGGACAACCCGGCGGCGGGGAGCGTAGCCGCTGCGATCTGGGCAGGCGAACGGGCTACGGGCACATCAGGATGCTTGCGTGATGAGTTCGATGGCCGCGAAATCAACGCGTCCGAGCGGCGACCACCGCAACCCGCGCACCTCCGGACGGACGACGAGTGAGAGCTGATAGTGGAACAGCGGAATGACCGGCGCATCGGCGAGAATGGCGCGTTCCGCATCCGCGTAGCGGGCCATTCTCACACCGCGCAGTTCCGCAATCCGGGCTTCGTTGAGCAGGGCGTCGACATCCTCGTTGGCGTAACCGGTCAGATTCTCCGTCTCAGGCGACGTCGAATGAAACATCGGTTCGAGATAGCCACCGGGATCAGGTTCGGTCGGCTCCCATCCGAGTCGGAACACAGACAGCTCCCCCGCCGCAGCTTGATCGAGGTATGTCGGCAGATCCCAGGATTCGAGCTCGACGGTCACGCCGAACGTTCGTTCGATGTCCGCGGCGATCCGTTCGGCAATCGCGGCGTGTGTCGCGCCACGATTGTGTGACAGGGTGATCGATGTGACTTCGACCGCGGCCTCATCCCACAATTGCCGTGCGCCGATCTGGTCGAAGGCGCAATGATCACACGCGCTGCCCGTCGCACCCGGGATCGCGGGCGGAACGATCGATCTGGCGGGCACGCGTTCGCCGGAGAACAGCTCGTCGGACATCGCCGCGCGATTGATGCTCATCGAGATCGCTCGTCGAACACGGGGGTCATCGAATGGTGGTTCGGCAACGTCGAACGCATACAGGTAGACCGCGCCGGTGAGACCGTCGAGAACGCCGCTGCCCGCGTGACCGTCGTTGGCCGCGCCGAACTGGGTGCGGGCGTCGGCGCGGCGGGATGGATCGACGTGCCCCACGTGCAGCTGGCCGCTCGACAAGTCGTTCCATTGCAGGTCGCGCCCGGTCTCATCACCGTAGACCGAGAACAGGACCTCGTTGACCTGAGGTTCGCGCGCGTGGTCGTCGACTGCCCGCAGACGGAGGAACGATCCGCGGGCACGAGGCTCGGCCATTGCGAAGGGACCGTTGCCAATTGGCTGCTCCGCGAAGGATGCCGCATCGTCGGCAGCCTGCGGCAACGGTGCCAGTACGGGATGCGCGAGCGTGAGCAAGAATCCGGGATCAGGTTCATCGAGCTCGATTCGTATCGTTTGTTCATCCTCGACGATGACGCCGGCGAGGCCGTCGTTCGTTGCTTCGTCGGCCCCACGAATGGGTTCGAGAAGAAAGGCCCACGGCGACCGCCGAGATGCCGTTGTATCGGCGATGTCATCGAATGTGCGCTTGACGTCGCCTGCGGTGACCGGCGTTCCGTCGTGGAATTCGGCATCACGGAGCCGAAAGCGGAACGCCGTGCCCCCATCAAGGATCTCGTACGACTCTGCCGCGCCAAACATGATGCGCGAACGGTCATCGAGGCGGACGAGCGGTTCGAACAGCGCGCCGACGATGAGTTCACCCTCGCCATCGACGACGAATCGCGGATCAAGAGAGGTGGGATCGCGGTCAAGTCCGACGCGCAGTGTCCCGCCGCCTGGATCGGCGTCGGGGACGGGATCCGGTGTGGAGATCGGTGGGCGTGCC
>JBBDSV010000005.1:0-2090 GCA_040904785.1 Nitriliruptoraceae bacterium
GCCCTCGGTTACGGACTCACCCAGCTGGGGCAGTTGAACCTCGGCCACTGCGCTGCGCTCCTGATCGGTGCCGGTCGCGGCCAAGCGCGACCGTCGGGAAGATGGCGTCTCGCGAGGTACTCGAAGACGCTAGCGGAGACCCGTGGATCACGCAGACGTGGTCACGACGCGACGGATCGAGGCCCCATCGCCCGGAAGTGCGAGCATCCGCTCAAGAGCGATTCTCGCCCAGTGACGGGTGCGCTCGTCGACCCGAACCTCGTTGATCACCTCGCCGTCCACGAGCGCTTCGAGCACCCAGACGAGGTGGGGCAGGTCAATCCGGTTCATCGTGGCGCAGAAGCACACCGTGTCATCGAGGAACACGATCCGCTTGTCGGGATGTTCGTCGTCGAGGCGCTTGACCAGATTGAGTTCGGTCGCGATCGCGATCGTTGCGCCGGCGGGCGCGTGCCGCACCCATTCGATGATCTGGCCGGTCGAACCGATGCGATCGGCCTCGATGACGACTTCGTGCCGGCACTCGGGATGCGCAAAGACTTCGACGCCGGCGAAGCGATCGCGAATCGCGTGAACCATCTCCGGCTGGAAGCGCGCGTGGACCGAGCAGTGACCCTTCCAGAGGATGACGCGAGCATCGTGCAGCTCGCGATCGGTGCATCCGCCGTCAGGCTTCCACGGGTCGTAGACGACGCAGTCCTTGAGTTGGAGGCCGAGACCGAGGACGGCGGTGTTGCGGCCCAGGTGCTGATCTGGCAGGAACAACACCTTGGTCGCCGACCGGTCAGCGTCTTCGAGTGCCTCGTCGAACGCCCAGCGCATCGCCTGTGCGGCGTTCGACGACGTGCAGATCGCCCCATGGCGCTCGCCGCAGAACGCCTTGATCGACGCGGCCGAGTTCATGTACGTCAGCGGCACCGTGCTGCTCGCCACACCCGCACGTTCGAGTCGAGCCCACGCGTCGACAACCTGATGCTCCTCGGCCATATCGGCCATCGAACAACCGGCGCCGAGGTCCGGAAGGATGACGGACTGTTCGTCTCGCGCGAGGATTGACGCCGATTCGGCCATGAAGTGGACCCCGCAGAACACGATGTAGGGCGCATTGACCATGGACGCCCGTCGCGACAACTCGAACGAGTCCCCGCGCGCGTCGACGAAGTCGATCACCTGATCGCGCTGATAGTGGTGGCCGAGAATGAAGACGTCGTTGCCGAGGGCTTCGCGCGCCGCTCGCGCGCGTTCCTGCAACGCAGGATCGTCGGGCGCCGGCAGGTCACCGGGGCACAGCACGCCACGCTCGCTGTTCGGATCATTCCCAGCGCCGAGCAACAGCAGTGGCGAGCCCACGGGGATCGTCGGTACGCCGGTAGTGTTGGCGACCGGCGCAGCGGGGGGACGGGAAGGCACAAGCGGTCCTGTCGCAGCCAGTGGTTCAGGTCAGTCTGACCTAAACTAAGGGAATGATACCAGCCTGCGCGTGCGGGGCCGATTCCGGAGGAGCGCATGAAGGTCGTGATCGCGCCCGACGGCTTCGGTGGAACGCTCTCGGCGGCCGAAGCAACGCGTGCGATTGCCGAGGGATGGCAGTCCGCCCGTCCGGTCGACACCCTCGTCACGATGCCGATGTCGGACGGCGGCGAAGGATTCCTGGACGTCGTCGCGCGACCCGGCGATGTCCACGTGACCTGCGAAGTTGCCGATCCGCACGGACGGCCGATTGACGCAACAATCCTGATCCGTGGGTCGACGGCGATCATCGAGGCTGCGCGCGCGTGCGGGTTGATGCTGCTTGACGTCGATGAGCGGGATCCGCGCCGTACGACCACGTTTGGTGTCGGTCAGCTCCTGGCCGCGGCGCGTGCGCGCGGCGTCGAGAGGATCGTTCTCGGTGTCGGCGGATCGGCGACCGTCGACGGTGGCGCCGGGGCGCTCACGGGCCTCGGGTTTCGCGTGCGGCGGGCAGACGGATCCGGGCTCAAGATCGGTGGTGGCGAACTGGTCGCCGTCGACCGCGTCGACGCGGGATGGGCGCCGTCGTTCGACGGAATTGCCGTCGACGTCCTGGCGGACGTCGACATTCCGCTTGA
>JBBDSV010000006.1:0-2072 GCA_040904785.1 Nitriliruptoraceae bacterium
GTTGCTCGCGCGATGAGGTCCGCGGCGCTGCGCTTGAGAGCCGTGACGGGTTCGACATCGCTCGAGAGGTCCATGGCACCTATCATAGCACCGAATTCGGCCCCTAGTGGCGTTGGTGCGTATCCGATGAACGGCCGACCGGAGCGAGGAACATGCGGCGTACAACCGACAGCGCCGCTCACCCCGGTCCTGCGGGCAAGGTCCGTACGGCGACCCACTCTTCGGCTCGGGATCGTGGGCAGATGCAACGGGTGCGTGTTCTACGGTTTCTGCGGGCCGGCGACGTAGGGCAAGGAGAGAGGGTGTGGGAGCTTACGAGCGAGCTCTTCTCGCGTTCGATCGGGACGACTGGGCGTATGTCATCCCGTCGGCATCGGAAGCTGACGGCCATCTCGAACTGGTCGACGTCGCGGTCGGCGAGTACCGGGTCTTTGCGCTTGACGGTCGCGTGGTCGAGGCGCGGGTCATCGACGGTCGGGTGGTACTGCGTGAAAAGGAGCAGCGGGATCTTGAAGGACTCCACGAGCGGTTGCGGGCGCTGGTGCGCCGCTACGAGCTTGCCAGCGCTCCTGATGACCCCGTAGCGGTCGCGAACGAGCTGCTGCGGCTCGGCTGGGAGATCGGGTCTGGGTCGTGGCTGGGTCGTCTGAGGCGTCGCCGTCGTGGCGCGCCGGACATGGTTCAGCCACCGGCTGCGGACGAGCGGTTGATCGATCTGCTCCGAGCGCGCGATGGGCGACCGACCGTGGTCGAGTTGCACGATGGCCGTCGCCTTACAGCGATCAACATCGCGTGGGGCTACGACATGGGAGAGGCGTACGTCCATGTGACGACCAACTGCAGCCCCGCGATCGAGGGCGAGCCGATGGACGTGTTCTTCACGGACGAGGTCCAGCGGGTACTCGACCCGGATCGTGAGCAGCCGCTCTGGCCGTGAGGCACTGCCGATGGATCCTGGAGGTGCGGGCGCACGGTTGCCCGTCGCGATGCCCTATTCGGTGAGATGAACCAGGCGCTCGTCCTGCCTCATCGCCGCCGGCATACTGACCTGGAGCCTCTCAAGGAGCTAGGGATGCCTGCAGACGACGTCGATCCCTGGTCGGACACGACGGAGAAAGTCGGCGAGGTTCGCGACGATCCCTTCGACGGGTGGCCGTCGGACACCGCCCGGCAGCTACGCAACCTCGCGTCGGCGGCGGACGCGGAGGTCGACGTCGACGAGGCGACCGCTGACCGGATGGTGCGGCCCTTCACGGTACTGCTCGACACGATCGGCGACGGGGTGAAGCTGACCGCTGCCGGCTACCTGCCGCCCGCGGTCGTGAGCACGATCTTCGACGAGCTCGACCTGGGCGACGAGTGGATCGGCAGGGGGAACCGAGAGGACCTAACCGTCACGGTCCTGGAACTGCGGAAGACCGCGCGGCGACTCAAGCTGCTGCGCAAGTACAAGGGTCGGCTCGTGCCCACCCCCCGTGGGCGCAAGCTGGCCGCCGACCCGGTCGGGCTGTGGTGGCATCTGGCCGGCCACCTCCCGTTCGGCGGCAAGGACCCCTCCGACGCCGAGTGGCAAGCCGGCGTGCTGCTGCTCGCGCTGATGGCCTCGGGTTCCACCGACAACGCGGAAGCGACGGTGGCGAAACTGCTCACCGGGGTGGGGTGGGCGGTCGAGGGTGGCCAGCCGATCGACCGTCGCACCGTCACGAGCTTGATCGCCGGTGACGTCCATCTGCTGCGCCGACTCGGTGCGCTCGAGCGTGACCGACACAGCAGCTGGCCCGGGGCGGTCACCTCCGGCGGAATGGTGCTGGCGGGCACGGCGCTCGCAGATCAGCGGTCGTGACCGGCCCGTGCCCGATCCGTGCTGTACGGCGAGGTGGGCTTCAGCCGAGTACGCGCAAGCACAGGGCGGCGAGCTCCGCGCGATCGGTCGGATCGCGGTAGGCCGCGGTCGTCCCCGCACCACTCGTGAGCCGGAAGGCGCTGCGCACGATCTCGCTGGCGTCACGCAACGCGACGGACGCTGAAGTCGTCAGTGCGGAGTCCGGTCACGTCCGCGGCGTACAGCAGTC
>JBBDSV010000007.1:0-7085 GCA_040904785.1 Nitriliruptoraceae bacterium
CACCCAGCTCTACACCGCACCGACCGCGATCCGAGCATTCATGAAGTGGGGCGATGAGCACCCCGCAGCCCACGACCTGTCGAGTCTCCGCCTCCTCGGCAGCGTCGGCGAGCCGATCAATCCCGAGGCCTGGATGTGGTACCACGCCCACATCGGCGGGCAGCGCTGCCCCATCGTCGATACCTGGTGGCAGACGGAGACCGGCGCAATCATGATCTCTCCGCTACCGGGGCTTACCACGACCAAGCCGGGATCGGCGACGTTCCCGCTGCCCGGTATCTCCGCCGACATCGTGGATGACCAGGGCGCACCGGTGGGGGTCCCGGGCGGGGGTTACCTCGTACTGGACAAGCCGTGGCCGTCGATGCTCCGCGGGATCTGGGGCGACGACGCGCGCTATCGAGAGACCTACTGGTCACGGTTCCCGGGCCGTTACTTTGCCGGCGACGGCGCCAAGCGCGACGCTGACGGCTACTACTGGTTGCTCGGCAGGATCGACGACGTCATGAATGTCTCGGGACACCGGATCTCGACGACGGAAGTGGAATCGGCCCTCGTCAGTCATCCTGCCGTCGCCGAAGCCGCCGTGATCGGTCGCGCCGACGCGCAGACCGGGCAGGCGATCGCGGCATTCGTCACACCGCGCGGCGGCGTCGACGGAGACGAAGCGTTGGCGAAGGAACTGCGCGAGCACGTCGCGACGATGATCTCCCCGATTGCCAAGCCGGCCTCGGTGTTGTTCACCGCAGATCTGCCCAAGACCCGCTCCGGCAAGATCATGCGGCGACTGCTCAAGGACATCGCCGAGGACAATGAGCTCGGCGACACGACGACGCTGGCAGACGCCGGCGTCGTCGACTCCATCAAGTCGCGATACCTGCAGGCCCCCGACGCCGAGTGACCATGCGTCGGCGTCGCCCCACGCCCGGAGGCGCCCGTGCACGCTGACCTGCTCTACCGCGCACGCCTGCTCGGGGGCCTCATTCTGCCGCCTGTTCTGCTGTTCGAAGGAGGTGCCGGGACGGGCAAGACCGCGTTGCTGCGGCAGATCGCCCAGCAACGTGAGCTCCCGCTCCTCGTGGCCGACGTCAGTCGCGACACCGACCTCGACGCGCTGACCTCGCGCCTGCACCGCGCGTGCGTCCGCGCGCAACGTGACGACCTCGCGCTGGCGCTGTGTGAGCGACCGGCATCAGCCGATGCTCGGCTGTCCGCGTTGCGCACCGCCCTGCGGGACACCGACGACGGGGTGATCCTCGTTGTCGACGGCGCACACAATCTCGAAGATCCCGCGGTGGAGCGGCTTGCACGGTTCGCGGCGGAACTTCCCGGAGGTCACCATCTCGCCGTCCTCACGGATCGAATCAACGGGAGCTTGGCGCGGCTGCGACTTCTCACACCGGCAATCGTGACCGCCGACCACCTGCGGTTCACTCGGGACGAGGTTGTCGCACTGCTCGACGCTCGGCGGGTCACGTTGCGTCCTCGACAGATCGATGAACTGCGTCGCGTCACGGATGGCGTTCCACTCGCGGTCGACGTCGCGGTGCGCCATCTCGCAGCGACCGATCCGTCCATGCGTGAAGACGCCATGCAGTCGCTCGTCGACCGGGGTGACGTCGTCGCCGCGGTCATCGACACGCACCTCCCCCGCCGATGGGCCCGTCGACGTGCCGCGTTGCTGCGCCATGTCAGCAGAATCAACACGCAGATGGCCGCAGCCGGCGGTCTCGATACGCAGCTTCTCGAGTCGTTCACGGCAGCCGGGCTGTTGCACGGTCGCGACGCCGGGAGGCGGACGGTGTTCCATGTCCCGCGTGCCGTTGGCAGCAGGATGCCATCGCGCATTCCACCGCCGCGGATTCTGCGACGTGTGGCGACCGCCGGCCGAAGCACAGCCATGCTCGGCGCCACAATCGACCTGCTCGTCGACCTCGGCGCAGACCGGCTTGCGGCACGAACGGTGCTCGCGTCCACGCCCGTGCAGCTGGCGGCGCTCGGGGCGCACGGGCTCGCCGACCGCCTCGCGCGCATCCGACCGCACGTGCGTGCCCGCCGTCCACTCCTCGACCTGCTGCTCGCGCGCGCGCAGAGGAACGCCGGCCGCTTCGCAACCGCGCTCGCCCACCTTGACGCCGCCGAGCCCGCAGCGCGGCGTGCGACCGATCGAGTCGCCATCCGGGTCGAACGGCTGGGACTCAGCGTCGCGATCGATGGACCCAACGAGGCGTCTGCCGACCTCGTTCGCCGGTTGTCAGCCCGATCCGGACGCCGTACACCGGATCTCGCGCCGCGCATCGCCGAACTCGCCGCGGTCCACGCGGTCTGGTCACGCGAGGACGATTGGCCGACCGTCGCCCGTGCGGCGTTCACGAGGGCCCAGGAGGGCTTCGTCGCGCTCGACGAGACAGCACGCGCCGGGCTCGTCGATTTGCAGTTGGCGGCAGAGGTGTCCCTGCCCTGCGGAGCGGCGGACGAAGCGATCATCGAACTTGACCGCGCCGTAGTGTGTGCACCATCGGCGGTCCAGCCGGTGGTCCTGGCATTGCGGGCTCGCGCGCGTGCACGGGCGGGACGCACGGTTCGAGCACGTGTCGACCTCGCCGAAGCAGAGCGAATCGCACGCATCCTTGGGGCACACGATGTGTTGCTCGACGTCGTGCGCACCGAGATCGCCGCGCGGCCGGCCCGGCGGCGTCCCGGTCGGACGACCGCCCGCACCGCAGCGCGCGTTGAGGTCGGCGTTCTGGGAGGACTCACGCTCATCGTCGATGGGAACGACATCGCCGTCGACGACCGCAACGCCCGGACGCTCGTCGAGGTCGTCGCGGTCCACGGTGGCCGAATGCATCGACGGGAACTCGGTCGTGCGCTCTGGGGCGAGGCCGTGCCGGACGACAGCGACCGATGGCTCGACGCGGCACGCTCGGCGCTACCGGACAATGTGATCGTCGTCGACGGTGACTTCGTGGGCTTCGTCGAGGGAACACAGCTGGATGTGTGGGAGTTCCTCGACCTCGCGCGTGAGGCCCTCGGCGCGCCGGCGCGTGACCACGTCGACGTCACACTCGCGGCGATCGCACTCGATCTCTACGACGATCTCCTGCCCGGTCGAGATGACCCAAAGATCGACCGGGCGCGCCGGCGAATCCGTGAGCGTGCGCTAGCACTCGTCGACGCACTGCTCGATGCCCCGGACACCGCCGAGGCGGACCGACGACGCTGGGCGGCGCTCGGACGCCGACTGGCCGAATCTGGCGAGCACCGGCAACACCAGGACAAGCTCGCGGGTGAGGATCAGGCAACGACCGCCCGCTGACGCCGGCGCATCGCGCTTGGGAGCCCTGGCGAGATCGCCACTAGGCTGCCGCCACGTCGTCTGGGAATCGACCGCCCCGGAGGGAGATGGACACCGCATCCACCCTGCCTGTCTTGGCGATCGTGATCCCCGTGGTGACGGCGATCTGCATCGTTCTCGCACGGCGCACACCCGTTCTTCGGGATGTGCTGTTGTTCGCGGGAGCCGCCGTCACCTTCGTCGTGATCGCCGGCATGGTTCCGGCCGTGCTCCGCGGGGAGGTTCCGACCTCGACGCTCGGCGCGCTCATTCCCGGGCTCGAAGTGCGCCTCCAGGCCGACGGCATGGGGATGGTGTTCGCACTGCTCGCATCATTCCTGTGGGTGCTCGCCTCGTCATACGCTGCGGGATATGTCCGTGGCGCCGACGAACGCCATCAGACACGGTTCGCGGTGTTCTACGCCCTCTGCCTCGCAACCACGTTCGGTGTAGCGTTCTCGGCCGACCTGTTCACGTTCTTCGTCTTCTACGAGTTGCTCACCGCCACCACCTACCCGCTGGTGACCCACAAGGGAACGGACGAGGCGATCCGTGCCGGCCGCAAGTACCTCGGGTTCCTACTCTCCGGCGGCGTCGCCGTCTTGCTCGGCCTCATCATCGTCGTGCAGCGCACGGGCGACGTTGCGTTCGCGCCGGGAGGCTTCATCGGGGATTCCCTCGGCCCGACATTGACCACCGTCGTCTTCCTGCTGTTCGCCGTCGGTTTCGGCACCAAGGCAGGTCTGATGCCGCTGCACGCATGGCTGCCGGCGGCGATGGTCGCCCCGACACCCGTGAGCGCCCTGCTGCACGCCGTCGCTGTCGTCAAGGCCGGTGTATTCGCGTTCGGTCGGCTGATCGGGTTCGTGTTCGGTCCCGACGTGTTGCGCGGCGAGTTCGTGGCGACGCTGCTTGCCGTGGTGGCGGGAACCACGATCGTTGTCGCGTCTGGCATCGCACTCCGCCAGGATCATCTCAAACGACGGCTGGCCTACTCGACGATCGCACACTTGGCGTACATCGTCCTCGCGTTCGCCTTGTTGTCGCCGTCCGGCTTCCAAGGCGCGCTGTTGCACATCGTCAACCATGGCGCCATCAAGATCACCTTGTTCTTCTGTGCTGGTGCGATCTACGTCCACACCAAGCGTGACCGTGTGAGCCAGCTCGACGGCATCGGCCGCAAGATGCCGGTGACCATGACCGCATTCGCGATCGCGTCGCTGGGTCTTGTAGGCCTGCCACCGATGGGCGGATTCGTCTCGAAATGGACGATGGTGCGCGGCGCCTACGAATCCGGTCACACGGTGCTTGCCGCACTCATGGTGCTGTCGGGCTTGCTGACCGCCGCCTACCTCTTCCCCATCGTGCTCCGGGCCTTCTTCCGCCCGGCAGCGCAGCCGGGTGATCGGGAGCGCGACGACGCGTCACCGCTGATGGTTGCTCCGCTGGCAATCACCGCTGGTGTGGCGCTCCTGCTCGGACTCGGCGATTGGCTGTCGTTCGGTGCACTCACCGCCAACGTCGCTGCGACGGTCATGGGAGGACGGTGATGCGACGACTCGCGCTGCTGATCACCGTGCTGGCCTTCGCGGGCGCCGTCACCCGTGACGTGCTGACCGGCGAAGTGCACTACTTCCCCGGCTACGCCGCCACGATCGGCCTCTTCGGCTGCATCGCGATCATCGTCGTGTCGAAGTGGCTCGGCACGGTGCTGCTGCAGCGTCGAGAGGACTACTACCCGAACGACATCCCGGCCGACGACCAGGAGGACCTGCGTGGTTGACCTCCTGCTGCATCCGGCACTGCCGCTGCTTGTCGCCGCCGCTCTTGCCTGGTGGGCACCGGCACACATCCGCAGCGTGCTGCTCGTCGCCGGCCCGCTCGTTTCACTCGCACAGCTGAGTCGCCTGGCCTCCGGCACGGCGGTGCACGCGACGTTCTATGGCATGGACATCCAGCCGTTGCGCGCCGACGGGCTCGCGTTGGCGTTCGGCTGGATCTTTGCGATTGCCGCAATTATCGCCGGCATCTACGGGTGGTCGATCCTGCGGAGGCGCGAACCGTCGGCCGCCCTCGCATACGCGGGCGCCGCGCTGGGCGTGGTCTTCTCCGGGGACCTGCTCACACTCTTCGTGTTCTGGGAGATCAAGGCGGTCGCCTCGGCATTTGTGATCTTTGCGCGCAACGGCGGCAACGCGAATCGTGCCGGCATGCGCTATCTGTTCACACACCTCGTCGGCGGCAAGTTGCTGCTCGGCGGCGCCATCTGGCACGCGACAACGACCGGTTCGCTCACGTTCGACGCGTTCGCGATGTCGGGCGCAACCTCCCTCATCCTCGTCACCTTTCTCGTCGCGGCCGCCGTGCCCCCGCTGCATCCGTGGCTGCCCGACGCCTATCCCGAGGCCTCGGTCGTTGGAACCGTGTTCCTGTCGGCGTACACCACGAAGGCGGCCGTCTACGCGTTGGCGCGCGGCTTCGCCGGAACGGAAATACTCGTCTGGCTGGGCGTAGCGATGGCGCTGTACGGCGTCGTCTATGCCGTCCTTGAGAATGACGTTCGCCGACTGCTGAGCTACCACATCATCAGTCAGGTCGGCTACATGGTCGCGGCCATCGGCATCGGCACCGACATGGCGATCAACGGGGCAACAGCCCATGCGTTCGCCCACATCCTCTACAAGGGTCTGCTGCTCATGGGTGTCGGCGCGGTCATCCACGCCACCGGTAAATCCAAGATGACCGAGCTCGGCGGCATCTTCCGGCGCATGCGTGGCGTGTTCGCGCTCTACATGGTCGGGGCGGTGTCGATCTCGAGTGTCCCGCTGTTCAGTGGGTTCGTGTCGAAGGAACTCGCCGTCTACGCAGCAGGGCTCGACGAGCGCACCCTGGTCGTCATCCTGCTCAAGATCGCCTCGGTCGGAACGTTTCTCCACACCGGACTCAAGTTGCCCTTCGGCACCTGGTTCGGCCACGACGGCGCGGGGCCGCGAACGAACGAAGGCACACCGCGCATCCACGTCGGCGCCGTGCCGGCGACGATGATCATCGCCATGGCCATCAGCGCGGCTCTCAGCTTCGCGATCGGGATGATGCCCGAATTGCTGTACAACGTGCTGCCGTATCCCGTCGACTACCACCCCTATGAGCTGACGAAAGTGCTCGAGAAGTCGCAGATCCTGCTGTTCACCGCACTGGGCTTCTGGCTGCTGCTCGACAAGCTGCACGCGGACGCGACCATCAGCCTCGACACCGACGTCGTGTACCGGCGATGGGCCACCCCCCTGCGCCTGCTGATCGTCGGCGGCGAACGGCCACGCGACGTCCGCCGACCGTTCGCCGTCATCGGTGGCCGGCTCGCCGCAGCGCGTACCGTCGTCGAGTCACGGCTGCCGGCCGCGCGCGGTTCCGAACCACCCGTCTATCCGCTGTGGACACTCGGGGCAACGTTCCTGGCTGTCGCACTCGTCCTACTCGTGCTGACATTGAGGCTCTCATGAGGCGCATGCGGATCGCGATCCTCTTCACCATCATGTTCGGCTTCTGGATCGTGCTGTCCGAAAAGTTCACACCGTTGGCGCTCACGCTCGGCGTCTTGTCCGCAGCAGCGAGCACCTGGCTCGGCGCGCGACTCGCCGAAGCCGTCATCGGCGACGCCGCCCACCACACCCGCGTCAACGTGTTCTGGCTGGTCATCTACGTCGTGTGGCTGCTCGGCCGCATGACCAGCGGCGCCATCCAGGTCGCG
>JBBDSV010000007.1:7095-38266 GCA_040904785.1 Nitriliruptoraceae bacterium
GCTCGATCCGCGCAGCACCCCGCGCCCGGGCGTCATGACGTTCACCACACAGTTGCGCAGCCCGGCGGCACGCACACTGCTGGCAAACTCCATCACGCTGGTCCCCGGAACGATCACGCTCGAGGTGGACGGCGACGAACTCACGGTGCATTCATTCACGCCGTCGTCGGTCGACGACCTCGTGGACGCACAGATGCAGAACCGCATCGCTGCCGTGTTCCGTGAGCCCGATCAGCCACGCCCGCGGCTCGACTGGGAGTTCGGCGAGGCACCCAGCGACCGCGACCCGGAATCGTTCGAGGGCTTTGACACCGAGGCACGCCCATGACGACATTCCTGACTGTCGCCGTCGTTGTGATCGTCGCACTGATCGCGGTCGGGCTGCACCGCGTCTGGAGGGGCCCGACGATCTTCGATCGCCTCGTGGCCATCGCCCTGGTGTCCGTCAACTCCGTGGCCGTACTCGTGATCTTCGGCTTCCTTTTCGGTCGCGCGACGTTCTTCCTCGACATCGCGCTGGTGTACGCACTGCTGACGTTCCTGCTGCCGATCGCGCTCGGCCGGTACTTCGAGTTCCGCGAGAACGAGGAGGATGCCGAATGAGCATCCTCACCTACGTGCTCATCTCCGCGGGCATCGCCTTCATGGTCGTCAGTGCGATCGGCCTCGTGAATCTGCCGGGCCTCTACACCCGCGCACACGCGGTGGCGAAGTCCGAGACATTCGCGTTGATGCTCGTACTCGCCGGACTGTTCTTCCATCCCGCGATTGACCTCTCCAGTGCGGTGAGACTCGCACTGGTCCTGCTGTTCTCTATGGCCGCCAACCCGACCGCGGTGCACGCACTCCTGCGCGCGGCACGCCGGGCCGGGGTGCAGCCGTGGAAGCTCAGTGAGGAGACGACGACCGCCACGCTTTCCGAAGGTGACGAACCGGACGGCGAGACCGACGGCGGAGACGGGCAGGAACCACGATGATCGTCATCGTCGACATCATGATCCTGACGGTCATGCTGATCACTGCCGTGCTCGCGCTTCGGGTGCGCGACCTGCTGACGGCAGTTGCGCTGCTCAGCGCCTACAGCCTGTTCAGCTCGCTGCTCTTCGCCGGACTGCTTGCCCTCGATGTGGCGCTGGTCGAGGCCGCGCTGGGGGCGGCCCTGACCGGCGTGCTGCTCATCGTGGCGATCATGCACACGACGCGGCACTCCCCTGCGACCGAGGATTCGCACAAGCAGTGGCTCATGGGGGTGCTCATCGTCGGATTCCTCGGGCTGATGCTCTACTCGAGCTCGGGCCTTCCCGACCGTGGCGACCCGCAGGCACCGAATCGCACCGGGGCAGCATCGGTGTATCTCACACGTTCGCTCGAGGACACAGCGACACCCAACGTGGTGACTGCGGTTCTGGCCGACTACCGGTCACTCGACACCCTCGGTGAGACGCTGGTGATCGTGACCGCAGCGCTCGGCGTGACGCTTGTCCTGATGCGGCGCGACGAACCCGATGACCTGCCGCCACCACGACTCGGACGCGACGGAGGTGACGACACATGACGGGCTCGTATCCCTCGATCGTCGTGCGCGTCGTTTGCGCACTGTTGAGCCCGTTCGTGCTGCTCTATGGGCTCTACATCATCGTGCACGGCCACTACGGACCCGGCGGCGGGTTCGCCGGCGGCGTGTTCGTCGCTTCGGCCGCAATCCTGCCTCGCCTGACGCTGCCCGACCGCGTGTCCTACGACCTCATCCCTCCGGTCGCGGGACCGATCGCGGCCGGCGTCGGCCTGCTGATCTACCTGCTGGCGGCCGTCGTCCCACTGCTGAGCGGTGCCGCCCTTCTCGACTACCACGCCTTCGCGATCCCCGGCATGGATCTGGCGCACGTCCGCTACTACGCGATTCTGGCCGTCGAGATCGGCGTCGGCATCGCCGTCGCGGGCGCGATCCTGATGATCTTCGACGTCCTGACGGAGCGGAGCGGCACATGATTGAGCTGTTCGCCGAGCGGTACGTGTACCTATTCGTCCTCGTGCTGCTGTCCATCGGCCTCTACGGCATGCTCGCAAAGCGCGACCTGGTCAAGAAGATCATCGGCCTGACGATCTTCCAGACCGCGATCTTCGTGTTCTTCATTCAGGGCAGCTTGCAGTACGGCGCGGCCACACCGGTGATCGACCCCGACATCGGCCCGGACCCGACCGCCTACGTCGATCCGCTCCCCCACCTGCTCATTCTCACCGCCATCGTCGTCGGCGTCGGCGTGCTCGGCGTCGCACTCGGGCTGCTGATCCGCATATACCGCCACCACGGAACGTTCGACGAGGTGCGCATCGCCCAACAGCTCGCCGGGCAGACCGCCGAATCGGTGCATGACCTCCCCAGTGGCACCGACGCCGTTGACGACGAAGGTGCGAGCTCGTGACCGTGTTGCCGATGCTCGTCCTCGTCCCGCTGCTCGTCGGCGCCGTGTTGGCGATGCTTCTCGGGCTGTGGCGTGCAGCGGCCGCACAGGTCACCGCGGTCGTGTCCACCTCGATCGCGCTCGTTGCCGGGCTGTGGGGACTGGTCACCGTGCTCCGCGACGGCCCGATCCGACACGAGGTCGGTGGCTGGGCCGCCGAAATCGGCATCGAGTACGTCCTCGACCCGCTATCGGGCTACATGGTCTCGATCATCGCGCTGATCGGGCTGCTCGTCTGCATCTACCCGGTGCAGGCCGCGTTCGACGTCACGCCGCCGCGTGGCATCCCGCTGTACCCACTGATTCTTCTGCTGCTCACCGGACTCACGGGCGTGGTGCTGTCGGGCGATCTGTTCCACCTGTTCGTCGCCCTCGAGATCTACGCGATCTCGACCTACGCGCTCGTGTCGCTCGGCGGTGCCCGCGCCGCGTTCGCCAGTTTCCGCTACCTGATCCTCGGCACCCTCGGCAGTGGGCTGTATCTGCTCGGTGTCGGCTTCGTGTACTTCTCCACCGGGACGCTGAACATGGCCGAGGCATCGGCGATCCTGCCGCAGGTCGCCGCCTCACCCTCGATCCTCGGCGCCCTTGCTCTGATGGTTCTCGGGCTCGGGCTCAAGATGGCGCTGTTCCCGCTGCACATCTGGCTTCCCGACGCCCACAGCTACTCGCCTCCCGGGGTTGCCGCACTGCTCGCCGCCGTGCAGGTCAAGGCGGGCGCGTACGCGCTCATTCGCATCCTCTACGACGTCTTCGGGCCGACCTACCTTGCGGCCGATGGTCTGCCGGTCAGCGTGGCGCTCACCTGGTTCGGCGCCGCCGGAATCCTCGTCGGCTCCACCTTGGCTATCCGCCAGTCCGACATCAAGCGATTGCTCGCATACTCGACGGTGGCGCAATTGGGCTACATCGGCGTCGGAATCGGGCTTGCGACACCACTGGCGCTTGTCGGTGCCCTGCTCCACGTGCTCAATCACGCGATCATGAAGAGCGGATTGTTCCTCGTCGCCGGAGGCATCTTGCAGCAGACGGGGGTCAAGAAGATCGCGCGGTTCGCCGGGCTCGGACAACGCATGCCATTGACGATGACGGGCTTCGCCATCGTCGCGGCGTCGATGGTCGGCATACCTCCTTCGGCGGGCTTCTTCTCGAAGTTCTACCTCGTCTGGGCGACGGTCGATGATGGCTCGTGGACACTCGCAGCGATCATCGTCGGGTCGAGTGTGCTCACGCTGGCCTACTTCGTTCGCCTCTTCGAACAGATCTTCGTACGGGAACCCGTCGAGGACATCGTCGCCGAGGCCCGCGAACCGGGGCCGCGAATCGTCGGCACCGTTGGCGTTCTCGCCGCCGCCGTCGTGCTCGTCGGGGCGTTCAATGCCACGATCGTGACCCACGTGCTGTGGCCGGTTGCCGTGCGACTCACCGGCTGACTCCAGCCACCGTCCACACGCGCGCGCGAGGTGTTCGGTGGCGTCTCACGCGTCCTCTACCGTTGCGGTGCGGGTGACGAAGCGTCAGTCGCAGTGCGGACATCGGCGGCGACGCAGCACGATTCCGACGATGACCACCGGTGAGGCAGGGTGATGACGGAGTATTCCGCCAAGAACATCAGCGTCCTCAAGGGGCTCGAGGGCGTGCGCAAGCGTCCCGCGATGTACATCGGCTCCACGGACACGCGCGGCCTGCATCATCTCGTCTGGGAGGTCGTGGACAACGCCGTTGATGAGCATCTCGCCGGTCACGCATCGAAGATCACCGTCCGGCTGCGGGCCGACGGCGGCTGCGAAGTCGCCGACGACGGCCGTGGCATTCCCGTCGACCCACACCCGACAGAGAAGCTTCCCGCCGTCGAAGTCGCGCTGACGACCCTGCATGCGGGAGGCAAGTTCGACCGGCAGTCGTACGCCGTCTCCGGCGGGCTGCACGGCGTCGGCGTATCGGTCGTCAACGCACTGTCGCGACGGACGGAAGTCGAGATCACCCGCGACGGGGCACGCCACACGATGGCGTTCGGCCGCGGCCGAACGATCGACGAACTGTCGAGCAGCAAGTCCCGGACGAAGCGCACCGGCACACTCGTTCGGTTCTGGCCCGATGACGAGATCTTCGAGACACTGGATCTGGAGCACGATCGCATCCTGCAACGGCTGCGTGAAACGGCGCTGCTCAATCCCGGCCTGGAGATCGTGCTCGTCGACGACCGTGATGGCCGCTCGGTCACCCTCAAGTTCGCCAATGGCCTCGTCGATTTCGTCCGTGAACTCCTCGGCGGAAAGTCGGGGATCGTTTCGCCGATCGTGGTGCGGGACGAACGCGAATTCGACGGCTATCCCGTCGCACTCGATGTCGCGTTCACGTGGACCGAAGCGTTCCACGACGATCGGCTCCGCAGCTACGTGAACATCGTCCGGACCGATGACGGTGGCACGCACGTCGAAGGTTTTCGCCGCGCCCTGACGACGACGCTCAATCGCTTCGGCCGCGACACCGGCGCGCTGCTCAAGAAGGATCCCAATCTCACCGGCGACGACATTCGCGAGGGCCTCGTCGCTGTCGTGTCAATCAAGTTGCCCGACCCCCAGTTCGAGGGGCAGACGAAGGGCCGGCTCGGATCGACCATTGCGCGGTCATACGTCGAAACGGTCACTTCGGAGCTCTTCGCATCCTGGCTGGCGACACACCGCGCGCCCGGACGCAAGATCGTCAAGCAGGCTGCCGTTGCGGCCAAGGCACGCCAAGCGGCCAAGGCTGCACGCGAACTGACGCGACGGAAGGGGTTGCTCGACACGCAGTCTGCCGGATTGCCCGGCAAGCTCGCCGACTGCACGTCGCGCGACCCGTCGGAGACCGAGCTGTACGTCGTTGAGGGTGACTCGGCAGGCGGTTCGTCGAAGGCGGCACGAGACCGGCACACGCAGGCGATTCTCCCCCTACGCGGCAAGGTGCTCAACGTCGAGAAGGCCCAACTGACAAAGGTGCTCGAGAACGCCGAGATCCAGGCACTCGTCAAGGCGATCGGCACTGGCGTCGGCGACGCCTACGACCATGACCGCTTGCGCTACGACAAGATCATTCTCATGGCCGACGCCGACATCGACGGCGGTCACATCACCACCTTGCTTCTGACCTTCTTCTACCGGCTCACGCCGGCGTTGATCTCCAAGGGCCACCTGTACCTGGCACAACCGCCGCTCTACCAACTGCGCAAGGGGTCACGCACCGCATTCGCGATGAGCGACAAGGAGCGTGACCAGCTGCTCAGTCGCGAGTTCAAGAATGCACGAAACGTCGAGATCCAGCGTTTCAAGGGGCTCGGTGAGATGGATGCCGAGCAGTTGTGGGCGACGACGATGGATCCGCAGCGCCGCACCCTGTTGCGCGTGAACGTTGAGGACGCCGCGCGGGCCGACGAGTTGTTCGTCCTGCTGATGGGCAACAAGGTCGACGACCGCCGCCAGTGGATTGCCGAGAACGCACACTTCGTCGAGAACGTGGACATCTAGATGCCGACACAACAGCCACTGACCGCCGGGGAGGTACGGGACGTCTCGCTCGAGTCCCGCATGGAACAGTCCTTCCTTGACTACTCGATGTCCGTCATCGTCGGACGCGCCCTGCCTGACGTCCGTGACGGGCTCAAGCCGGTGCAGCGCCGGATCCTGTATTCGATGTGGGAATCCGGGCTTCACCCCGACCGCCCATTCCGCAAGTGTGCGTCGGCCGTCGGCGAGGTCATGAAGACCTACCACCCGCACGGCGACGCCTCGATCTACGACGCACTCGTACGCATGGCGCAGGACTTCGCCACCCGCGAACCGCTCATCGACGGGCACGGCAACTTCGGTTCCATCGACGGTGACCCGCCTGCGGCGATGCGCTACACCGAGGCACGACTTGCCCCCGCCGCGCTCGAGCTGTTGGCCGGGATCGCCGAGAACACCGTCGACGAGGTCGACAACTACGACGGCTATGCGACCGAGCCGGTCGTCCTGCCTGCCCGCTTCCCCAACCTGCTCGTCAACGGTGCCTCCGGCATCGCCGTCGGCATGGCAACGTCGATCCCCCCACACAATCTCGGTGAGGTGATCGACGCGTGCCTGCTGCTCATACGACGTCCGGACGCCTCGCTCGACGACCTCATGAAACTCGTGCCGGCACCAGACTTTCCCGGAGGCGCCCGCATCGTCTCCAGCGACGGCATCACCCAGGCGTACGCCGCAGGTCGAGGTGCCATCACCGTCGAGGCGGTCGCCACGACCGAGACGCGCAGCGGCAATCTCCCGAGGATCGTCGTCACCGAGATCCCCTACCAGGTCAACAAGTCCGCACTTCTCGAACGCATCGCTGACCTTGTCGCGAAGCGCAAGCTTGAGGCGATCCGGGACCTTCGCGACGAGTCGTCGCGGGACGGGATGCGCATCGTCATCGAACTCAAACGAGGCGAGGACCCGTCTGTGGTCCTGTCGGCGCTCTACGAACTCACGGACCTGCGGACGAACTTCAACGTCAATCTCGTCGCGCTCGTCGACGGTGCGCCCCAGACGCTCGGACTTGCCGACGCCCTGCGACACTACGTCGCCCACCAGCGCACGGTCCTCACACGGCGAACGACCTACCGCCTGGAACAGGCCCGCGCACGGGCGCACGTCCTGGAAGGCCTGCTGCTGGCGATCGACCAGCTCGACGCCGTGATCGCCTTGATTCGCGCGGCAGCGTCCGCTGCGGTTGCCAAGCAGGAACTGATGGGCGCATTCGACCTGTCCGACGTGCAGGCGCAGGCCGTCCTCGACATGCAGCTGCGCCGTCTGGCGGCATTGGAACGCCAGGCACTCGTCGACGAACTCGAGCAGCTGCACGCAACGATTGCCGACCTCGAAGCAATCCTCTCCGACACCGCCGTGCTGGATCAGGTGCTCGTCGACGAACTCACCGAGATCAAGCGGCTGCACGCGACGCCGCGGCGCAGCATGATCGTATCCGCGACAGCCGATGCGGATCTTGCGCTCGCCGACGGTGCACGGTCCGGGTTCGCCGCACAGGACGTGACCGTCTATGTCACCGCCGATGGCTACGTGAAGCCGATCGCACGGCGTCGCACGTCTCCGGCGCACACACATGGCCACGATCCGCTCGTCGGCGTCATTCGCGCGACAACCGATCACACGCTCTTGCTGATCCAACGCGACGGCACGGCACATCGCGTCTCCGTTGCCGATGTTCCCGTCGTACGTGCCAACCAGCGCGGAACCCACGTCGGCGGACTACTCGGTGGCGGCCTCACCGGGCCGCTCGCCGGCGCAGTGGCGCTCGGCGACGACACGGAGGGCATGACGGTGGTGCTCGCGACCGAACGCGGCATGATCAAGCGCACCTCCGTCGAGGAGTTCGACGCACGCCAACGAACCATCCAAGCGGCCAAACTCCGCGACGGCGACGCGATCGCCGCAGTTGCGCTGTGTCGCGACGAAGACGACCTGCTACTCGCACACGACGCCGGATCTGTCGCACGGTTCGCCGCGAGCACCGTGCGCACGATGGGCCGTTCGGCCGCCGGGGTCTCAGGCATGCAGGTGCCCGACAAGGCACGGATCGTCGCACTCTCGCCGGTTCCTGCGGGCAGCGACGACGGTTGGGCCCTCACGATTGCTGCCGACGGCGTGGTCAAGAAGGCACCGCTCGCGGACTATCCGACCAAGGGCCGCGGTGGCAAGGGTGTGACCGCCGGCACCGAGGCAGCGCTGCGCTGGTGCGGCGTCGCCGGCGACGTCCACGTCGCAGCAGACTCGCCGATGATCGTGCGCGCCGTCGACGTCGCCGAGACCCGACGAAGCGGACGAGGAACACGACTGATCGACCCGGTCGACGCGCCGGTCGTGCCCGAGCAGCAGCCGCGCGACTGACACCTGTCAGGCGTTGTCGCGACCCGCTGCCGCGCGCCGCTCTGCCGCCGGACCGTGCCGCGGGAGTGGCACGCTGCCGTCGGTCTCGTGCATGTGCGCGTGTACGGTCATCAACTGGGCCTCGATCGGCGGTGCCGCACGATCGATGACATCGAGGCCGGCGAGGTGCCGTGCCACCGGTTCCCCTCGCACGTCGAACGAACGCGCACGTCGGATCACGGCCACCGAGTCCGCATCGATCCGACGGTGCTGCGCGAGATGCTCCTCCCAGTCAGGAACAGCGAACATCTCGGTGATGAAGTTCGGGCGATCCGCATCGCGGAACAGCGACCATCGCGTCGCCCCGGTGCGCAGGCGATGGGTCCGCAGTTCGCGCATCACGTCGAGGAATTCTGAAAGGCGCGCGGGGTCCACCTGGAACTCGGTCGACACGACGATGGGGGACCCGCCAACGACCTGTGCGTGGCGCGTCTGCGGTGCATCTTCGGGCGCAGGGGCCGGCTCACTGAATTCGCCGAGCACGGGCAGCCGGGCGCGTCCCGCCACCGCGCCCACAGCGACGAGTGCTCCCGTCATCCCGGCGATCGTGATGCCGACGCCGAGCAACTCACCGAGAACACCGGAGAGGAACGCGCCGATCGGCTGCAGCCCGATGGTCAGCACGTAGATGCTCACCACGCGGCCGCGAACCCATCGTGGTGCCAGCGTCTGCACGCTCGCGTTCAGCGTGGTCAACGTCCAGACCCACGTTAGGCCGGCGGCCGCCAGCGCGGCGGCGGACACCACGGGGATGCGCACGAGCCCCAGCACAACGCCGGCGACCCCGAATCCGATGATCGCACCGGGCAGCATCGCGGCCCGCAGCCGGACGCGGCCACGTTCACGCGTCGTCGCCCCGAGCAGCGCACCGGCGCCGAACACGCCGTAGAGCACACCGAAGCCGGTCGCGCCGAGCCCGAGTTCGCCTGCAACGAAGCTCGGCAGCAGCGCCTGGACGCATGCCGCGCCGAGCGAAAAGCAGGCCGTGACGACCAGCAGTGCACGAATCGAGCGGGTGAAGCGGACGTAGCGCAACCCCGTCCGCGTTGAACGCCACAGTCGCCGTCGAGCCGAGGAAGGCTCGTCCCGATGCGGCAGTGTCAGCAGCACCCCGACGACCGCGAGGTAACTGACCGCGTTCGCACCGAACGCGGCATGTGTGAGCCCGACCGCGATCAGCGCCCCACCGAGCGACGGGCCGACCGCACGGGCGACGTTGAATGCCGCAGAGTTGAGCGTGATCGCCTGGGCGAGCATCGGTGCAGGCACCAGATCGGGCACCAACGTCTGGAACGACGGCATGCTGATCGCCGTGCCGACGCCGATGAACAGCGTCAACAGCAGCAGCCACGCGGGGGTCAGGCGATCGAGGTAGGCGAGCACGGCCATTGCGGCAACCGGGGCGGCGCTGACCAGCTGCCCCGTCATGATCAGGGTCCGGCGATCCATGACGTCGGCGAGGGCGCCGGACGGCAGTGCGAGCAGTAGCCGGGGCAGCAGGAGCGCGGTGGTGACCAGTCCGACGAGGAATGGCGACTGCGTGAGTTCGTGCATGACCCACGGCGCGGCCGTGAGCTGCAGGAACGTGCCGAGGTGCGACACCATTGCCGCAGCCCAAACGCGCCGGTATTCCGGCACGGCCAATGGGGCGAATGCGGCAACCGGCGCTTGGGGGGCACGGCCGTTCACCGGCGACCCGCCATGCGGTCGATCCGTGCTCCCGATGCGCCGGTGAAGATCACCGCATCGCCGTGCCTGCGGAGCGCAGGTCCTCGCAGGCGCGCACGACACGCTCGGCCATCGACGCTTCCGCAGCCTTGCCGTACGAACGCGGGTCGTAGACCTTCTTGTTGCCGACCTCGTCGTCGACCTTGAGCACACCGTCGTAGTTGCGGAACATGTGATCGGCGATGGCCCGCGTGAAGGCGTACTGCGTGTCGGTGTCGATATTCATTTTGACGACACCGTGATCGATTGCCTCCCGGATCTCCTCGAGCGATGACCCCGACCCACCATGGAACACGAGGTCAAACGGCTTGTCCTTGCCCGTTTCCGCGGCCACGGCATCCTGCAACTCGCGCAGAATCGAGGGCCGCAGCTTGACGTGACCGGGCTTGTAGACGCCGTGCACGTTGCCGAACGTTGCCGCGAGCAGATACCTGCCGCGCTCGCCGACGCCAAGCCGCCGCGCGGTCTCGAGGGCGTCATTGGGCGTCGAGTAGAGCTTCTCGTTCATCTCGCCGACGACACCGTCCTCTTCCCCGCCGACAACGCCGATTTCCATCTCGAGGACCATCTGGGATTCTGCGCACCGGGTGAGCATCTCCTCGGCGATATCGAGGTTCTCGCCCAAGTCGACCGCAGAACCGTCCCACATGTGCGAATTGAACAATGGCCGCTCGCCCTTCCAGACCCGTTCGGCCGACACATCGATCACGGGGCGCAGAAACCCGTCGAGGTGTTCGGTGGGGCAATGGTCGGTGTGCAATCCGATCTGGATACCGAAGCCGTCGGCGACAACGTGCGCATACTCGGCGAACGCGATCGCGCCCCGCACCATGTCGGCGACCGAAAAACCCGAATATGCGGCGGCACCCCCCGTCGAGATCTGCACGATCCCGTCACTCTCGGCTTCGGCGAACCCGCGAAGCGCAGCGAGTAGGGTCTGCGACGAGGTGACGTTTATCGCGGGATAGGCGAAGGCACCGGACTTGGCCCGGTCGAACATCTCCGCGTAGGTCTCTGGCGTCGCGACTGGCATCGCAAACTCCTCTCAGGCCATGTCGTTCGTTTCGAACCCTACGAACTGTGCCAATGCGCGCGCGACCTCGCGCGTTTCGTCGCGCAGTTCGCGGTGCGCATCGTGGATCTCATCGAGCGCGCCGATCGACGTGCGCAGGTCAACGTAGATCTTGCACTTGGGTTCCGTTCCCGATGGTCGGATCATGGCGCGCCCGTCAGTGAGCTGCAGTTCGACGAGGTCATGTTCGCCGAGCCATGCGGGTCGCGCATCAGCATCAACGCGATAGTCGGTGACCGACTCGACCGGGTGACCGGCGAGTTCAGTTGGCGTCGTCCGCTCCAGCACGGCCATGGCGTCGTCGATCTCCTTGCGCCCCTGCACGCCGGGCCGGGTGATCGCGAGCTGGTCACTCACCCACAGGCCATGGGTGAGCGCGAGCTCGTCGAGCCGATCGAGAACCTGGTGGCCGTCACCTGCCAGCTGACGGGCCAAGTCAGCGAAGGCGACGGCCGCACCGATGCCGTCCTTGTCGCGGACCACGGTTCCCACCGACGAACCGAGCGCTTCCTCGAATCCATAGACGAAGCGGTAACCCTCGGCACGCTCGAGCTCGCGGGCGGCGGCACAGATCCACTTGAATCCGGTGAGCGTGAATTCAGCTCGCGCGCCATAGTGCTCCGCGATCGATGCGAGCATCGGTGTCGACACGATGCTCGCCACGACCAGCGGACGATCGGCGTCGGCGTGGCGCAGCAGGTGATCAGCCAGCAACACCCCGATCTCGTTGCCCGTCAGCAGGCGATAGCCGCGACCGTCAGGAACGGCCGCCGCGATCCGGTCGGCGTCCGGGTCATTGGCGAGCACGAGGTCCGCGGACACTTCGCGGGCCAGTTCGAGCGCGGCGTCCATCGCGCCCGGCTCTTCCGGATTGGGAAAGTCGACCGTGGGAAACTCGCCATCGGGTTCGGCCTGCTCGGCGACCACATGCACCGACGAATATCCGCCGGCGGCCAACGCGCGGGTGACGAGTGGCCCGCCAACCCCATGCAGGGGCGTGTAGACGATCCGCCGGTCCGGTCCTTCGACGACCGGGCGGGCGGCGGCGAGCTCGGCGAGATACCGATCGAGCACATCACCGCCGAGCCGGCGCACGTGCTCGTCGTTGGCCGTGTCGGCGTACGGGACATCCTTCGCCGGACCAACTGCCTCTATGGCGGACGCGATCGCCGCGTCGACCGGCGGAACGATCTGGGCCGCACCCGTGAAGTAGACCTTGTACCCGTTGTACTCGGGCGGGTTGTGGCTGGCGGTGATCACCACAGCTGCGGCGGCACCGAGGACTCGTTGGGCGTACGCAACGAGCGGCGTCGGCTGAGGCGTGGGAAAGAAGTGGACGACGAACCCGGCCGCGGCGAGCACCGCGACGGTGTCGTCGGCGAATGCGGCCGAGTCGCGTCGGCCATCGAATCCGACGACGACCCCGCGCTTGGCATGATTCGGGTCGTCGCGGTCGAGGAAGTCGGCCAGGCCCCGGGTCGTCCGGATCACGACCGCACGGTTCATCCGCAGCGGGCCGGGCCCGACGACACCGCGGATCCCCGCGGTGCCGAACTCGAGGACCCCGTCGATTGCCGCCCGGAGGGCGGCTTCGTCTTCGTCGGCGAGCAACGTCTCGAGCGCGGCGCGCATCTCGGGGTCCGGGTCGCCGGCAATCCAGGCGATGGCTCGTTGGCGCAGCTCGTCATCCATACGGCGATCCTAGTGTCGACACGCGGTTCCGACGTGCCCGCGTCAGGGCGCCGACGCTTCGTCGAGTGTCCATTCGGCGCCCACCGCGCAACTGATCAGCAGGATGCGCGCACCCTCGCTCGTGCGATAGACGCAGCGGCCCTGATCGATCGCCACCGAGGCGAAGTCGCCGGCGCGCACGTGCACCTCGCACCCGTGCGGACCAAATTCGAGCGTGCCGTCGACGACGAAGATTCGCACGAGCCGGTGCTCGGCCGCGCCGACATCGACCAGATGTTCCACCCCGGGCCCCAGTCGCATGTGCTGGATCTCGAGATCGTCCGCAACCGGTGCGCGTGCGAGGCTGCTGACGAGGATGGCGCCGATCTGCGGCGCGCGTGACTCGTCCCCGCGGACGACGTCGACGGCACACGAGGCCGCGCCCACACCCGTGAACATCAGGTGCGCGAACGGCACACCCAAGGCGTCGGCGACGGACACCAACGTCGAGATGGTGGGATTGTTGCCTGCTTCGAGCTTGACGAGCGTGCGCGCGCTCCGGCCGGACCGTCGTGACAGCTCCGCGACCGACCAACCGCGGGCACGTCGAAGCCGACGAACATTGCCTGCGATCTTCGCAGGTACCGCATCGTTCACCAGGGTCTCCGTCGAACTGCTGGTATCCGATCGTGGCGACTCGCAAGTCTGGTCAAGTTGCGCGCGTCGACATCGACGTTCCATGCTAGTTCGGCCGCATTCGCACGCACTCAATGTGCTCGTGCTTGGTGATGCATCCCGCGATCGACGGCCTCTATAGTGCTCGACACTGGAATTTAAATGCGCAACGGGGGTCGCGTCGCGCTGTGAACCGACAGGCGCACGCTGTCGCACCGTGGGAGCGGAGCATTCGTGAGTCTCACCCGACCCGCCCCGATGTGGCGGTCGTCCATCAGTGTCGCGCTGACCGCACTGGCCATGGCCAGTGAGTATTGGCCCCAACTCGACGAGGCGCAGCGCTACGACCTCGTACGCGACGCACGGCGCCATTTCGACGGACTCGATCGATTCGCCGACGAGTTGGCCGACGTGCTCACGACCGCCTGGTCGGCAGCTTCGCAGCCATCGAGCGCGACGCCGCTCGTCGCCACGGCGCGGCTGAGTGCCGCTCAGCTGGCCGATGCCGGTGCGCGGCCCACCGTTCACATCCTGGGTCCCGCAGAGGTCACGGTTGCCGTGCCGCCACTCGTCGTCCACAGCATCGTCCACTTTCTCGTTGCGCAGTCACGGCATGCCGGCGACGCATTGCAGGTGGTGGTCCACGCAGGTGCTACCCACGCAGACGTGCGTGCACTCACGCCCCACGTCGCCTTCGACGGCGTCGGCGCGGAATGGACGCAACCACAGCTTGTGCCGGCAACTGCGCAAGCGCCGTGGAGCGCGGGCGCGAGCGGGCCCCTGTCGCCATGGGGCTTGGAGACACTGCTCGAACTAGCGGGAGCAACATGCCTGCTGGCCGACGAGTCGCGCCAGATCATCGGCGCGCGTCTCCCACTGACCGAGCAGGGCCACGTGTCTTCGCCGGTGTCGGCGTCCGGCAGCGGCGATGATCCGACGGCCACGTGGCCACCGCGATGACCGGGCAGGCGGACGACAGCGCCCCGCGCGATCCCGACGTGGAGTCGGCGGTCACCGCCGCCATCGCCCACCAGATCCGCACCCCACTGACGATGATCGTCGGCGCCGCAGAGACACTCGCACAGCGACGTGATGCGCTCGCTCCGTCGGCCATCAACGCGATGATCGACCGTCTTCGCGACAATGCCTACCGGCTCGCAGGCGTCGTCGACGACCTCGTCGAGTTTCTCGTGGTCCCCGATGCCGTCACGGTGCAGCGCCGTGACACCTCACTGCATGTGCTCGCGCGACGGGCCGCCAAACGAACATCGATCACGCGGGACCGGCTTCACCTTCCCGACGTTCCGGTGGTGCTCGACGTCGACCCCGAGCTCATCGGACGCGCGTTCGACCGCGTGTTCGACAATGTCGCGCGGCACACGCCGCGGGACACGTCGGTGTGGGTCGATGCCGATGTCGGGGCCGCTGGCATCGCTGTGCACATCGGCGACAACGGCCCCGGGATCCCCGCGGTCTCAGACAACGCGCTGTTCGCCCCATTCGTGTCAATTGACCCCGGGGATCCCAGTCCGCGGCCGGGGCTTGGCCTCCCGCTTGTCGCGCGATATGCCCGCGCACATGGCGGCCGCGCGCACCTGGCGACGAACGAACACGGCGGACTGACGGTCACGCTCGACTTGCCGCACGAGACCTAGCGGCGCATCTGCGCGCCGAGTGAGGCCTGGACGGCACCGGGCTGAAGGCGAGCGAGGTGTACGACCTTCTCGCGACTTCGCGCACCCATCACGATGGTGACATCCGCGGCGGCGACGCCGCAGACCTCAGCGAGATAGCGACACAATGCCGTATTCGCCGCGCCGTCGGCGGGAGGCGCATGCACGGCGACTTTGAGCGAACGACCGTGCGTGCCGAGAATCGCGTTGCGCGAAGCCCGTGGCACGACACGAATGGCGACGGTGGACCCCCCATCGTGAGGTCGCACGCAGTCGGCCGGAATCTGGTTGTCAGTGGCCATGTGGCATCCGGCTCCCGGCAGCGGTGGCGAACGGGACTCCGTCCGTTCACGCCAATCGGCGGACACCACCGGATGGCAAAAAGTGGAGCGGATGACGGGATTCGAACCCGCGACCTCCACCTTGGCAAGGTGGCGCTCTAGCCAACTGAGCTACATCCGCATCGGCGGCGAACGGTAACGCGTGCGCTCAGGGTCGGCAAACCACGTCAACGCCGGCCCGTCGACCCGAACCCGCTGTCTCCACGCAGGGTTGTGTCAAGCGCATCAACTTCGACGAGATCCGCGTGCGCAACGGGTTGCACCACCAGTTGTGCGATCCGTTCCCCGGCGTCGATGCTGTAGTCCTCGTCGGACAGATTCACGAGCAGGACCTGCAGTTCTCCGCGGTATCCCGCGTCGATTGTCCCCGGCGCATTGGCGACGGTGATCCCGTGCCGGCGAGCAAGGCCCGAACGCGGATGCACGAGTCCTACCCAGCCGGGCGGGATCGCCACGGCCAGACCCGTGCCCACTGCGGCCCGTCCGCGCGCGACGAGGCGAACCGGTTCGACCGAAGCGAGATCCATCCCTGCATCGTCGGGGTGCGCATAGACCGGCAGGATCGCGTCCGGACGGAGGCGACGCACCTGCACCGTGACCGCATTCGGCCGCACAACATCCTCCATTCGATGTCGTCAACGTTCGTCGGCTGACCGTAGCCCTTCCTGCACGACCGACGTTGCCGTGGATCGCGCGAGGAACGCGGCTCGGACATCGTCGTGGTCGACGATCGGCAACGGATAGCCGGTTGCCTCGCCGCCATTGCGCCATGGTTGAAAGACCTCTGGCGCACGCATGCCGCGCAGTTCGGGCACATGCTCCTGGACGTAGGAACCGTCGGGGTCGTGGCGTCGTGCCTGTGCCACCGGGTTGAAGAATCGTCGTGGCCGGGAGTCGGTGCCGACGCCTGCCACCCACTGCCACTGCATCGTGTTGTTGGCCACGTCGCCGTCAACGAGACGCGAGCGGAAGATGGCCGCCCCCAGTCGCCAGTCGATACCCAGGTGCTTGCTCAGAAACGACCCCGCAATCATCCGGACCCGGTTTGGCATCCAGCCCTCGGCAGCCAGTTGGCGCATTCCCGCGTCGACGAGCGGATAGCCGGTCTGCCCGTCGCGCCATGCGGCAAGGCCTGCAGGATCGTCAACCCACGCCGGCTCGCGGCCAAGCGCTCTGGTGGTGAGTTCGGGACGAACGGCAAGGAGCTGGTGGTTGAAATCGCGCCAGCAAAGCTGCCGTGCCACGGTTTCGGCAACGTCGACGTCGACCGCATGACCCAACCGATCGAGGACGGTCGTCGGCGTCACGGTGCCCATGTGCAGCGCGGGCGAAAGCTCTGACGCGGGCAGTGGATCACCGGCGTCAAGACCGACGAGCGTGTCGATCCATGCGTCGAGGACACGCAGCGCGGCAGGTTCGCCACCTGCACCACGAGTGACCTGCGGCGCTGCCCGCTGCACCATGTCGAGCGCGGCGGCAGTATCCGACGCGCCGCCGAACCAGCCGCGTGCCGGGGTCAGACGACT
This sequence comes from Nitriliruptoraceae bacterium, assembly GCA_040904785.1. Classification (GTDB taxonomy): domain Bacteria; phylum Actinomycetota; class Nitriliruptoria; order Nitriliruptorales; family Nitriliruptoraceae; genus JBBDSV01. The sequence goes on from JBBDSV010000007.1 coordinate 24,186, forward strand.
CGGCGCCATGTGGACCCGGCGCGAAGGGATATCACGCCAACGACGGTAGTACGGCGTGAACCGCAGGTACGCGCGGCCAGCCGCCGGGGTCACGGCCCCCGGTTGGACATGGGTGATCCCCGGATGTTCCACCACGCGGACCGTGAGACCGTCGAGCGCGGCACGAATGCGCGCACCTCGGGTCGCGGCGTAGCGGGAGACGTCGGCGGCGAGGTGCACCGTGTCCGCGCCAGATGCCCGAACCGCGGCGGCGACGATGTGGGCCGGGTCGCCGACGCGCACGTGCAGTGCGGCGCCGCGCCGAGCAAGGGCGAGCCCGAGCGTTTCAAGTGCGTCGGTGAGCACCCGGCACCGTCGCGACGCCGTCTGCGGGGCCGACAGAATCGCCGGATCAGCGACGAAGAGCGGCATGATCGGACCGGCCGCCGCGGCAACGAGTGCGGGGTTGTCCTCAACCCGCAGATCACGCGTGAACAGCATCACTGAAGTTGCCACCGAAGTGTTCCTTGGTCGTCACTGAAGGTACGGAGCTGAAGCGCGCATCGGACGGGTCGCGGCACGCGGAATGCACAAATGCTCGCAATTTGCGTGTCAGAGCGCCTATTGTGCAGACATCGATCCGGCGAGGTGCGCCGGTCCGATCGTTGATCGATCGACTTTCGAAGGAGCATCCCATGGCAGATTCGCTCGTCGTGCAGAGCAAGGTCAAGGAAGCGGTCAAAGCGCAGGGTCTGCGCATGGACTCCAACTTCCCCGACGCGCTGAACGCGAAGCTCGCCAGCCTCGTCGCCAATGCGGCGAAGCGTGCCAAGGAGAACGGTCGCGGCACCGTGCGTCCCTACGACCTCTGACACATTCGTCGGTCACGTCCCGTCGCGGGGCGTGATCGGCCGCAATCGGCGAATGCCGCCCTGAGGGCGGCATTCGCCGTTTCGTTGCGCGCAGTCACGATCGGCGGCCAACAAGGAGCGGTGCGGCACGCTTCTTGCAGGCACCACACGGCAATCGGCGCCACTAGACTCGCACCATGACTGTCACCGCCACCCACGTTGTCTCGAGTGTCCCTGCGACACAGTTGCGAGCGTGGCGCGCGTTTCTCGAAGCACACGCGCAGGTCATCGAGCGACTCGGCACAGAACTGCGCACCGCACAGAACGTCCCGCTGACGTGGTATGACGTCCTTGTGCAACTGCAGGAGGCCGACGGCCACCGTCTGCGCATGCAGGAGCTCGCCGATGCAGTGCTGCTGTCGAAGAGTGGGCTCACGCGACTCGTCGACCGCATGGAACGCGACGGTCTTGTGCGCCGTTCCGCCTGCCCGTCTGATGGCCGGGGCACGTTCGCAGAACTCACGCCAGCCGGACTCGACGTATTGCGCAAAGCTGCACCGACCCACCTGCGTGGCGTCAACGAACATTTCGCACGACACCTGACCGACGACGAGGCAGTGGTTCTCGCGCAGGTGTTCCACCGGATCGCGGCCGCCGCTGAATGACGGCCGCACTCGGGACGGAACAGCTGGCACGACTCGCTGCCGCCGTGCCAGCTGCCGGCACGTGACGAGGAGATGACCACCGATGAGCGCCAGTTCGCAGACCCTGACGATCACCGACAACCGGACGGGCCAGACGTACGACGTCCCCGTCGAGAACGGCGCGATCCGGGCAATGGATCTGCGGACAATCACGGTGACCGACGACGACTTCGGCTTGATGACCTACGACCCGGGCTTCAAGAACACCGCGAACACCATCAGCGAGATCACCCACATCGACGGCGACGCCGGCGTGCTGCGGTATCGCGGGTATCCGATCGAGCAGCTCGCCGAACACTCGACATTCCTCGAAGTGGCCTATCTGCTCGTCCACGGTGAGTTGCCGACCTCAGACGAGTTCGAGGCCTGGGAACACGAAATCACGCACCACACGTTCATCCACGAGAACATCAAGCAGCACATGGACGGGTTCCACCATGATGCGCACCCGATGGGGATGCTCGTATCGACGGTAGGCGCGCTCTCGACGTTCTATCCCGAGGCCAAGCACGTCGACGATGCGGACAATCGGCGTCTGCAGATTGTCCGGCTCATTGCCAAATTCCCGACGCTCGCGGCGTTCGCGTATCGCCACTCCATCGGCATGCGCTATTCGTATCCCGACAATGACCTATCGTTCGCGGGCAACTTCCTGAACATGATGTGGAAGACGACGGAGCTGAAGTACGAACCGAACCCGGTGCTCGAACGGGCGATGGACGTCCTGCTGATGCTCCACGCCGATCACGAACAGAATTGCTCGACAACCGCGATGCGGGTCATCGGCTCCTCTGGCGCCGATCCCTATTCGGCGGCAGCCGGTGCGTGTGCTGCGCTGTATGGGCCCAAGCACGGCGGTGCGAACGAGGCCGTATTGCGGATGCTCTCCGAGATCGGCTCGGCCGATCAGGTCCCCGCCTATGTCGAGAAGGTCAAGCAAGGCGAGTTCCGGCTCATGGGATTCGGCCATCGCGTGTACAAGAACTACGACCCGCGCGCCAAGGTCATCCGTGAACTTGCGCACGAGGTGTTCGAGGTCACCGGTCGCAACCCGCTGCTCGACATCGCGATCGAACTGGAACGCATTGCGCTCGAAGATGACTACTTCATCGAGCGCAAGCTGTATCCGAACGTCGACTTCTACTCGGGAATCATCTACCAGGCGATGGGCTTCCCGACGTCAATCATGACCTGTCTGTTCGCGATGGGGCGGATCCCCGGTTGGCTCGCGCACTGGGACGAGAGCCAACGCGACGAGGAGCAGGCGATCGCGCGGCCGCGTCAGCTCTACCTCGGGTCCGACGAACGGTCGTACGTGCCGATTGACAATCGCTGACCGAGGCCGCATCGCCCGACGTGCCACGGTGACTGACGCACCGACACCGTGTGTCCAAGGCACCTCGACGCAGCCTCGTCAGGCGCCGCTGCGCTGGACCTCTGCCTCGACGGCGGCGGCGACTGCCGGAACGACCTTCTCGTTGAACACGCTCGGGATGATGAACGTCGAACGCAGTTCCTCGTCGGTCACGACATCGGCGATCGCGCGTGCCGCAGCAACCTTCATCGCATCCGTGATGTGCCGCGCTCGACCGTCGAGTGCGCCGCGGAAGATGCCCGGGAACGCCAGCACATTGTTGATCTGGTTGGGATAGTCGCTGCGCCCGGTCGCGACGACGGCGGCGTACTCACGTGCGCCAACCGGATCGACTTCCGGGTCGGGATTCGCCAAGGCGAACACGATCGGGTCGGTCGCCATGACGGACAAGTCCTCGGGCTGCAACACGTCAGGTCCGCTGACACCCACGAACACGTCCGCACCACGAATCGCGTCGACCGTGTCTCCGGTGCGACCTTCGGGGTTCGTGTTCTCCGCGAGCCACTGCTTGCTGCTGTCCAGTCCGTCGCGCCCCGGATGCAGGATGCCCTTGCGGTCGGTGACGACGATGTCGGCCACGCCTTCATGCTGCAACAGCTTGGCAATCGCGACGCCGGCAGCGCCGGCTCCCGACATCGCGACGCGCAATCCGTCGAGTTGCTTGCCGACGATACGCAGCGCGTTGTGTAAGGCGGCGAGCACGACGATTGCCGTTCCATGCTGATCGTCGTGGAACACCGGGATATCGAGCGACTCGCGCAAGCGCTCCTCGATCTCGAAACACTTGGGCGCCGCGATGTCCTCCAGGTTGATGCCACCGTAGACCGGCGCCATCGCCTCGACCATCCGCACGATCTCGTCTGGGTCCTTGGTCGCCAGGCAGACCGGCCATGCGTCGACACCGGCGAAGTGCTTGAAGAGCACCGCCTTGCCCTCCATGACCGGCAGCGCACCTTCCGGCCCGATGTCCCCCAGGCCGAGTACCGCCGTGCCGTCGGTCACGATCGCCACCGTGTTGCCCTTGATCGTCAGTCGCCGCGCATCCTCGGGGTTCTCTGCCACGGCACGACAGACACGAGCGACACCCGGCGTGTAGGCCATCGACAGGTCATCGCGCGTCCGCAGCGGCACGGTCGGTGTCACCTCGATCTTGCCGTGCAGATGCACGAGGAACGTCCGGTCGCTGACGCGATGGACCTCGACGCCTTCGATGGCGTCGACTTCGGCGGTGATCTTGTCCGCATGTTCGGCGTTGCCGGCGTTCGCGGTGACGTCGACGACGGTCTGCTCCCCCGTCGTGTCGACGAAATCGAGCGCCACGACGGCACCGCCCGCGTCGCCGATCGCGGTCGTAACCCGACCAATCGCTCGCGGATCATCCGCGTCGAGCTTGACACGGATCGTGATGGAATAGGACGCGTTCGGCTGAATCGGCATGCAAACTCCTCAGATCACGCGTGTACGTTAGCCGCCGCGCTGCCTCAGTCCCATTCGGAACGCCGCGTTCGGCGCCCGTTCAGCGCACACCCGCCGCATCATCGGCAGCTGCAGCCTCGGCGCGCTCGAGCTCTTCGGCTGCTTCAGTCCACTCCGCGAGCAGCACCGCGGCGCGATCCTTCGCGTCGTGGTGAGCCTGGCCGAGTCGTGACAATGCATCCGTGTCGCCGTACGCCGCCGGATCGGCGAGTTCGCGGTGAAGTTCGGCGATTCGCGCCTCGATGCTGCCGAGGTCACGTTCCAGCGCGGTAACGCGGTTGCGCAGCGCCCGAAGGTCGGCACGCGTGGCCTGTTCCCGCTGGCGAAAACGCGAGGTGTCACCCGATCCGCGGGGTCGCCCACGCGGCACCGCGCTGTCCTGGGACACCGAGCGCGGCTCGCGCGACGCGATGAACTCTTCGAAGGTTCCGTCGAACCACTTCGGGGCCGCCTTGCCGAAGTCGATGACCGCGTCTGCCGTCGAACGGATGACGTGGCGATCATGGGTGACGAGCACGACCGTGCCCGGATAGGCCTCGATGGCATCCTCGAGCACATCACGCGATGCGAGATCGAGGTGGTTGGTGGGCTCATCGAGCAACAGCAGATTCACCGGTGACGCCATCGCCTTTGCCAGCCCCAGGCGCGTCCGTTCGCCGCCGGACAGCTCCCCCACGACTCGATCGGCGAGGTCGCCGGGAAATCCGAACGCGCCGAGCATCGAGCGGTGGTTGCTGCCACGGTGACGGCCATCGAGTGCAGTGCGGAATTCTTCGATGACGGTCCGCGAGAGGTCCATGACCTCGACCTGGTGCTGATCGACCACCGCGACCTCGACGTTCGATCCCCACACGACGGAGCCCGACAAGGGCGCCAGGCTGCCGGCGAGCAGCCGCAGCAACGTCGACTTGCCCGTCCCATTGGGGCCCACGAGCGCAACGGTGCGGCCCCTCTCGATCGCGAGGTCGATCGCATCGAACACGATCCGGTCGCCGTATCCCGCAGTGACGCCATCGAGCGCGACGACCACGCGAGGTGACCGTTGCGGTTCGGGAAACTGGAAGCGGGCCACCGTCTCCCGGCGATCCTCGACCTCAATCCGCTCCACGCGGTCGAGCGCACGGATCCGCGACTGAACCTGCCGCGCTTTGGACGCCTTGTAGCGGAATCGCTCGACAAACCGCTCCACCTCGGCGAGCTGTCGATCCTGCTGGGTTCGTGCCGCCCGCAACTGAACCAGGCGTGCGTCGCGCTGGGCGACGAACGACGCAAAACCGCCCGCTTCGGCGACCGTCGTACCGGACCGAACGTCGTACTCGGTGGTTGTGCCCGCAGCCAGCTCGACGATCGTGTCGGCAACACGGTCGATGAAATCCCGGTCGTGCGACACCACCAACAGCGCACCCGACAGGTCACGCAAGGCGTCGGCCAGCCAGTCGATCGTGTCGAGGTCGAGATGGTTCGTGGGCTCATCGAGCACGAGGACGTCGGGCCGTGCAACGAGCAGCCGGGCAAGCGCGGCACGGACGCGCCACCCGCCGGACAGTTCGCGCGGCGGCCGCATCGCGTCATCCGGAGCGAATCCCAGGCCCGCAAGTGTGCGGTGCGCGTTCGACTGCAGTTCGTAGCCGCCCAATTGACGGAAGCGTTCCTGGTCGTCGCCGTAGGCCGCGAGCAGCTCGGCTTGCGTCGCCGGGTCGGCGTCTTCGAGCTGCCCTTCGAGTGTGCGCAGTCGACGTTCGAGGGCGACGAGCTCTGTCGCTCCCGCCGTGACGTACTCGAGGACACTGGGAGCGTCTGCCGCGTCATCGACGACGTCCTGCGGCAGCCAACCGAGCCGCAAGTCCGCGGTTCGACTGACGGTGCCGCGACCAGGTTCGCGAAGCCCGACGATGACCTCGGCGAGCGTGGTCTTGCCCGCACCGTTCCCACCGACCAGCGCGACACGACGACCCGGAGCAAGCCGCAACGACACGTCAGAGAACAACGTCCGGGCACCAACGGTGACCGCCACACCCGACACACTCAGCACCGTCTCACCCTGCGTCGTCGACGACGAACCCGAAGCGTATCCAGGACAGGATCGGTGGCCGTCCCGTGCATGGGCTCACGTTCACCTCCGTACGCTGGTCGCATGCATCTGTTGACTGCGGACACGCTCGGTGCCGAAATCGAAGGCCGACGGCTGTTCACCGACGCGTCATTCAGCATGCGCGACGGCGACGTCGTCGGTGTGGTCGGACCGAATGGCGTCGGGAAATCGACGTTGCTGCGCATCGTCGCCGGCGAGCGTCGACCCGACGCAGGCGCCGTGACGTTTCGGAGCAATGCCGAAGTCGCGTTTCTCGAGCAGGATCCCCGGTGGGACGATGCTGCGGCATTGGACATCATCATGGCTGATTCCCGTGTCGCAGAGCACGAGGCGCAGGCGATGCTCGACCAGCTCGGGATCGACGCCGCGCATGCGACCGGACGAATGTCGGAGGGACAGCGACGCCGCGTCGCACTCGCACGGGCACTGCTCGCGCCTGCGGACCTGCTCGTTCTGGATGAACCGACGAACCACCTCGATGTGGACACGGTCGACTGGTTCGAGGCGACACTGTCGCGCCGGCGCACCGCGGTCCTCCTCGTCACCCACGACCGCTACGTGCTCGAGCACCTCGCGACACGCCTGCTCGACATGGATCCCCAGCTCCCGAAGGCCACTGGAGGTGCCCGCGTCTTCGTCCACGAAGGTTCCTACTCGTCACTGCTGGAGTCGCGCGAGAAGCGGCACGCCGAGTTCTCGCAGATGCGCCGGCGCGCCGCCAGCCAGCTGCGCAAGGAAGTCGCCTGGTTGCGCCGGCAACCTCGAGCGCGTACTTCGAAGCCCCGGTTCCGCGTCGAACAGGTCGATGCACTGCGCGCACAAGCAGACGTCGTTGGCGAGGACGCGACGCTGGAACTCGGAACCGGACGACGGCGCCTCGGCAACGACGTCCTCCATCTCGACGGTGTCACCGTCCACCGAGGCGACAACGTCGTGCTCGACGACGTCTCGCTCGACATCGGTCCGGGCGAACGGGTCGGCGTCATCGGGGTCAATGGTGCAGGAAAGACCACGCTCCTGGAGGTCATGGCAGGGCAGCGCACGCCCGACGCCGGCACCGTCAGCATCGGCACGACCGTCGTCTCCGGTCTGTTCCGCCAACAGACGAGCGCCATCGTCGACGTGCCAAACGACGCGGACACGGTGCTCGCGTCGATTCACGCCGTGGGCACACACGTCGTGCTCGCATCCGGCGAATCGCTGCCCGCGACCCGGATCGCGGAACGATTCGGCTTTGCCGACGATCTGCTCCGACGCCCCATCTCCGTGTTGTCCGGCGGCGAACGACGGCGTCTCGCCCTGCTGCACTTGCTGCTCGACGCGCCGAACGTGCTGATCTTCGACGAACCGACGAACGACCTCGACCTCGACACCTTGGCCGCGCTCGAGGACTATCTCGACGGGTTCCACGGAGCTCTCATCGTTGCATCGCACGACCGCTACGTCCTCGATCGCCTGACCGACCGTGTGCTGGCCGTCGGCGACGGCGCAGTGCGGGGGTATCAAGATCTCGCGGCCTACAAGCTCGCGCGCGACCACGAACGTGACTCCGCGCGGCCGCTTGGAATGCGCACGGCACGACCCGACAACGCAACGCGGCAGTCGGTGCGCCGGCAGCTTCGTGCGATCGAACAACGGATGACGAACGCCGAAACGATGCGGACGCAACTCAGACAACAGATGGCTGCCGTCGCCGCCGACCCCAGTGCGCTTTCGGCCCTGCAGTGCGACCTCGCCGACGTCGAGACGCAACTCGCGAATGACGAAGCGGCATGGATGGCGCTCGCCGAAGAACACGAAGACCTCGTCTGAGCTACGCGGCTGACGCGTGATCAGCCGAACAGCAGGGGCAGCGAGGGCCGCTCCTCGCCGAAACCGATCACCGCGCCCCGGGCGTCTCCGCTGCGTGCGTGCCGCTCGATGAGCGTGCCGACGTCGTCGGCCCCACCATCTGCCGACAGATCAGCGCCGATGAGCACGATGAACATCGTGCCGCGGTGAGCCCGTGCCGCTGCGACCCAGCTGGAATCGAGACCTTCACGAGGTGCGCGAAGCAACGCACGGTTGCCGTCGTCGACGAGGCGAAGCTCACCGTCGTCGAGGACGAACGCCACCTTCGCTCCCTGCGGCAGAGACATGCCGAAGAATCCCGCGAGCGGCGCGACGCCGGCGTCATCGAGACGTTCACGCATCGCGTCGGACGACGACGCATCCGGCAGTGACGCGACCGCGAGCGGCATCCGGCCGGCGCACAACGTCTGCAACTGGACCGCCTCGGCACCGGAGTCCGATGCGCGATCGTGTTCGTGGGCATCACTCGACGCAGGTGTCATGGCTCGGACTGTATCGAGCGTGTAGCGTCGAATTCGACCTCGTATCCAGACCAGCAAGGTGCGCGGATGGCCCTGGACGCTGGCACGGTGCTGCTCGTCGACGGCAATTCACTCGGACATCGTGCCTTCCACTCGACGCCCGACGAGACCGTGAACGACCATGCGGTGACCATGCGGTTCGTGACCATGCTCACCAGCGTCTGGTGGCACGGCCCGTACGACGGCGTCTTCATCGCGTTCGACCATCCCGTAAATCGGCGCAAAGTCGACGTGCCCGAGTACAAGGCCAATCGGGGTGACCGCAACCCGACGCTGTCCGCTGGATTGGACCAGATCCGTGGGGATCTGGCCGACCTCGGTGTGGCCGTCGACTGCCAGCACGGCGCCGAGGCGGACGATCTGCTCGCCGCGGCGGCAGACGCGTGTGCTGATCGCGGCTGGCGATGCGACGTGCTCAGTTCCGATCAGGACCTGATCGCGCTCGTGGACCCCTCCACGCGACTGCTGCGACCGCGGGCGCATTTCACCGACCTGCAGGTGCTCGACGTGGCCGCGGTGCACGCCGAATACGGCGTCGGGCCGGATTGCTATCCAGACGTCGCGGCACTCCGTGGCGATCCGTCGGACGGCCTCGACGGCGCCGTCGGTGTGGGCGCGAAGACCGCTGCCCGCCTCGTTCGCGAGTACGGCAGCGTGGCGGGCGTATACGACGCACTCGCGAATCTGCCGCTTGCCCTGGAATCGGCGCTGCGAACCGCACGTCCGCTGGTCGAACGCAATCTGCTGCTCATGGCACCCATCCCCCACCTGGAGGTCGACATCGACGCCGCCGTCGCGTCGTGGGACGTTGAACGTTTCGCCGCCGGGCTCGCACGATGGGACGCGACCGCTGCACGACGTGCCCGTGAGAACATCACGGCACCGCAGGCGCCCCGACCGCCCATGCCGCCGCCGCCGGAAAGTCCCGACGAGTCCCAACCGCGTCCAATAGCGGCACGACCCGCGAACACGCCGCGTTCCGAGGATCCACGCGCGGCACCGGAAGCCGCGACGAACGATGTTGATGAGCATCCGGCACTCTTCTGAAGCGCCGGTCGGAGTCAGCAGACGGCCGTGAGCGCTCCGGGAGAGCGCACGCGTTCATCGAGATCCTGCGCGTCTTCTGGTGCCGCGATCTGCACCTCGCAGCCGTCGGCCCACACGGTCAGCAGTTCAAGCGTGCGGTCGATCGCCGCACGCGCGAGCTGTCGATCGGTGCCCGAAACGTCGTTGATGATGACCGCGACGTGGAGGCGACGAGTCGAACCGTCGATGGCTCCGCTTATCGCCATGACATCGCGGAGTGATCCGGTCTTTCCTTGGAACCGTCCCTCTGCAACGGAGCCCGTCAAGCGACGACGCAACGTGCCGGATTCACCGGCGACGGCGAGCGCGCCTTTCCACGTCCCGGCATGGTCGCCGACCCACATGCGCTGGTCGACGTCGGCGAGGGTGCGTGCCGAAAGGCGATTGTCGCGCGAGAGTCCGGAACCGTCGACGACCTCGGATCCGGCGAGATCGACACCGAGCTCATGAAGTGCATCACGCGTCGCTGCGCCTCCGGCCTCCCAGGACGCGTCGTCGAACTGGGCGACGCCGAGCGCACGGAACACGGTGTCCGCGAGGTGATTATCGCTCGTGCGCACGAAGTTCTCCACCATCGCGCGCAGCGGCGGGCTGACGAGCCGCGCGATCTCCTGGCGCGGGGGTGCGGGACTGCGGGCACGGCGCGGGCGGGCACCGATGTCGACGCCGCGTGCACGCAAGAGCTCGTCGAGTTCGAGCGCCGCGCGAAGCTCGGGATACAACGACAACGACGCGATGACCTTATCGGGTTGCGGCGACGTGTCGTCGTTCGTGCCACTGGGTGCGACGCTCGGCGGTTCAGCACCTTCGGGCCACTGATACTCGACGCGCAGCCCGGCATCGATCGTCAGTCCGGTGTTGTAGCGGGCGTCGAGATCGTCGAGATACCGCTCGGGCCATCCTGGCGCGAGGCGTTCGGCGGAGTCGGGGCGCGCGGTGGCAACCACACCTCCGGTCACGCGGTCGACGCCAGCGGCGACGATGCGGTCGGCGAGCTGTGCGAGCCGCGCCGCCGGCCGATCGGGATAGGCCCAGCGGCTGAAGGCGTCTGTCGCCAACGTAGGATCCCAGCCTCCGACCAGCGCCAGATCGCCTATCACCGTGCCGTCGGTCGGCGGCGCCTGGGCCTCGACGCGGGTCACGAACGTCGCGTCCGGACCGAGTGCGGTGACGGCAGCCGCGGCGGTGACGATCTTGAGCGTCGATGCCGGCAGCAGCCCACGGGTCGCATCGTGAGCGAACCGCACGTTTCCGGACTCGTCCAGCACCACGATCGACCACGTGGCCGTGTCGACCGCCCGAACCGCGTCCACCCAGGTGTCGACGAGTGCGGCGCCGGGGTGCTGGTGAGAGTCGCCGACCGCTGGTTGCGCGCCGGTGACGACGCACAACGTGGTGACGACAAGCAGAAGCGATGCCCGTCGAATCTCAGCTCGGTGCGTCGACACTGTCGAGCAGTCCTCGCAACTGGAAGCCGCGCGAGGGATGGCGAAGCTTGGTGAGCGTCTTCTTCTCGATCTGACGGATCCGCTCCCGGGTGAGCCCGAACTGCGCGCCGATGTCTTCGAGGGTGTGCTCCTCACCATCCATGAGTCCGTAGCGCAACATCAGCACGGTTCGTTCCCGGTCGGTCAGCGCGCTCAGCGCCCGCTCGACTTCTCGCTTGGCGAGTACCGCCGTCGCCGACGACTCTGGATCGATGGCGTCCTCGTCGGCGACGAGCTCCCCCATCGTCGCGTCACCGTCCTCACCGATCGGCTTGTCGAGACTGGCGACCTCCTGGGCGGCGAGTTTGACTTCACGCAGGCGCTCGAGAGGGAGACCCAGTTCAGCGGCGATTTCAAGCTCGGTGGGTTCGCGGCCAAGCTGTTGCAGCAGCGCGAACTCGGCGTAGCGGACCTTTCCCATGAGTTCGTGCACGTGAACAGGAAGTCGAACGGTGCGTCCGGTGTTCGCCAGGCCGCGCTGGAGCGCCTGACGGATCCACCACGTCGCGTACGTCGAGAACTTGTAGCCCTTGGTGTGATCGAACTTCTCGACGCCACGGATTAGCCCGAGGTTGCCTTCCTGAATGAGCGAAAGTAGGTCGACGCCCCGACCCCGGAACTTTCGCGCCACCGAGACGACCAACCGAAGGTTGGCGCGGATCATGTGGTCCTTGGCGCGATCACCGGCGCGCATGACGAGGCGCAATTGCGCCTTCCGGCGCGGCTGGAGGGCCTCTGCGGCCATGAGCACCGAGTGGGCTGCAATCCCCGCCTGGTAGCGCTTGGCGAGGTCAACTTCCTGCTCCGGCGTGAGCAGCTCGGTGCGGCCAATCTCGTTGAGATACTGACGCACCGAGTCCGACGACGCCGACAGCGGTGCCGCCTCCGGCCGGTCGGCGTCTTCGACGAGGTCGTCGAGAACCTGCATTCCCAGGTCGCGAGCGCGTTGTGCCGTTTCCTCCACCCAATGATCAGGCTGGGTCAACGGGTCGAACAGATCTTGGAGTTCGGAGAGGAGGACGTACCCACGCGACGCACCACGCTCAAACAGCTCGGACATCGGGGTGACGTCGCTCAATGGTCGACCCCATGCGCGTCGATCGACATCCAGTCCACGACGTTCTCCCGAGGTCCTCGCACCACGCTGCCGGCGCGCCGCCGGACCGTGGATCGGGTCCACCGGCGCAAGGACGCGCATGGTACGGCCATCGACGGCAACCGTCAGCGCGAACGCGTCGGCGGAGGACCTTGCGGCTCTGCCGCGTCACCGGGTTCGGCCGACTCCACGTCCTCGATGTCGGGCGACGCGCTGGCATCACGCAGCGACGCCAGCCACCGCGCATACAGTTCGTCGTCGGTGCGGCGGCCCAGACGCCGCAGTCGGGCACGGCCCACCCCGGGTGATGGGCCGCCGGCGGGCATGCCGTGGGCGGCGGGCGCGTTCGGTGCCCGGCGGATCGCGAGCGCTGCCGCGAGCGCTGTTGTCAACGGCACGGCAGCGACAAGGCCGAGCGAACCCACGACGGTCTTGACGATCTCCTCGGCGATGATCTCGGAATTGACGATTTCTCCGACCCGGGCACCGCTCGTCGTGAACAGCACGAGCAGCGCGAGCGAGGCACCGGCGTAGGCGAGGAAGAGGGTGTTGACGACGGACGCGATGTGGTCACGGCCCACCTTCATCGCGCGACCGAACAGCATGCCCCACGACAGGCGACGGTCGGTGTCGTGCAGCGCGAACACCGTCGAGGCCTGGCTCACGGTCACGTCGTCCAGGACGCCGAGCGCGGCGATGATGAGCCCGGCGAGCACGAGACCTTGCAGGTCGAGGCCCTCAACGGCGAACCGTGCGAAGACCGCATCGTCGGACGCGAAGCCGGTGATCTTGCTGCGCTCGATGAAGAACATGCCGATCGCCACCGTGAACGTCAGCGACGCAGCCGTGCCGATGATTGCCGCCGTCGTCATCTCGTTCATGCCGTGGGTCAAATACAGCGTGACGAGCATGACGGCCATCGCACCGACCCAGGCGACGAGGGCGGGCTGTTGGCCGGCAAGGATTGCGGGCACCACGAACGACACGACGATGAACAAGCTGACGGCCAGGCCGATCAGGGCCCGCAGACCCGAGAAACGACTAACCAGCAGCACGGCGACGACGAATGCTCCGACAAGGAGCAACAGCGCTCGACGCCGCTCGAAGTCGGCGATGTAGTAGTCGACCTGGCCTTCGTCTCCTGAGATGCGTGACACCGCGACCTCATCACCGATCGCGAAGTCCGGATACCCCTCGCCGAGCACCTCCATCGATACGACCTCGCCGGCCTCCGGTCCATCGATGAGCTTGAGGCTGACGAGAAGGAGTTCGCCGCGGCCACCGCTGATCGGATCGACGTCGGATCCCACCGACTGCACGGAGCGGATCTCGGCCCCAAAGATCTGCTCGGAACCGGCCTGATCGGTCGTCTCGACCGTCGTCTGTGGCCACAACCAGACGATGCCCGCAATCGTCAGTGCTGCGAGCACCGCAACGACAACGATGAGTCGTCGGTGCGTTCGACTGCCCAGATCCCGCATGTGAACCTCGACTTCGCAGAGGCATGGCGGTCGACAGGAGACGGCCGACCACGATCGGTGGCCATGCTAACGCTGGTGCCCG
>JBBDSV010000007.1:38276-60436 GCA_040904785.1 Nitriliruptoraceae bacterium
CACCAGTCAGTGTCAGTGTTCCGGACGGATCACGCGGCTCTGTCGAGCACGTCGAGCAGTCCCGAGAGGTTGTGGGCACGCGACGGGTGACGCAACTTGGCCAACGCACGGTTCTGCATCTGACGGATGCGTTCGCGCGTCAATCCGAAGTGGTCGCCGATCTCCTCGAGCGTCATGGGTTCTTCCCCGTGAAGCCCGAAGCGCAGCACGAGGATGATCCGTTCGCGATCGTCGAGTTCGGCAAGTGCCGCCTCGATCTGGCCAATCGCGTCACCTTCGAGCGCCGTGTCGGCAGGATCAATTCCGGCGCTGTCGGCGATCAGATCGCCCATCGTCGCGTCACCGTCTTCACCGATCGGACGGTCGAGGCTGACGAGTTCCTGCATCGCGTCACGGACCTCGCGGACACGCTGAGCGGTCAGTCCGACCTCTTCGGCGACTTCGGCTTCCGTCGGATCTCCGCCCTTCTGTTGACGCAGACGCAGCTCGGCGGCGCGGAGCTTGCCGTACAGCTCCCAGACATGGGCAGGCACACGGATCGTGCGGCCCTTGCTTGCGACGCCACGCTGCAACGCCTGGCGGATCCACCACACGGCGTACGTCGAGAATTTGTAGCCCTTGGTGTGATCGAACTTCTCGACCGCGCGGAGCAACCCGAGGTTGCCCTCCTGAATCAGCTCGATGAAGTCGAGGTCACGACCGGAGAACTTGCGCGCCTGCGGGACGACAAGCCGCAGGTTCGCCTGCACCATGCGTTCCTTCGACCGCTCGCCGTCGCGGCTGATCGACCGCAAGCGCGCCTTCTGACTGCGCGTCCACGAATCACGGTCCTTCAGGAAGCGGTCGGCCGCCAACCCCGCCTGGTAGCGCTTGGCGAGGTCAGCTTCGTCTTCCTTCGTCAGCAACGCGTGCTTACCAGCGTCGTTCAGGTACTGACGGACGAGATCGGTCGTGAGCGCCGACGAGTGATCGATGACCTCTTCGGGCGCATCGTCAGCGACGTCGTCGATGACCTGCAGCCCCTGGCCACGTGCGTCGCCGATCACGTCTTCGACCCAGGTGTCGCCGTGCAACTCGGGCACGTGCAGTTCCTGGAGTTCAGAGAGCAGCACGTAGCCGCGCTCCGAGGAGCGCTCGAGCAGCTCTTCGACGGCCACCTCCGCCGTCGGTAGTTCCGTGCCGTTCACCTTGCCTCCTCGATGTCGGCAGTCGCCGTCTCGCGATGCCGTGCCACGACCGGCACACGGTCGGGTCGGAACTAGGTAGCTTCGCACGTACCCCCGGCCGCCGTCACGCTGGCGATGCCGTCGTACGGGCATGTCCGTAGGCGTTCGCGACCACAAGGGACGCAGTTCTCCCTGCCCACAGCGCCCAATTCCGCCGTCACCAGGGAGAACGTTCCGGTCGGCAGGAAGTCTTCCAACACACCCAATATGTGCGCTGAACGCATCCGCCATGCGCTCAGCGCGACATTCGGGTCGTCACGCGCCCCGCACGGCAGGTGTGGCCTTCGGCTTCCAGCCGCTGTGCATGCTCCGCTTCAGCCCCCGGGACCAGCCGTCCCGTCACCGTCACGACACGCCACCACGGCAACGCGCCCCCGCCCGCGGCCGCGAGGATGCTTCCGACCGCACGTGCGGCACGCGGCCTACCGGCTTCGTCAGCCACGTCTCCGTAGGTCATCAGCTCGCCCGGCCCGATCTGTGCGACCACGGCGAACACGCGCTCGCGAAACGGTCGATCACCGGCTGCGGGCATCGGTGGCCGGGACACGGATGTCGTCGTCAAAGACTTCGTCTGCCTGGTCCGCGGCCTTCGCCGGGTAGGGAATCCGCGGATGGTAGATGCCGACGAGCGACTCGACGAGCGTGTCGCGTGCGGTGGCGAGCTCGCGGAAGGTGAGATCGGATTCGTCGAACTGGCCGTCTTCGACCCGCTCGTGCAACAGCCGATCGACGGTCTGCTCGATCTCGTCGCGCGGGATGGTGCCGCGTGCCATCGCCATCGCTCGGGTCGTCGCCTCGCAACAGTCGGCCAGCAGCAGGATCGCCGCCTCCTTCGACCGCGGTTTACCGCCCTTGTAGCGGAACTGCTCCTCGTCAACCGCATCCGGATTCGCGGCCCGTTCGAGCGCGCGCTCGTAGAAGTAGCTCACGAGCATCGTGCCATGATGGCTCCGGATGCAGGCAACGACTTCCGGCGGCAGTCGGTGCTTGAGAGCGAGCTCCACCCCGTCGACGACGTGGTTCTGGATGATGATCGCCGAGACCACCGGCTCGAGCTCATCGTGCGGATTGGCGATGCCCTGCTGATTCTCGATGAAGTAGTGCGGCTGCCGGACCTTGCCGATGTCGTGGTAGAGCGCCGCAACGCTGCCGAGCAGCGGATTGGCACCGACGCGTCGGCAGGCGCTCTCCGTCAGATTCGCCACCATCACCGAGTGGTTGTACGAACCGAGCGCCTTCTCCTCGAGCTCCCGCAACAGGGGGTGGTTGCGATCAGCGAGATCGAGCAGCGCCGTGACCGTCGGCAGGCGGAACAACGTTTCGAGGAAGGGCAGCGCGCCCTGCACGACGACGACGGTCACGACACCGTTGACGGCCGCAGCGCCGACCGCGACGAACAGTTGGTTCTCTGGACCGAACGCGGTGACGATGATCGCCGCAATGACCGGATACGACAGCCCTGCACGCAGCGTCGCGGATCGCAGATCTGCGCGCTTGGCGATCTGGGTGGTGAGCGACACGCTCACGAGCGTTGCCGCGCTGGCGAACAGTGCGACGGTCGTCGCGTTGGAGATGATGAGCGGGACGACCAATGCGGCCGGCAGCATCATCGCGATGCCGACGACCGGATGGATCAGCAGCGCCGTCAGCATTGCGACGGCGCCCGCAGGCGCGACATACGCCCATCCCGCCGACGTCAGATCGATGAGCATCGTGGCGCCGGCGATGAGCCCGGCGTACAACGTGACGAGCAGTCCGAGCAGCACGTGCTTCTTGCCGGTAAGCCACACGCGCGGCTGCATGCGGCGCAAGTAGAGCGCGCCGATCACGGTGATGAGGGCCATCGCCAGCATTGCGCGCAGGAACGCACGCCCCGGACTGGTGCCCCCAGCGCCGACACGTTCGATTGCGCGCAGCGCCATCTCGTCGACGATCTCGCCGTCACGGACGATCGCCTGTTCGGGCAGCCAGACCCGGGCGACCTCGGCGACGCTTTCAGCCGCACGTGCCCGGGCCGCCGCCGTGGCATCCGGATCGACCGTCACCGTCGGCCGCATCCGGGACGAGATCAATGGGGTGACGATCGTCTCGGCGGTGTCACGCGGCAGGGGACGAAGGGCGAGTTCACCCGGAAGGGACTCAGCGAGCAGCGTGTCCAACTCTTCGCGCACCACGCGCTGGCGGGCTAGTTCCTGGGCAATCGCAATTGTCTCCCGCTCGACGACGTCGAGGTCGCTGTCGGACAAGGCGACGAGCGCCGCGGCAACGTCCGGGTCGATATCGGGTTGCTCGAGGAGCAGTCGTTCACGCTGTTCATCCGGCGATGGCTCCCGGGTTTCCGGTGCCGTCTCCTCGTCGTCGGTGACCGGAACGGGGCTGCGCGCGAATCGTGCATCTTCGAAAACGGCGCGCAGATCATTGACGATCGCGGTCTGGGCGTCACGGTCGAAGACGAGCACCGGCTCGACCGACTCGGCTGCCGTTCGCCGCGCCGTGTCGGTCGCGGCTTCGTCGACGATGCGGATCCGTTCCTGGGCGAACACGGTGCGAGGAGCCGGTTCGCCGGCGAAGAACGGCTGGTCGTCACCGATCGCGGCAACCGCGACGATTGCCGGAACAAAGACGAGCAGCATCACGGCCGCGGCAAGGCGCTGCAGCACCAGCTTGTGCGAACCCGCCGCCACGTTGGCCCTTCCGTCACCAAGATGCGCCGGACCCACCGTGGGTTCGGACGCGACCCCATAGTGTCCCCCATCCGCTGCGTCCTTGCCTAGTCCCCTCCGTCCGCAGGCATCGAACGTGATCCAACGCCATTAGGCTCGACGCACACCCGCGACTGTGCAGGCGCGCATCGAAGCGGGCGCATTCGACGTCGACAGCGATCGCACAGCGGGAGTCTCGCGTGAACCACCGCGACCCGGTATCTCCGTGGGTCGAACTCGAGCGTGCAGACTGGGCCGCGCTTCGGTCATCGACGCCGATGACCGTGACCGAAGCCGACCTCGTGCAGATCCGCGGAACCAACGAGGTCATCTCGCTCGACGAAGTCGCCGAGGCCTATCTGCCGCTGTCACGACTGCTGAATCTGTACGTCGCGGCGACACAAGAACTCCATCGCGCCACCGACACGTTCCTCGGATCGCTCGCCGCCAAGGTCCCATTCATCATTGGCATCGCCGGATCCGTCGCCGTCGGCAAATCGACGATCTCCCGACTGCTGCAAGCACTGCTCGCCCGGTGGCCAGACCATCCGGCGGTCGAGCTTGTCACGACAGACGGATTTCTGTGGCCCAACGCCGAGCTGGAACGTCGGGGTCTGATGGAACGGAAGGGATTTCCGGAGTCCTACGACGTGCGATCGCTGCTCGCATTCGTCGCCGCGATCAAGTCCGGCGAACCGGAGGTGACCGCGCCGGTGTATTCGCACCTGCGCTACGACGTCCTCGTCGACGAGAAGGTCGTCATCCGCCAGCCCGACATCGTCATCGTCGAGGGCATCAACGTGCTCCAGACGGGCACCTCGGCGGACCGACTGTTCGTCTCGGATTTCTTCGACTTCTCGATCTATGTCGATGCCGACCCGATCGACATCGCACGGTGGTACGTCGAACGCTTTCGCAAGCTGCGAACGACGGCGTTCCGTGACCCGCGGTCGTACTTCCACCGTTACGCCGAACTTTCCGACCAGGAGGCCGACGAGATCGCGCTCGACATCTGGCATCGCATCAACGGCAAGAATCTCGTCGAGAACGTGCTGCCCACGCGCAGCCGCGCCGACCTCATCTTGCGCAAGGGCGGTGACCACGCGCTCGACCGCGTTCACCTGCGCAAGATCTGACCACGCGTGCGCACCGCCGTCCCCGCGCCGTCAGCTGACCGTCTGAAACCGGCAGACGCTGCCCTTCTGGGCATGCTCGCGACGATCTGGGGTTTGTCATTCCTGTTTGTGTCCATCGGTCTTCGCGCGCTCGCGCCCGTGTGGATCGTCACCGCGCGCACAGTTGTCGGCGGCCTCGTGCTCGCGGTCGTGCTCGCAATCTCGCGCGGACGCTTTCCGCGGCGCCTGCGCACGTGGCGTCACCTCGCCGTGCTTGCCGCGACGAGCAACGCGTTGCCGTGGTCGCTCATCGCCTGGGCACAACAATCGATCCCGTCGGGACTCGCCGCGCTGGTCATGGCACTCGTCCCGAGCGCGACGTTGGCGCTCTCGGTGGCGATTGGGATTGAACGGCGGACACCGGCACGGATCGCCGGCCTCGCCCTGTCGCTCGCCGGGGTCGTGCTGATCGTGATCGAGGATCTCTCGGACGCGGCACGCGCTTGGGGCGTGTTGGCGACCGTGGCCGCAGCCATGCTGTACGCCGTCAGCGGCGTGTACGCCAAGCGATACATCTCGGGAGCAGCACGACCGTTGGAGATCGCCGCGTCGCAAGTGCTCTGCGCGGCCGCCTTCATGGTCCCGGTCAGTCTCGTCTTCGCACCCGCACCGCGGTGGGCGGCGGTGGACGGCGCGGTTGTCGGCGCTGTGCTCGCCCTCGGGGCGGTCGGCACCGGCGTGGCCTACATCGTGCTCTACCGCCTCATCGAACGCTCAGGCGCGACGAACACGTCGCTGGTCGCCTACCTGATCCCGCTCGTCGCCGTGATCGCCGGCGCGGTGGTGCTCGGCGAACGGCTGGGCATCGCCGCGCTGCTCGGAGGTGGACTCGTCGTCGCCGGAATCTGGACCGCGCAGCGCACGTCGCCGCCGCCGAGCGATCTCGATCAGGTCGCGTCGCGCCCGCGCTGAACCGAACCATGGTCCGGCGACGACATCGCGTCGTCGAGCACCTGCACGAGATGCCGCGCGCTGCGGCCTCGCAGGTCGGCGATCTGCGTCCTGCACGAGAACCCGTCCGCGAGCACCGTGGCCTCCCGATGGGCGTCGAGTGTCGGCAGCAGGGCGTTCGCCGCGACCGCCGCCGAGATGCCTGCACGGCCCTGCGTGAGCCCGAAGTCGCCGGCGAGCCCGCAGCACCCGCCCGCCTCGACGATCCTCGCCCCGGCCGCAGCGAGCACAGCGCGGTCCGCGTCAAAGCCGAGTACCGCGTGCTGATGGCAGTGGACCTGGACCACGAACGTCTGGCCGTCGAGTCGCGGCGGCGCCCAGGTACCTCGCCGCGTCGCCAGGGCCTCTGCGACCGTTCGCACACGCCCGGCGAGCTCGCTCGCAGCGTCGGTATCGACGAGGCGCGGGATGTCCTCACGCAGTGCGGCGACGCACGATGGCTCGAGGCCGACAACGAGGGTGTCGGCGCGCGTCATGCCGGTCAGCTCCTCGACGGTATGCGCGGCACGTCGCCGAGCTGCCGACAGTTGGCCCGTGGAGATCAGCGGCAGACCACAACAGGCGCCCCGCGGGGAGATCCGCACCGCGAACCCGGAGTCGGTGAGCACCCTGCGCGCGGCGTCGACGAGCTGCGGGGCGAGATATTCGGTGAACGTGTCGACCCACAGGAGCGCGTCCGCACCGGGTTCCGCGACGCGTACCCCTCGATCGACGCGGCGTGTCGCCAGGTGTGGCAGTTGCCGTGACGGGTCGATGCCGCCGAGTCGCGCGAACGTGCGCGCCACCCGCGGCACCGACAGCGCACCGTTGACGAGTCGTGCCACGGGTGCGGCAAGCGCCAGCCAACGGTGGAGCCATCCCAACGTGTAGTGCGTCCGGGGACGGACACGTCCGGCGTACGTCTGCGACAGTGCGTCGATGCGGTAGGCCGCCATGTCGACACCGGTCGGGCAGTCGCTCGCGCACGCCTTGCAGCCGAGGCACCACTCGAGCGCGTCGCGGACCTCGGGCCGGTCGAGCGCACCGCGACCGCCGGGTCCGAATGCGCCGGTCACCGCATCCTGGAGGACGCGGGCCCGTCCCCGCGTCGCATCGCGCTCATCGCCCGTTGCCGCGTACGACGGACACATCACCCGTGCCGCACCCGACGCGGTCGAAACGCAGGCGCCAATGCCGACACATCGGTGGACGGCGCCCGCAAGCGACTCGCCGGGGGCGCGCACCGACAACGCCGAGGTCGCGGCGGCGAGCGGAATCCGCAAGGGTCGCAGATCGTCGTCGACGGCGACCGGGTCGACGATGACCCCCGGATTGCATCGATCGTCAGGATCGAAGATCTCGGCGAAGGCACGAAACGCGTCGAGCACGACTACGGGATAGCGCAGCCGAAGCAGTTCGCTCCGTGCGCGACCGTCGCCATGCTCGCCGGACATCGACCCGCCGAACCGGGCGACGAGCCGGGTTGCCTCCTCGAGGAAGGCACGAAAGGCCGTGCGGCTCCCGTCGGCGCCGAACGGAAAATCCAAGCGAACGTGCACACAACCGTCACCGAAGTGGCCGTACGGCGCTCCGGTGAGTCCGTGATCGTCGAGAAGCGCCTCGAACGCACGCAGGTAGTCGCCGAGCACGCCGGGCGGAACCGCGGCATCCTCCCACCCCGCATGAGTCGGCCGTGGACCACTGCGGGTCAACAGCCCGGCCCCCGCCTCGCGCACGGACCACAGGGCCCGCACCGACGCTTCGTCGTCGAACACCACATTCGGCACACCGCCGAGATCGTCGACCAGCCCCCGCGCACGCGCGAGCAACACGTCCGGGTTCTCGCCGGCGAGTTCGACGAGCAACCACGCGCGTCCATGCGGCAGCTGTGGCACGGCCCGCAAGCGACGCCGCGCGGCCGCAACAAGCCGCTGATCGAACCCTTCCACGGCCTCCGGTCGGTGTGCCACCACCTGCGGCGCGGCGTCTGCCGCAGTCGCAAGGTCCCCGAATCCGAGCACGACAAGCACGCGGTGGGATGGCCGCGGAACCAGACGCACCGTGGCGGACGTCACGACGCCACAGGTGCCCTCGGTGCCGACAAACGCGCGCGTCAGCGACGCGCCACCCTCAGGCAGAAGGGCCGCGAGCCCGTAGCCCGACAGCTGCCGCGGGAACTGCCCGAGATGGGTACGAATCGCCGTGGCGTAGGTCTGGCGCAACGCATCGAGCCCGGGGGCCGGGTGGTCGGCGACGCGCCCATGCCATCCGGTTCCGTCGACGATCGTGAGGTCGACGACATTGTCGGCAGTGGTGCCGTGCGCGACCGCGCGTGCCCCACAGGCGTTGTTGCCGATCATGCCGCCGAGCGTGCAGCGGTCATGCGTCGAGGGGTCGGGTCCGAAACGCAACCCGTGGCCGGCGGCGGCACGCTGCAGATCGTCCAGCACGACACCCGGATCAATCGTCGCCGTGCGTTCGTGCGGGTCGACGTGGACACGGTCGCCCATGTGGCGGCGCAGATCGAGCACGATTCCCGGTCCGATGGCATTGCCCGCAACCGAGGTTCCCGCGCCACGGGGCGTGACGACCGCGCCCGTGTCGGCGGCGACCGCCATCACTGCGACGACCTCGTCTGCATCCCGGGGGAATACGACAACCTGCGGCACGACGCGATACAGCGACGCGTCCGAGGCGTACTCGGCACGCCGGCGCGGCGTGGCGTCCGCATCGGTCACGCCTGCGCCAGCAAGGGCAGCGACAAGGCCATCGACATCGCGCGAACCTGGCGTCGCCGTCCTCCCCCTTCGCACCACGATCACCTCCCACGCTCGAAGACCCCACGCGCGAACGCGTCGACGCGAGCATGCCACACGCGCCGTTCGCCCCGACCGAACGCCCGCGCACCGGCGATTCGGGGGCGCAGCGGGCCGTGGCTAGGCTCGCCTCGCGGCGTTGCTCCACCCATCTGCGCCGCGCTCGACGCCGAACGTGTAACCGTGGCCGTCTTTGGAGAAGCCGTGGCCGACGTCCCCGATGCCATCCTGCTCGTCTCGTTCGGTGGCCCCGAAGCCCCCGATGAGGTCCTTCCGTTCCTCGAGCGCGTAACGGCCGGACGCGACATTCCCCGTGCCCGGCTCGACGACGTCGCCGAGCACTACTTCGCCCACGGTGGCCGCTCGCCGATCAACGACCAGAACCGGGCGCTGCTCGCGGCCGTGCGGGCGCGGTTCGCCGAGGCGGGCCTCGATCTGCCGATCTACTGGGGCAATCGCAACTGGCATCCGTTCCTCGCTGACACCCTGCGCACGATGCGCGACGACGGCGTCAAGCGTGCACTGTGCTTCGTCACGGCCGCCTATTCCTCCCATTCGAGTTGCCGGCAATATCGCGAGGACCTCGCGGCGGCACAGGCCGATGTCGGCGCCGATGCCCCCGCGCTGGACAAGATTCGTGTGTTCTACAACCACCCGGGCTTCATCGGTGCGCAGCGTGAACTCGTCGACGCCGCCTTGGCACAACTCGACGACGACGTCCGCGACGATTCTCGCATCGTGTTCGTCACCCACTCGATCCCGCACACCATGGCGCGACATAGTGACTACGAAGCCCAGCACCTCGATGCGTGCCGTCTCGTCATGGAGGATTTCTCGCACGACTGGGACCTCGTCTACTGCTCACGCTCGGGCCCACCGCACGTTGCCTGGCTCGAACCCGACATCAACGACCATCTCCGCGAACTCGCCAGCGCCGGGACCCGTGCCGCGGTTGTGGTGCCCATCGGATTCGTCAGCGACCACATGGAGGTCATCCACGATCTCGATGTCGAAGCGCGGGAGATCGCCGACGACATCGAACTGCGGTTCGCGCGTGCAGCGACGGTCGGAACCCACCCACTGTTCGTCGACATGGTGCTCGAACTGGTGCGCGAACGGATCGACAGCACGCCCGCACGTGCGCTCGGCATCCGGGGACCGTCATACGACGTCTGCCCCACCGACTGTTGCGCGATACCGCTGCAACCCAACCCGCCGGCGATCGCATCGGCCGAGTAGGCAGCCGACGCGTTGGCGCGACGATCTGGGCTCTGCCCGGCGGTAGCGTGGCGCACATGGAGATCGTCCTCATACGTCACGCACAACCTGAGTGGGACCGAGCTGACGTCGCACAGGTCGATCCTGGGCTCACGCCCCTTGGTGCGCAGCAGGCGGAACGGCTGGCTGACCGGCTGTCAACGGAACACTTCGACCGCATGCTCGTTTCCACGGCCCGCCGTGCACAGCAGACGGCAATGCCCATCATCGCGGCACTTCCCGGGGTACCGCACGAGGACCGCCAATGGCTGCACGAGATCCACATGCCGGCGTCCTGGCAGGGCACACCCGCGCAGGAAGTGACCCGCGCGCTCCACGACGCGCGCTTCCGCCCCCGTGACCAATGGTGGGACGGCATGCCCGGCGGCGAGAGCTTCGAGGACTTCCACGCGCGCGTCACGATCGGCCTGCGGAGCGAGCTCGCCGAACTCGGACTCGAGCAGCGCGAAGACGGACTCTGGCACATACCCGCAAACGCCCCACGCCTTCTCCTCGTCGCGCACGCGGGCACCAATTCGGTCGTGCTCGGCGCATTGCTCGGCTTGGAACCCGAACCATGGGAATGGGAACGATTTGCGTCTGACCACGCATCCATCACGGTGCTGCGAACGGTGCGGATCGCCCAGAGCTACATCTTCAGCCTCCAGGGGTTCAGCGACCACGGCCACCTGCCTGACGCAATGGTCACGGGCTGACCCCGTCGCACGGGCGTATCCGTGCGCGTCCATGCCGCCGGAGGCGTGCCACAATCACCGCGTTCTGCGATGCCCGCAGGACGTTCACCTCCCTGCGGAGTGCGCCAGTGGCAGCAAGTGAGCCGAACATCTGGGGGCCGGTCGTCGAAGGTCGTGCCCGGCGACGGCGGCGGATCGGTCTTGCGCTCGCCGTCACGGTGCCGCTCGTCGCCGCGCTCGTCGTGGGTGCAGCGTTGTGGGCGACATCGCTCATCGATCGAGTTGACGTCGAGGGGCTCGCAACCGCCGGTGCACCGACACACGTGCTGATCGTCGGCTCCGACCGTCGCGACCTGCTCACCGCCGAAGAGCAACGGGAGCTGTCAACCGGAGGTGCCGAAGGTCAACGCGCCGACACAATCTTCGTGCTCACCATCGACGGTGATCGTGCGGCGACGCTCGCCTTCCCACGCGACCTATGGGTCCGCCGCTGCGACGGCACGGAGGGCCGCATCAACGCTGCCGTGGCGATCGGCGGGCCGTCGTGCCTCGTCGATGCGATCGCGACCCACGCGGGTATCCGCGTCCACCACTATCTCGAGATCACCTTCGGCGGGTTTCGGGATCTCGTCGATGCCGTCGGCGGCGTCGAACTGTGCCTCGACGAGGCGATCGCCGACCGCGACGCGGGGATCGACCTACCGGCGGGCTGCCAACGGCTCGACGGAACTGATGCGCTCGGGTACGTGCGGGTCCGAAAGATCGATGACGATCTCCACCGGATCGAACGGCAGAAACAGTTCGTCGAGGCGCTGGCGGGCGAAGTCCTCACATGGCGGAATCTGGGCAATCCGGTCCGGGCCGTACACATCGCACGTGGCGCAGCCGGTGCCGTCGTCGCCGACGAGTCGCTCGGACCGCTTGATCTGTTGACCGTCGCCCGTGGAATGCGCGCGCTCGCCGACGGCTCGGCCGCGGGATACACCGTGCCCACCACACCCCGGACGACGTCAGCTGGCGCAGCGGTGCTCGACACGCGGCACGCAGAAGCCGACCCGCTGTTCGCCGCATTCCGCACGGGCCAGATCCTGCGCGACGTCGCCACTGAGGACGACAGCGGCATCGAGCCCGCTGACGTCGAGGTTGCCGTGTACAACGGCGCGGGGGTGACGGGCCTTGCGACCCGGACCGCTCAGCAGCTCGCAGAAGCCGGATTCACGATCGCCGCGGTCAGCAATGCCGAGCGCCAAGCGACGACGCGAATCCTGTATCCGCCGGGAACGCGCGAAGGTGCCGAGCTCGTCGCGGCGCAGCTCGGGCAACGTGCGGAATTCGACGAAACGTCTGCGGTTACGGTCGTCACCGTGCTCCTCGGCGAAGACTGGAGTGGACCGAGATGACCCGCGCACCTGTGCTGCTCACGGTGTGCCTCGGCAACATCTGCCGCTCGCCGACGGCGCAGGCCGCCCTGATCGCCGCTGCACGCGCCGCCAATCGAGACGTCACGGTGCGCTCGGCGGGCACCGGGTCGTGGCACGTCGGCGATCCACCCGATCCGCGGATGTCTCACGCGGCACGTGCTGCGGGCCTGCACCTCGAAGGGCCGGCCGAGCGCGTCACCGCCGAGATGCTCGCCGAGGCTGACGTCGTATTCGCCATGGACACCACCAATCTCGCGGATATCCGCGCGATCGCCGAACATGCTGGCGTGACGACGCCGTGCCACCTGTTCCGCGCGTTCGATCCGGCGGCCGCCAACTCCCTCGACGTCCCCGACCCGTATTACGGCGGCCCGCAAGGATTCGCCGACGTCGTCGAGATCTGTCAACGCACGGCGTCGGCGATCATCGCGCAACTCGACACCCTGCTCGACCGCGACCGCGCCGGATAGACCACTCGGCACGCGCGAACACAGCCGGCGCGCGGATCTCGAGCGCTACCGTGTTGCATGTCGAGCGCCGAGGGTGCGCGTGACGGGAGCGTGAGCATGAGCATCATCGTCCGCATCATCATCAACGCCGCCGCATTGTGGGTGGCGATCACGGTCCTCGACGGCATTCGGTTGGCCGGCGACTCACCGCTGGCCCTGTTGGGAATCGCGCTCGTACTCGGCGTCGTCAACGTGACGATAAAGCCGCTGATGCAGGTGCTTTCCCTGCCGCTGATCATTGTCACGCTGGGATTGTTCATCGTGATCGTCAACGCGGTCGCGTTGTGGATCGCCATCGCGCTGTCGGGTGTGATCGGATTCGGCATCACCAGCGACGGATTCGGCTGGACACTTGCCGCCGCGGTCATCGTGTCGTTGGTCTCCTGGGGGCTGGAGATGCTCACCGGCCGTCGGTGACACGTCACGCGCGTGGCGTGACCCCGAGTTCGGCGAGCAGGTCCCGGACTCGTTGCTCGATGTCGTCGCGGATGCCGCGAACGACCGCAAGGTCCTTGCCAGATGGGTCCTCGAGATCCCAGTCGACGTAGCGCGTCGCCGGAACAACCGGGCAGGTATCGCCACAACCCATCGTGACGACCACATCGGCCGCGTCGAGGTCGCCGTCGGTCCATGCGCGTGGCTGCCTCGCCGCGATGTCGATGCCGCGCTCCGCCATGGCCGCCACGGCAACCGGATTGACACGGTCCGCAGGCTCTGAACCGCCCGAGCGAACCTGGACACCGCCGGCGGACAGATGCTCGAGGAAGCCGGCGGCCATCTGCGACCTGCCGGCGTTGTGCACACACAACACGAGCACGGTGGGCGGAATGTCGGTCATTGTGCGGCCTTTCGATCCGGGGCGGTGGGAAACAATGCGAGGACGAGCACGATCGCGAGTCCGGTCCCCGCGAGTTGCGCCGCGACGAACGCCGCGACGTCGACGGGCGCGATTCCGGTGGCCGAATCGGTGAACACGCGCGCGAGCGTGACCGCGTTCATCGGCTGCGCACGTCCGTGTCACGCATGCCGCGGACGAGTCGGCTGATCCGTGCGTCAAGATCGCCGAACGCGCGCTCGACAGCAGCCATCGAGCCCGAGGACGGATCCGGTATCGACCAGTGGAGAATGTCGGCGGCAACAGGGATGCCGGCTTCGTAGGCACGGTCACACACGGCGATGACGAGCGCTGGCGGATCCTCGATGGCCGTCAGACCCACCGGGCGCGCATGGGACAGGTCGAGACCATGTCGGGCCGCAACCCGGACGGCGCGCCGATCCACCGTCGCGGCGGGCGCCAGTCCGGCCGAGCGCGCGACGGTGCCCGTGTGGTGACGCCACAGGACACGTGCGAGTTGCGACCGCGCGGCATTGCGCGTGCACACAAACAGCACGTCGTCGGTCCGGCGAGTTGGCGGGCCGTCGGCGGACGATGCGGCAGCGTGCCGCCAGCCAGCCGCGGTCAACGTGACATATCGCCGTCGCGCGTCACCATCGGAGCGGCGCCGCTGGACCAGCCCCGCGCGTTCGAGCACACCGAGGTGGAACGCGACGTGGCTCGACGAGAGGCCGATGGCATCCGCGAGCTCTGCCGGCGTGTGGTCACCGTCGCGCAGCGCGTCGGCAATCGTGAGTCGACGGGGATCGCCAAGAGCGGCGTGCGCCGCGGCACGCCGCCGCACCGTACTTGTGGCGGATGGCCGCACGAGACCTCGATGGTGATATCACTCAACGATTCTTGCGGGAACATAGCAGGCGTCGTAGGTGGCTCCGTCACTCGGTTGCGCGCCGTACGCTCGTCACACCGAACGACGATCCCGGGAGTTGCCCGTGGCCATCAAGAGTCCTCCGACCGAGGCGAGTTCGCGCCGTGTCATCCCCCGCCATCTGACCGAAGAACAGCGCGAGCGGTTGCTCTGGCTCGTGACCGATCCCGAGCAGTGGGTGCTTCGCCCCGACTGGGAACAGTTCCTGCTTCACGGCGATCATGCAACCCTCGTCGACACCCATTCGCTGTCGGCAGACCATCGCGAGGCTGCGCTCGCGTGGCTGCGTCAGCAGCGGCACGCGCTCTATCAAGCGCTCCACGGTGATGAGATCGCTCCCGACGGATGGCTCGAATCGCTGCCGTTGTACGGTCGGCTGAGCGAACCAGCGCCGCCCGCGCGTCCCGCTGCCCGCCGTCCGGTCACCACACCGGAGTCACACCGCATCTGACGTGAGCCTCCGCAACGCTGCGAGGAAGTCGTCCGGAGCCCGCGCGGGGTGCCCGTCGCGATCGGTCACCGCGGTACGCACCTCGGCCGTCGCCAACGCGTCGCCACCTCGGCGCAGCTGCTGGCGCCAGCGCGCCGACGCCGGTCGCACCTCGTGCACTGCGGAGACGACGTCGAGCTCGTCGTCGGCGGCGACCGGCCCGAGATAGCGCACGTGCACCTCGACGACCACGAGGTGGAACCCGCGCTGTTGTAACGCCAGAAGCCCGAATCCGAGCGCGGCCAGGGCTTCGATGCGTCCCTGTTCAAAATACTGCAGATGGACGGCATGGTTGACGTGTCCATACGGGTCGAGCTCGCTGAACCGAACGTGCAGCGTGGTCGTCATCTCCCGGCCCTCCGATCACCGCGAGGCTAACCCTCGCGTCATCGCACCCAGGCAAACAGCGACGGATGGTCGCACACGTGGCCACCGATTAGCGTGTCATCCCCCAACGCCGAATTGAACGGCATTACGGTGTTTCGACGAGAAGCCGAGGCGGCCAGCCCCAAGGCCCGCCACGCGGTGCAGAGCGAACGTCTGCACGATCTCGTGCATCGGCTGACGCATGCACCTGCGGAGTTCTGGCGCACGCAGCTCGCCGACGTCGACGCACGCGAAATCCGCGACATCGCCGACCTCGGCGATCTCCCGATGATCGACCGCAGCCAGCTCGACGCGCTGCAACCCTGGGGCGTGCGTATCGTGCCCCGCGAGATGACCGTCCGCGCAGTGATCAGCGAAGCGCCCGCCACGACCCGTGTCGTCGCCTACACGTTGCAGGACCTGCGGACGATCGCCGATCTCGGTGCGCGTGCGCTCGTGTGCGTTGGCGCCCAACCCGACGATGTGCTGTATGTCGTCCGCAACCCGTCGACGTTTGCCAGCGAGCGCGGCGGCGAGCAGCTCGGCGCGACGGTCGTCGCGTCATCGGCGACGTCTCCGCGTATTCCGCTGCGTGCCATGACGGACATCCCGGTGCACGGCATCGTGGCTTCACCGGGCGGACTCGAGCAACTCGACGAGTTGCGGTCCGACGGCGTCGCGGCGGTCAGCGACCTGCGCTACATCCTTGTCCCGTCCGGTGAGGCGAACGCGGCCGCGGCCGCACCCCTCGACGACCCCACCGATGGCCGACCGACGACGGTTCGGCGGTCGCTCGACATCGTCGACGCGATCGCCCCCGCGATCGGCGTCGAGTGTGCGCAGGCACCGACGACGTTTCACGTGTTCGATGACCACTATTTCCCCGAGATCATCGACCCCGAGACGGGTCGGCGCCGCGCCGACGGCGCGTCCGGCGAGCTGCTCATCACCACGCTGACGGCCGAAGCGATGCCGTTGTTGCGCTATCGCACCGGGGTCACGGCGACCATGGTTCGCGAACCCTGCCCCTGTGGGCGCACGCATGTGCGCATCCGGCTTGCGCACGACGAAACCGGGGTCACGGCTTGACTTCGACCGTCCATTCGTGACGGTCGTCGACGCGACCGTGCTGTACGGCAACCAGCGCCTCTCGCAGCGCGGACGTGTATGGCCCGAACACCCCGTCGCCGTCGCCGCCTCGGACGCGCACCTCACGCCCGTCGACGGTGACCGTGCCTACGGCGGCCAGCACCGCAGCAGTTCCCGCCAGCGCGGCCTCGCCGCCGGCCTCGATCCAGTCGACGACGTCGTCGACGGTCACGTGCCGCTCTTCGACGACCATCCCCCGGTCGCGCGCGAGCGTGAGCAGCGAATCGCGTGTCACCCCGTGAAGAAATCCGTCATCGAGTTCGGGCGTGACGATCCGCTGTGACGAGACCAATAGCAGGTTCGCCGCGCCGGTCTCCTGCACGATGCCGTTCGGCGCGAACAACACCTGATCGGCGCCGTATCGTGCCCGCGCCTGCTGGGTGATGCCCAGCGCCATCACGTAGTTCGCGCCTGCCTTGACCCGGCCGAACTGCGGCGTCGTCCGCGGGAGCGTCGTTTCCACCACGAGGGTCAGCGGACGTGCCCCGCCCGCGAAGTAGTCACCGACCGGGCTTGCGACGACGAACAGCGTCGCCTCAGCCGACGGCGCGGCCGCCGCGCCGATGTTCGGCTCGACACCGAGCAGCACCGGCCGCACGTACAGCGAACCGGGCGCCTCGGGTACGACATCGAGGTTGGCGCGCACCGCCGCGACGATGGCATCATGCACCATCGTCGCACCAGGATCAGGGAGTAGCAGGCGCGCCGCGGACGCCGAGAGCCGTGCGGCATGGCGGTCGGCACGGAACAGCCGGACCTGGCCATCGACGCCGCGGTGCGCCTTGAGGCCTTCGAAACAGGCGCTGCCGTAATGCAGGGCGTGGGCGAACGGATGCAGTGCCAACGGCGCGGTCAGTGTCACGCTCGGCGCGGCGAAGATGCCGTCGCCGGTCGATGCGACGACCATGTGCGGTGCGACCACGGTGCCGAACGCCGCCGTCGTCTGCGGTGCAGCGGTCGCGCTCATCACATCCTCCGTCGAGTCGCGGGATACTACGCCATCCGGCACGCAGCGAGCATCGGGCGATCAATCGGACTCGCGCGCCAACCGCCCGACACGCGATTGCTGCCGCAGCCCCGATGCGCGCAGCCGTACGACAAGCTCCCGCGCACCGACCGGCGTCGCGCCGAGCCGAATCGCTTCGACGCGAAGCTCTTCGTCGACGTCATAGTGGTCACCTTGAAACCACCGCTGCTCGAGCCCCAGCCGGGCGGCGAACGCGTGCAGTTCGGCAATTGACGCATCGCTCACCAAGTGCGCCCAGCGGCGGTCGCGCCACGGCCAGATGGCGTCGTCAACCAGAATCATGCCGTCCTCACGAGGCGTCTCGCGCAAAGAACAGTTGCCACTCGATCGTCGCCTCTTCCGACGCCGACAGGACGATCGCCGCCGAGGGCACCTCGAGATCGAAATCGTCCAGCGCGATCGACAACGATCCGGTGACAACCATCCCGCGTTCGATCACTCCGACCTGAACACGAGCCTCGACCGGCCGGCTGATATCCCGAATCGTGAGGGTGCCATCGACGTCGAGTTCGATGATTTCGCCAATGCGCGGGACCTCACCGGGATCGATGACATCGTTGAGCACGAACGACGCCTGTGCATCGGGCCCCAACATGGATTGCACGCGACGGTCACGACGCGGATCGTCACTGACGAGGGTGGTGAGATCGGCGTCGACCCGGGCGCTGACGACCGACGTCGACGCGAATTCGATGTGCCCGCCGACGTCGGGCGTGCGACCGATCGCGGTCGACGCGCCGACGTTGGCCACTTCTTCCTCGATCCGATAGCCGACGAACGTCCCGCGGCCCTCGGCAAGGTCCAGCGGCCGCGTCGTGTCCACGTGCCAGCGTCCGGTGAGGTCCTCAAGTGGTTCGACCGCCGCGCCGTTCTCGGGAAACAGGTCCTCGGCGATCGAGGCTTCTTCGTCGTCTTGATCGATGGCACGTTCCGCATCGACCGGAGCGGGCTCGTCGCCGGAAAACCACCACAGCACCCCACCGACGGCCGCCACAGCACCACCGACGGCGACAGCCAGCAGGAGCCGGCGAGACGACCCCATCGAATCCTCCGAATCGTGCGTGACCCTTCACGCGAGCCGAACGGCATCGCGAACGGTAGCGAGGCGAGGGGCGTCCGCGACGATGGCGCAGCCCGCAACGACCGCACGGCACTACTGTGCGCCCCGGCGTCGTAGGAGGGTCCATGGCAGCCAGGTGGGACCCGGCGGACCGCGTCGCGGTGATCACGGGCGCCTCCAGCGGGATCGGTGCCGCGACCGCCCTGCGGTTGGCCGCAGCAGGCATGACGGTCGTCGCCGCGGCGCGTCGCACCGACCGGCTCGCCGATATCGCCGCGCACCACCCCGGAATCTTCCCGCATCCCGTCGACGTCACCGAGACGGCATCGGTCGACCGTCTCGCCGCGTATGTCTCGCGTGAATTCGGCCGCTGCGACGCGTTGATCAACAATGCCGGGATTCCCGGAGGCGAGTTCCGCACACGGGACCATCTCGACGACGCACTGCGCACGCTCGACGTCAACATTTCGGGCGCTGTGCGCGCCATGGCCGCGTTCGGCGATCTGCTGCGCGCGTCCGCGCCGAGCCGCGTGATCAATGTGGCGTCGGTCGCCGGCAAACTCGGCGTTGGACCCGCGGCGTATGCGGCGAGCAAGTTCGCGCTGGTCGGCTTCAGCGAGGCGACGGCATTCTCCTGGTCACGCGACGGCATCGCCGTGTGCCAGTTGAATCCCGGGTTCATCCGGACGGAAGGCTTCCCGCAGAAACAGATCCTGCGAACCCCGGCCGCCCGGATCGTCGGTGATCCTGACGACGTCGCGCGGGCGATCCATCGCGCGCTCGTGCGCGGCGCGGTCGAGTACACGGTGCCGCGCTGGTACCGCGCCCTGGTCGTCGCACGCCACGTCGCAGCGCCTCTCTACTGGCCACTCGCGGCACGTATGGCCCGCGCCACCGGCAGGCGCGAGTGAGCGTCACTCGCAGCACTTGCCGATCCATCCGCACGCACCGCAGCGTGTATGCGCGTGCTCCTGCCGCAGCGGCGCGTCGCAGACCGGGCACGGCGCGCCGGCCACCTGGCCGATATCGCACGGGTTGGTCATCGCTTCCACCCTGCCCTTTCGACGAGCACTGTCTAGCAGCCATCCCCGGCCGGAGGTGACAGGTCGCGACGACTGCGTGCCACCAGCGATGCGGGGTTGTTAGGTTTCCGCTATCGACCTGGCACGTCCACGCGCAGGTCGGCGGAACGGAATCGCAGTGACAGCGCGCCAGCAGTCCGGCGGGCCACACGTCACGGCGCTTGGGTGGCCACGCTGATGGTGTGGCGGCGCTGGCGCACGCGCCGGACTTCGACCGCAGGCGACGACGCCGCCCTGCACGAATCCGAACAACAGCTGCTCACGATCATGGCCAACGCACCCGTCGGCGTCGCCGTTCTCGACGACGCCGGGCGGTTCCTCGCGGCAAATGCCCGGCTTTGCGACATGCTCGGCCGCTCCGAGGAGGAGCTTCAAGGACTGACGACGTTGGACGTCACTCATCCGGACGATATCGCTGCCGATCTCGATTTCGGGGCGCGGATCCGTGTGGCGGGAACGTCACCGCAGACGCTCGAGAAACGCTTCCTCCGCAGCGACGGCGCCATCGTGTGGGGGCAGGTGAGCGCGACGATGCTGCGTGGCACGGTGGCCGACCGGACCGGATGATCGGTCAGGTCATCGACATCACCGACGCGAAGCACGCGCGTGTCGACCGGGAACAGAACACGTGGCTGCAACGCATCGCCGGTGAACTCGGCCGCATCGGTGGATGGGCGGTCGACGTCGCCTCCGGCGCGACCCAGTGGTCGGAGACGGTGTTCGACATCGTCGGATCGCGAGGTTCCACACCGCCGACGATCGACCATCTGCTCTCCCTGCTCGAACCGCGGGCACGCGCGACCACGCAGGCGGCGTTCGACCGTTGCGTCCAGGAGCAGGAGCGGGTGGATCTCGAACTCACCGGACGCAACTTCCTGGGACGCCGGCTCACGGTGCGCATCGTGGGCGAACCGCAGACTGACCAACGCCGCGTCGTACGCATCGTCGGCGCGATGCAGGACATCACCGCCGCGAAAGAAGTGGCCGAGACCGCCGCCCGTTCGGCCGAAGAACTGCGCAACGCGCTGGAGCACATGACCGACGGCTTGTGCGCACTCGACCGCGAATGGCGGGTGATCTACGCCAATCGCGCCGGCGCACGCATGCTCGACACGACCGTTGACGACATGATCGGCGCCGATATCTGGGAGCTGTTTCCTGAGGCGATGAACAGCGCCGCGCACGCGGCATACGCGGATGTGCTGGCACGGCGCGAGCCCATCCGTATCGATGCGTACCACAACCCCAAACTCAATCGGTGGTTCGAGATCGACGCGGTTCCCACGGCGAGAGGGCTGACCGCCTACTTCCGCGACGTCACCGACCGGCGGGCGGAGTGGCACCGTGAGGCGCGCATCCTGCAGGCGGAGCGAGACGCAATCGCACGCCTGCGCCAGCTCGATCAGATGAAGAACACGTTCCTCACCGCCGTGTCCCACGAACTGCGGACGCCACTGGCAGTGGTCGAAGGTGCAGCATCGACGTTGCAGCGTCTCGACCGGAATTTGACCGACCGGCGTCGTCGGGAACTGACCGACGCGCTCGTTGAACACTCCGGCCGCTTGCGCGACCTGCTTGAGGACCTGCTCGATCTCGAACGCCTCACGAGCACTGACGGTGGGATCCGACCCGAGCCGTTCGACCTTGTCGAACTCGTCGGCCGCACCGTATCGAGCGCGCGTGGCGACCGCGTCAGGGTTGTGGCGCCAAGCACGACGCCGATCGCCGCTGACCGGGTGCAGGTCGAGCGGATCGTGGCCAATCTCGTCGGCAACGCGGAGAAGTATGCCCTAGAGGGCGAAATCGTCGTCGAAATACTCGCCGAAGACCTCCACGTCCGGATTGGCGTGCACGACGCGGGTCCTGGCATCCCGGCGGACCAGCTGGAGGCGATCTTCGAGCCGTTTCACCGGCTCGACGAGACGCACCCGACCCCTGGCACCGGCGTCGGCCTGGCGCTCGTCGCACAGTTCGCTCGTGCACACGGCGGCCGTGCCTGGGCGGAGTCGTGGCCCGAGGGCGGCGGACACGTGTTCGTCGAACTGCCGACGCTTCAGCCGACGCTCGAGTGAACCTCGGCCATAGCCGTCAACGCCGGCCATTCGGCCACTCCCCCATGCTTGCCGCAACCTCTGCTGCACCCGATGCTGCACCCGATGCTGCACATCTTGACGAGAGTATTCTCGACGTTTGCCGTTGTGTGGCAAAACCTGCTGTGACCAGGGAGAATGCTCGAATTGCCTTTGTCATCTGTGCTCACCATTTCGCACCGTTGCTCATGCTCCTGCGGACTGTGTGCGGACTGGTGATGGATCGGCGGCTGTCGCCCCAACGGCGAATGCCACGCTCCAGCGGGCAAGCGGTCAACCTCTTGTCCCTGCGGCAGTCCCTCGGCCAGCCACGCCTCGACATGTCCTACCTCGGCGGGCGTGCTCCCGACCCCGAGGTCGGCCTGTGCACGACGACGCTCGATGAATTGACGAACGACGCGG
>JBBDSV010000008.1:0-1940 GCA_040904785.1 Nitriliruptoraceae bacterium
ATCCGGCCAGCAAGCTCCACCCGCTGGGCGACGGCGCCGCCTGGGGAGGAAGCGGCGCCCGTTCCGTGCTCTACGACCTCGAGGTGCAGTTTGCTGCCGAGGCGACGGAGATCGTCGGGAGTCAGGACGTCGGCCGAGCGCTGCAGGAACGGATCGTGCCGGTGCTGCGCCACCACTACGCAAACTTCATCACCGTGGTGCCGGGTGAGGAGCCCGGTGGCACGCCTTCTGCCTACGTGCTGGCCGCCGGCTACTCCCACGGCGATCCGTTCATCGTCAAGGTCGATCCGTCGGGCCTCATCGCCCGCTACGAGGAGGTGGGATTCCACGCGATCGGCAGTGGTGCTCCCATGGCGCAGCAGGCAGCCGCACTCCTCGGACACTTTCGGATGATGGAACGCGACGTGGACCACGGCGTCGTCGCGGTCGTGCGGGTGCTGGACGCACTGGCCACGAGCCAGCCCATGGTCGGCGGACCACTCAGCGTGGTCCGGATCACGCCTGACGGCGCACGTCACCTCGGACAGCACGAGATCTCGATCGCACGAGACCACGTCGCCCGATGGGAGGAACGCGAGCAGGCCGTGCTCGACGGCCTCTTCGACGAGGACTCCTGAGCCAGCGATCCCCCGGCACGTTCCAGGCGACACGCATGCACGATGCTTGTTAATACAGTCGTACCAACAAGCGAAGGCGTGATCCATGGCCACGAGGGTCGCCGCGTTCCGATCGGTCGGCGCGCGTGAGCGCTTCAACGCGCTGTACGACCGAGCCGTCGTCGAGCTGTGGCCGGTGCCGTCGGAAGAACTCGACGTGCCGACGAGCTTCGGGACGACGCGCATTCGACGTTCCGGCACGGGTGCCGGCGCCCCACTCCTTCTCCTCCACGGCAACTCGGGCACCTCGGTCGGCTGGTTCACGGTGGTCGGACCACTGGCGGCGACCCACGAGGTCCTTGCCGTCGACGTGATCGGCACCGTCGGCCGCAGCGTGCAGGCAACCTTGATCGGCTGGCAAGCCTCGTGGGGCGATCGACGCTGCGGGAACCGTCGAGAGGATCCGTCCGCGGTTCATCGCCTCGCTGGTCTGGGCCATCGTCAAGATTCTGCTCCGCGTCCCCAACGCGATGCGCGACTTCGGGCAGCGCATGATCCCCGGCGTGGACCTGCCTGAGCTGCAGTGGGCGCTGATGACCGACGGAGCGCGCCAGTTCCGGCCGGGCCTGCCCATGCCAAAGATGGTGCCCGACGATCACCTGCGCGCACTGACCGTCCCGACGCTGCTCTCCATGGCCGGCAGGAGCGAGGTCTACGACGCACAGAAGGCCGCAACGCGGGCCGAGGCGGTGGTGGACGTCACCGTCGCCGGCGGCCTCGCGGCGGCCACGTTCAGGACCGTCGCGGACCGGGCAGGGGTGTCGGTCCGGCTGGTCCAGTACTACTTCGGTGACAAGGCCCAGCTGCTGTCAGACACCCTCACGTACGTTCAGCGGGACATCGCCGAGGTCGTGGAGACGGCGATCGCCGGCCTTGGCGACGGGGCCAGCCCTCGACAGGCCCTCCAGGCGATCTGCGAGGCACTCCTGCCCGTCGACGAACGGCGACGCCGGGCGATGCACGTGTTCGTCGCCTTCGGCACGGCTGCACTGACGGACACGGCGCTGCAGGGTCCCCGAGCGCTGCGCCGCGGTCAGGGACTCGTCGACGTCGTCGCGCAGCGACTGCGCGAGGCGCGGTCCGACGATCACGTCGACGACGACGCGCTGCTGCTGGTCATGACCGTCACCGGACTGGGCAACGGCCTGCTTGCCGGCGACCTGAGCATCGACCAGAGTCGTCGCATCCTGGACCGTGCTCTCGACCAGTTCGTCGTCATCGGGTGAGCAATGGCCCGCGATGTCGTTGGCGGACCACGGCCACCGCGAGGGTCAGCACGGTCAG
>JBBDSV010000009.1:0-1832 GCA_040904785.1 Nitriliruptoraceae bacterium
TCGGCGTCGGGCTGGGCGAAGATCGTGCGGATCAGCGCGGCGACCATCCCGCGGTGGGCGTGCTTGCAGTGGCCGAGCAGGTTGCGGGTCGCGTGCACGCGGCAGCGTTGCCAGGACGCGCCCTGGAACACCCGACGGATCGCGGCCCGCAGCCCGACGTGGGCGTCGGAGATGACCAGCTGCACGCCGTCCAGGCCGCGGTCCTTCAGGTCGCGGAGGAACTCGGTCCAGAACGTCTCGTTCTCCGAGTCGCCGATGTCCACGCCCAGGACTTCGCGGTGGCCGTCGGTGCGGACCCCGGTGGCGATCACGACGGCCTTGGAGATGACCTGGCCGTGCTCGCGGACGTGGACGTAGGTCGCGTCGAGCCAGACGTAGACGAACGGCAGGTGGTCCAGCCGCCGCTGCCGCAGGACGGCGACGTCGTCATCGATCAGCTTGCAGATCCGCGACACCGACGACTTGGAGATCCCGGTGTCGCACCCCAGTGCCTTGACCAGCTGGTCGACCTTCCGGGTCGAGGTGCCGGTGATGTAGGCGCGCATGATCACCGCCCACAGCGCCTTGTCGATCCGTCGGCGGCTCGAGCAGCTCCGGGAAGAACGATCCTTCGCGCAGCTTGGGGATCCCCAGCTCCACGTCCCCGGCCGGGGTCGACAGCAGCTTGGGCCGGTGCCCGTTGCGCTGCGCGGTGCGGGTGGGGATTCGTTCGCCGTGCTCGGCGCCGATCCGGGCGGTCAGCTCGGCCTCGATCAGCTCCTGCAGCGCGACGGTGAGGATGTCGGCGATGGACGTGGTCAGGCTCGCGTCGGTGCCCTGGAGGCGCTCGGCGAGCTCATTGATGGCAGACTCGTAGTGGGTCATCGTGTGGAACCTCTTTGTGTAGGAGCTGAGAGACTTGCACGGTGGCCCGCCTACTTGGCGGACCTGCTCCTACACCACGAGGTGGGACTCACCCTCACCTCCTACACCCCCGCCGACGTCCGCCACCTCCAACGCCTGCGCGCCGCGCTCGGGCTCACACGACCCCTACCACAACCGGCTGACCCCGACCCCAACCGAGCGGCCCGACGACGATGTCACAGCCGCCGCATAACATGCCCAACGAGAGTCACGTCACGATCGTCTTTTCCACCGCGCCGGGGACGCGACCCCGGCTCGTCGGCGCGCTGCTGTGCGAGGTCAACGACGAACTCGTCGCCGCGCCACGCTGCTACATGGCCGATGCCACCCTCACCCCGCTGACCGACGCAGATGAGGAACGACTACCGTCCACCCCTGCTGTCACGGCCTGACAATCGAGACGCACGGTCCTACACCACCCGATGGAACTCCATCTTGGAGGTGCCCGCGGCGGAGGACTGATCGGCGCTGTAGCTCAACAGTCCGGCAGGTTGTCGAGGTTGTTCTTGCTCGTCGGATCGGCCGTCGTCTGCAGATGCTTGCGCCCACCCCGCTCGACGACATTCACACCGGTCTCATACCCGGCCTCATCGACGAAGTACTCGGTTCGAGTCGATGTCGGCGATGGCCTGGTCGCGGCTGCGCGGGGACCAGTCCAAACTGCGATTGCAGAGGTGAGTGATATCCCCGTCTTCGTCTCTGCCCGTCTGTCGCACTCGTCGCTTGGCCATAGCAGACTCCTTTGTATGCTGTGATGCATAGTAAGTGAGCCGCGGTATGGGGGCAAGGCCATGTGAGTCCGCCGACTCGCCCTTGGCCCTGATACCCCAACGGATGCCTCTCGGCGCTGGTACGGGCTGTCTGGCCACCGGGGAGGGCCCGGCGGCCAGACGTCGGCCGATTTGCAAGGCGTGTCGGCTACATGGTCT
>JBBDSV010000010.1:0-11099 GCA_040904785.1 Nitriliruptoraceae bacterium
CCGCAGCCCGGTTCGCGCCGGCTACGGGAGCGGTCTAATAATGATCGTGCGCGCACGGTCGGCCGGCCCGGCGTCGTGCCGGGAACGGGTCGTGACCGTGAATCGCATGACCGCTCCTCGAACGGAGAGAACGCAGCGACGATACCGCCGCGGCCGGCCGCTTGTCGAGCCTGGCCGCTCAGTCCTCGATGCGGAAGCCAACCTGCAACGTGACCTGCGTGTGCTGCGGCTCGCCGTCCTTGATCCATCCGCGGATCTCGGTGACCTCGAACCAGTCGAGGTTGCGGGTCGTCTCACTCGCCTTGGTGATGGCCCGCCGGATGGCTGCGTCGATGCCGTCCTTGGACGAACCGACGAGCTCGATCTTCTTGTAGACGTTTGACACGTCTGCTCCTTGCCTCGTGGCACTCACGCGTCGACGTGGGTGAGCCAACCGTCGTAACGATCGATGCGACCCCGCACCGCATCGATGAACATCGTCTGCACCGCTTCGGTCACCGGGCCGCGCTTGCCGAGCTCGCGTCCGTCGACCTCACGGATCGGCGTCAGCTCTGCCGCGGTCCCGGTGAGGAAGGCCTCCTCGGCGAGATACAGGTCGGACCGCTGCAGGCTGCGTTCCACGACCTCGTAGCCGAGGTCACGCGCGATCTCCATGACACTCGTCCGGGTGATCCCCCCGAGCGGGCCGTCCGACAGTGGCGGCGTGGCAATGACGCCGTCGTTGACGACGAAAAGGTTCTCGCCGGTCCCTTCGACGACGAATCCTTCCTCGTTCATCATGATCGCCTCGTCGTAGCCGGCACGCAAGGCATCGACCTTGGCCAGCGACGAGTTGAGGTATTGCCCGTTGGCCTTGCCTGCCGGCGGAATCGTGTTCTTGCCGATGCGCCGGTAGGAGCTGATCATGACACGCACACCGTTGACGAGCGAGTCCTCCCCCAGGTATGCGCCCCACTGCCAGGACGCCATGATGACCTGCGGGGTCGCTGGCAGGGGGTTGAGTCCGATCTCTCCGTAGGACAGGATGATCGTGGGGCGGATGTAGCACCCGTCGTGGTGTTCGTTGACGCGGATGAGGTCGGCAGCGACCTCACAGAGGTCATCGACGGTGTAGGGAATCGTGTCCAACGGCGGGTAGAGCCGTGCCGATGCCAGCAGTCGTGTCATGTGCTCGCGCAGTCGGAACACGGCCGGTCCGCGGTCGGTGGGATATGCCCGGATGCCCTCGAAGACGCCGTAGCCGTAGTGGAGGGTCGGTGTCAGGACGTGCACGGTGGCGTCGTCCCAGTCGACGAGCGCGCCGTCCATCCAGATCTTGGTCGCCTTGGGGAACGGCATGCTTGAAGCTCCTCGCTGGGGACGGTCGCGCCCCCGTCTTCTAGGCGGCAGATTTGTCGTCGACCACGAGCGTGGCGAGACGGTTGCCGACGTCAGCGGTGGAGTATTCCACGCCGTCGACAGCGCGGTCGCCGCGTCCGGCGAGTTCGGTCGCCACGGCCCGGTCGACGCGTGCGGCGGCACCGTGTTCGCCGAGGAAGTCGAACATCTGACCGAGACTCATGATGGCGGCGACCGGATCGGCCCGGCCGGTGCCAACGATGTCGGGTGCCGAGCCGTGCACCGGCTCGAACATCGATGGTGAACGGCGTGTCGGGTCGAGGTTTCCGGAGGCCGCCAGGCCGATGCCTCCCTGCACGGCGGCACCGAGGTCGGTGATGATGTCGCCGAAGAGGTTCTCGGTCACAACGACGTCGAATCGTTCTGGCTGGTTCACAAAGAACATGCAGGCGGCATCGACATGCAGGTAGTCGCGTTCGATGTCCGCGAAGTCCGCCTCGCCGACCTCGGTGAATGTGCGGTACCACAGGTCGCCGGCAAAGGTCAGCACGTTGGTCTTGTGCACCAGTGTGCACTTCCCGTTGCGCGTGGAAGCGAGCTCGAATGCGTATCGCACGGCGCGTTCGACGCCGTGGCGCGTGTTGAGACTCTCCTGTGTCGCGACTTCGGCCGCCGTCCCGCGATAGAGGACCCCGCCAGCACCGGTGTAGGGGCCTTCGGTGTTCTCCCGCACGACGACGAAGTCGCAGCGTTCGGGCGTCAGGCCGGCAACCGGCGTCTGCACGCCGGGATAGAGCTTGATGGGGCGAAGGTTGATGTACTGGTCGAACGCAAACCGCAGCCGAAGCAGCAGGCCGCGTTCGAGCACGCCAGGCGGGACGTCCGGGGTGCCGATGGCACCGAGGTAGATGGCGTCGAACGTGCGCAGTTCCTCGAGCGTCTCGTCGGGCAGGATCTCCCCGGAAGCCAGATAGCGCCTGCCGCCCAGGTCATACTCGACCCGTTCGGTGGCGAATCCTTCCGCCGTCTCGAGCGCGTCGAGCACTTTGCAGCCTTCGGCGATGACCTCCGGGCCGATGCCGTCACCGGCGAGCAGCGCGATCCGGTGTGTCCTGCCCACGTCGTCCTCCTGCGTCATCCTGGCGCACGGCGGAGGGTGCCGGACGCACCGGGATCCTAATGGTCTGTCCGCCGGGTGCACGTCCCCACCGTGCCCAGCGCGACCGGGCGATGCCGTTACGGTGGCGGCCGCACGTCCGTACGAGCCGGCACGACGGGTCGCCCATGTCGTTCGATGTCACGACCGCCGCGGGACGCCGCGCGTTGCGCGCTGCGTTGCTCGACCTCGCCCCCTGGCTCGCCGATCCCGTGCAGGGCCCGTCCACGGTGGACGCCGGGATGTGCGAAAGGTGCGCGCGTCACCCGCGCGTGGTCACGACCTGTGGGCCCGGTCCGCTCGCACGCTGCCTGCCGTGCGCACGCGCGGCTGGCGTCGACGCATGGTGCAACGGTCACCGCAAGGACGCGGTACGGACCCTGGCGTGGCTCGACACGTTGCCCGAGTGGTGGGCGACGGCGGTGACCGCCTGGTGGGTGGCAACCGGTGAGGTGCGACCGACGACGGAGCGTGTCAGCCTTCCGGGCCCGTCGCCGACGACGAGGCGACGTCGGCGTCCCGCAGCGGCACTCCGAGGTCGATGAGCCATTCCGCGAGCCGGCCGGCACCGCGGAATCGATGGGCTGGCATCCCGGCGGCGCGTGCCGCTGCAACGTTCGGCGCCCGGTCGTCGACGAAGGCGACCGCCGATGGCGGGACGCTCACGGCCTCCGCCAGGCGGGTGTAGAACGCCGGCTCGGGCTTGCGTGCACCCAGGTGCACCGAACCGATGATCCGCTCGAACCGACCGGCGAGCACCGTCGTTGCCAACTCGTCGATCCAGTCGGGATAGTTCGATGCCGTGACCCGTTCGACGACGCCGGCGAGCCCGTCGAGCAGCACCGCCAT
Source organism: Nitriliruptoraceae bacterium (assembly GCA_040904785.1). GTDB lineage: Bacteria > Actinomycetota > Nitriliruptoria > Nitriliruptorales > Nitriliruptoraceae > JBBDSV01. The sequence goes on from JBBDSV010000010.1 coordinate 3,344, forward strand.
GCCGTCGATGTAGTCGATGCCGGCACGGCGGACGCGGTGGAACTCCACCGGGTCGACGTCAACGCCCCGGTCGCGATAGTGCTGCCAGTAGTCCACTTCCGAGATCTCGCCACGTTCCAACGCCGGATACATCGCCGGATCCCGCAGCGCGAACAGCTCCTCAGGCGCACGACCCGTCGCCGCGTGGAGGGCAGCACGAAACGAATCGGTGAGCACCGTGTCCATGAGATCGAAGGCGACGACTCGAATGGCAGTCGTCATCAGGCGGCAGCCAACGTGGACAGTCGCTCGTTGAGCTCACCGCGGGAAAGCGGGCCGAAATGGACGTCGAGCGTCCCGTCGGCCGTCACGAACGCCCACGCCGGCTGGACCCGCACGCTGAAGCGCGACCACAGGGTGCCGTCGTCGTCGACGATGGTCGTCATGTTCTCTAGGCCGAACTCGTCGACGAACGCGTGCATCGCGGCGTCATCATCCAGTGCGGCGACCCCGACGAAGACGACATCGGGATGCTGTTCCAGCGCCTCCGCGACCGCGGGGGCCTCGCCACGGCACGTCGGTCACCAGGGCGCCCACATCCACACGGCGACCGGTTGACCGGCGAAGCGCGACAGATCGAGGCTTCCGCCGGACAACACCCGTGCCGTGAAAGCCAGCGGATGGTCGTCGTCGGCGGGTTCGGCAGCCGGTGGCGGGGTCGACGGATCCGCAGCTGGATCGTCGGCCGCGCGGTCCGGTGCTGGCGATTCGTCGCGCGCTTGCGGCTCGGCCGTGTCGAGCGCCGGAGCGTCCGCCGGCGTGGATGTCCCGCACGCAGCGAGCAGGACCGCGAAGATTCCCAGCAACAGCGCTCGCTGCGCCACGTCGGCCCTCCGGGTTGCTGCGATAGCGTCGACGGTACCGCTAGATCCGACCGTTTGAGGCGACCGAGGAGTCCGAGGTGGACGCACGCGCCCACGGCACCGAGGTCGTCGACACGCAGCGAGACGACCTCGTCGCACTCTCGCACGCGATCCACGGCGACGCGGAGCCGGCCTTCGCCGAGCACGTGTCGTCGGCGCGCGTCGCACAGATGCTCGATGATGCCGGGTTCGCGGTGACCCACGGCACGTGCGGGCTGGACACCGCCGTCGTCGCGACGATCGGCTCGGGACCTTTACAGCTGGCGCTGTGCGCCGAGTACGACGCGCTGCCGGGAATCGGCCATGCGTGCGGCCACAACATCATCGCCGCGAGCGCCGTCGGTGCCGCGCTCGCGCTCGCCGGCATCGTCGACGACCTCGGGGTGACGGTTCGCGTGATCGGCACACCGGGAGAAGAAGGCGGAGGTGGCAAGATCCACCTGCTCGAAGGTGGCGCGTTCGACGGCCTGCACGGCGCGATGATGGTGCACCCGGCACCGATGGACGCACCGGCGATGCCGTGCCTCGCCGTCCAGCAGTTCGCCGTCAGCTATCACGGACGTGCCGCACACGCCTCGGCCTACCCGCATCTCGGCATCAACGCCGCCGACGCACTCACCGTCGCCCAGGTGGCCATCGGGTTACTGCGCCAGCACATCCGCACCACCGACCGGATCCACGGCATCGTGACCGACGGCGGCGACGCCCCCAACATCGTCCCGGCGCACGCCGGCGGCACGTGGTACGTGCGCGCTGCGACACTCGAACAGCTGGCCGACATCGCACCACGTGTGCGCCAGTGTTTCGAGGCGGGCGCAACCGCCACCGGCGCGAGCGTTGCGGTCGACGAGCCGGCACCGCCGTACGCCGAACTCCGCGCCGATGCACGCCTGACCTCGCGCTATGTCGCCGAGGCCGAGGCGTTGGGTCGGCGATTCGATATCGCCGACGAGCCACTGCACGGGTCGACGGACATGGGCAACGTGTCCCGGGCGATGCCAGCGATCCATCCGCTGATCGGGATCGACAGCGGCGGAGCGGTCAACCACCAGCCCGAGTTCGCCGCCGCATGCGTTACCGCGTCCGCGGACCGCGCGGTGCGTGACGGGGCGGTCGCGCTCGCCCGGACCGTCATCGCCACCGCCGAAGACCACGCGTTGTCGCAGGATCTGCAGGCGACGAGCTACGCGGCATCCTGATCACGGTCCAGCGCGGCGATCCGATGCTGGCGCACGTCGGTGAGCCGCTCACCCAGGAACTGCGCGCCGAGTGTGCGGAACCGCAGGGGGTCGCCGGTCGTGAGCACGGTCAGCGACCCGCCGTCGGCCGTGGACCGCGTTCGCTGCCATCCGGCGGTGACCAGCAGATCACGCACGTCGAACGCCGTCTCGTCGGCGCTCGACACGAGCGTGATGTGTCGCCCCGCGACTTCTGAAATCGGGCGAGCGAGCAGCGGAAAGTGGGTGCAGCCCAGAACGAGCGTGTCCACCCGAGCGGTCAGTCGCGGAGCGAGCTGCTGATGCACACGCGCGTAGGTTTCGGCATCGTCTGCTCGTCCTTCTTCGACGAGCTCGACGAAACCCGGGCAGGCGTACGTCTCGGCGTCGATCTCAAGGCCGAGACGGGCGACCGCGTGCCCGTACGCCCCGCTCGCAGCGGTCAGCCGGGTGCCAATGACGAGCACGCGGCGGGTCCGGCTGGTGCTCGCTGCCGCGCGCAACGCCGGTTCGACAACACCGACGACGGGGATGTCGAACCGTGCCCGCAACGTGTCGAGTGCGGCGACCGTCGCCGAGTTGCACGCGACAACGAGCAGCTTGATGCCGCGCGCAACGAGATCGTCAGCGATGGCGACTGCGAACCGGCGCACGTCATCGACGGACCGTTCGCCGTACGGATAGCGCGCGGTGTCACCGAGGTAGATGAGATCCTCGGCGGGAAGCAGGTCACGGAGCGACTGCACGACGGTCAATCCGCCGAGTCCGCTGTCGAAGATGCCGATGGGTTGTTCGCGCACGCGTGCTGCCATCCCGTTCGTCCACGCCACCCGTCGGCGCGATCGAGAGTTCACGCTACCGACCGCCACCCGGCGCAGGATGCGATCATCTGCCCGATCGGACTACGGTCGCTGCCTCGGCGAGCGCCGAGGGCGACACCGACGCTGCGAGGACACCGTGCCGGATGCGAACTGCGCCGTGATCCCCCACGGACGGGGACACCACGATGCACTCGCCGACGCGGTTGTCGCCAGCGGTGGGCGCGTCGTCGACCCGATGGACGCCAACGCCATCATCTGGACCGATCCGTACGACGCGACGGGGCTGGGCGACCTGCTCGTCGCCAACCCGGCGATCGCCTGGATCGCGCTGCCCTTCGCGGGAATCGAACCGTTCCAGGGTCTGCTCGACCACAAGCGCGCATGGACGTGCGGTAAGGGGGTGTACGCACCGCCGGTCGCCGAGCACGCCCTCGGTCTGCTGCTCGCCGGATTCCGCGGCATCGGTGCCTATGCCCAGCGGACCACATGGAGCGCACCACAAGGGGACAACCTCTACGGCGCCAAAGTCGTGATCTTCGGTGGCGGGGAGATCTGCCGGCAGCTGCTCGAGCTGCTGCGACCGTTCGGTGTCGAAGCAACCGTCGTTCGCAATCGTGACGAGCCCGTCGCCGGTGCGGTGGCGACCGTCGGACTCGATGCCCGCAACGCGGTGCTCGCGGACGCCGACGCGGTCGTCCTGGCACTGGCGCTGACTCCGCGGACGCGTCGGGTCATCGACAGTGCCGCGCTTGCCTGCATGCCGCGCCACGCTTGGCTGGTCAACGTCGCGCGCGGTGCGCATGTCGACACCGATGCGCTCGTTGGCGCCCTGCAAAACGGTGAGATCGCCGGGGCCGCACTCGACGTAACCGACCCCGAACCGCTGGGCGACGATCATCCGCTCTGGGGGTTCGAGAACGTGATCATCACCCCCCATGTCGGCAACACGCCGGAGATGGCGCGCAGCCTGCTCGCCCAGCGGGTCGCCGAGAACGTGGCGCGGTTCCGCGCCGGGGCGGAGCTACTCGGCCCCGTCGACGTCGACCTCGGCTACTGACCGCCGCAACACCCCAACGTGCGGAGGACCCATGACTCAATCGATCGAGCAACGCGTGCTGGCTGCCGTCTCCGCGACCGGCCAGCCGTACGAGGTCATCGACATCGATCCGGCACTTGCCGATACGGCCGAGTTCTGCGCCCACTACGGCTATCCGCTCGACACGTCGGGAAACTGCATCCTCGTCGCCTCACGTGACGACAATCCGGTAATGGCGGCCTGCGTCGCGCTGGCCACGACCAAGCTCGACGTCAACAAGCGGGTTCGCAAGCTGCTGGGGGTGCGCAAGCTGTCGTTCGCGCCTGCGGAGCTGACCGAGCAGGTGACCGGCATGACAATCGGTGGTGTCACCCCGTTCGCGTTGCCCGGCGACATGCCGCTGTGGGTCGACACCCGGATCGCGTCGCTCGACCACGTGATCGTCGGCGGAGGCAGTCGCGCGAAGAAGCTTTCGGTGCCGCCGGCTGCACTCGAAGCGGTTGGCGGTGAATTCGTCGACGGGCTCGCCGTCGACGACTGATCCCGCAACCGGTGATGCGCCACCGCCCGGTGGCATGGACACCACCGGGCGGTCACAACGCGTCGGCCATGGTCAGGACGGCGTGGGAACCTTGGGACGCCAGGATTCCCGTTGCGCCTCGAATGCCGCAATGTCGTCCTCGTGCTGCAACGTCAGCGCGATCTCATCGAGGCCGTTGATGAGCATGTTCTTGGTGTGCGCGTCGAAGTCGAACGGCACGTCGACACCTTCGAGGTCACCGACGCCGTCGGCCCGGACCCGCTGGGCGGGCAGGTCGACGGTGACCTGCACCGCCGGGTCGGCCTCGACGAGCGCGAACAGGTGCCGGATGACGTCGGCCGGCAGCGTCACGGCAGCCATCCCCGACTTGCCACAGTTTCCGCGGAAGATGTCGGCGAACGACACGGCGATCACCGCGTCGAAGCCGGACTCCTGCAACGCCCATACGGCGTGTTCCCGGGAAGAGCCGCTCCCGAAGTTGCGTCCACTGAGCAGGATCTGGGCACCCTGGTGCTCCGGCTTGTTCATGACGAAGTCCGGATCGGGGTTGCCGTCCTCGTCGTAGCGCCGTTCGAAGAACAGGTAGGGGCCGTAGCCGGTCCGCTCCACTCGCTTGAGGAACTGCTTGGGGATGATCAGGTCCGTGTCGACGTCGTTGGCGTCGAACGGGCAGACCCGGCTGGTGATCACACTGATCGGCTTCATGCTCCGACCTCCTGGGTCAGTTCGCGGACATCCACGAAGTGGCCGTGGATCGCCGCGGCCGCTGCCATCGCGGGCGACACCAGGTGGGTGCGTCCGCGGAAGCCCTGCCGGCCCTCGAAGTTGCGGTTCGACGTCGACGCGCACCGCTCCCCCGGCTCGAGCTGGTCCGGGTTCATGCCCAGGCACATCGAGCATCCCGGGGCGCGCCAGTCGAAGCCCGCCTCGATGAGAACGTCGGCGATGCCCTCCTCTTCGGCGGCCGCCTTCACCATCGCCGAGCCGGGCACGACCATCGCGTGCACGCGGTCGGCGACCTTGTGACCCTTGACGATGTTGGCGACCACGCGGAGATCCTCGATCCGACCGTTGGTACACGAACCGATGAACACCTTGTCGAGTTCGATGTCGGTGATCGCCTCGCCGCCCGACAGTCCCATGTAGTCGAGCGAGCGCGTCCACTGCTTCGCGGTGAACTCGTCGGGCGCCTGCGCCGGAGTGGGCACGTTGCCCGTGACCGGCACCGACATCGCCGGGGTCGTGCCCCAGGTGACGGTCGGAATGATCTTCGTCGCGTCGATGTGGGTGACCTTGTCGAACGTGGCCCCCTCATCGGTCACCAGCGCCCGCCACGCCTCCACGGCCGCATCCCAGTCGGCACCCTTCGGGGCGAACGGGCGGTCCTTCAAGTAGGCAAACGTCGTCTCGTCCGGTGCGATCAGCCCGGCACGGCCACCACCCTCGATGGTCATATTGCAGACCGTCATCCGGCCCTCCATCGACAGTGCCTCGATGGCAGGACCGCGGTACTCGATAATGTGGCCGGTTCCCCCGTCGACGTTGTTCACGCTGAGAATGTGGAGAATCAGGTCCTTGGCGACCGTGCCTGCCGGCAGCGTGCCGGACACCTCAACGGCCATCGTCTTTGGCCGCTCCAACGCCAACGTCTGCGTCGCGAGCACATGCTCCACCTCGGTCGTGCCGACACCAAAGGCCAGCGTGCCGAACGCTCCGTGGGTGGCGGTGTGCGAGTCCCCACAGGCGATCACCGACCCGGGCTGGGTGAGCCCGAGTTCGGGACTGATGATGTGAACGATGCCCTGCCGGCCACTGCCCATCTCGTAGAGCTGGATGCCGAAGTCTTCGCAGCTGCGACGCAGATGGTCCATCTGGGCGACCGACAGTTCGTCGGTGATCGGCAGCTCGCCGGACACCTGCCGGGGATCGGTCGGCACGTTGTGGTCCATCGTCGCCAGCGTCAGGTCCGGTCGACGCACACGCCGTCCGGCCTGACGGATGCCTTCGAAGGCCTGCGGCGTGGTCACCTCGTGCACCAAGTGCAGGTCGACGTAGAGCAGATCCGGCTCCCCGTCGACGGAACGCACGACGTGCTGGTCCCAGATTTTGTCGGAAATGGTCTTGGGGGTCATCTCGTTCCTCTCTCCTGCACGTCCCGGCGCTCGGTGCCGGTCACGGACGGAAGTCCGCAGTGCGATGCATCAGGCGACGCGACCGGTTCAGCGCGTCGATGTAGGCGCGGGCCGAAGCCTCGACAATGTCCGTCGACACCCCTCGACCGGTGAAGCGATCACCCTTCTCGTCCTCCACGGTCACGGTGACCTCGCCGAGGGCGTCGACGCCGCCGGTGACCGCCGCGACGTGGAAGGTCACCAGGTTGACGTCGTCGCAACCGGTTGCGCTGCGGATCGCCGAGCAGGCGGCGTCGACCATGCCGTCACCGTCGGCTGTCGCGTGCACGACGTCGCCGTCCCCACCGTCGTCAGCGACGATCCGAACGTCGACGTCAGCGTGCGGCTGCGAATCCGTGCCGCCCGACACGCGCAACGCTAGCAGTTCGTACGCATCGTCCTTCTTGACCTGGGTGGCCGACAACACGATCGCCTGCAGGTCGTTGGAGTTGACCAGCCCCTTGCGGTCGGCGAACTCCTTGAACCGCGTGAATGCGGCGTCCCGCTCGTCGTCGGTGAGCTCGAACCCGAGGTCGTCGACGGCCCGGAAGAACGCGTGGCGACCCGAGTGCTTGCCCAACACGATCTGGGAACCATCGGCACCGACATCTTCGGTGCGCATGATCTCGTAGGTGAGCCGTTCGGACAGCACACCATGCTGGTGAATGCCCGATTCGTGCGCGAAGGCGTTGTCGCCGACGACTGCCTTGTTCTTCTGCACGGTGTATCCGGTGAGGCTCGACACCAGACGCGACGTCCGCGTCAGCTCCGGGGTGTGCAGGCCATGGTCGACACCCAGCAGGTCCGCACGCGTGCGGATCGCCATAACCACTTCCTCCAGCGAACAGTTGCCAGCACGCTCACCGATGCCGTTGACGGCCACCTCGATCTGGCGGGCGCCGTTGCGCACCGCTTCGAGCGAATTGGCGACCGCGAGCCCAAGGTCGTTGTGGCAATGGACGCTGACGACGACGCCCTTGCCGTCGATGTCCGGAATCCGACGCCGCAGCTCGGCGATCCAGCCGCCGAAGTCGTGCGGCAGCGCGTAGCCGACGGTGTCGGGGATGT
>JBBDSV010000011.1:0-18212 GCA_040904785.1 Nitriliruptoraceae bacterium
GGGACGCGCAGGTGTGCTCGACGTGGCCCGCACGCTGGAGCGGGCGATGACGACCGACGGGGAACTGGTGGAGCGTGCGTGGCGGCGCCGGATGACGACGCCACGGCGTCTCGTCGTCCTGCTGGACGTGTCGGGATCGATGGCGCCGTACGCGCGGGCGTTGTTGCGATTCGCCATCGCTGCGCGTCGCACGGCGCAGCGGCAGGCGTCGCGTCGTGTCGAGGTGTTCGCGTTCGGCACCCGGCTGACACGGCTGTCCGACGAACTCGCCCGGCGCGATGTTGACGCCGCGATCGCGGCTGCGGCCCAGCGAGTCGTCGACTGGGACGGCGGAACGCGGATCGGTGCCAGCATCGACGAACTCGTCCGAACCTGGGGGCCGCGCGGCGTCCTGCGTGGGTCGGTCGTCGTGATCTGCTCGGACGGTCTCGAGCGGGGCGACCCGCAGCTGCTCGGTGACGCGACCGCACGGTTGGCGCGCCACGCGCATCGAATCGTTTGGGTCAATCCCCTCGCGGGCGACGAACGTTACGAACCGGTGCAGCGCGGCATTGCTGCCGCGATGGCCTCGGTCGATCTGCTCCTGCCTGGACACGACTTCGCGAGCATCGAGGGGCTCGTCGAGACTCTGCGGACGTTGCGCTGACGCACACGTTCACGTGCCGCACGACGGTTTCAAGCGCGCAACATCCACACCTGGGCGACGACAAGCAGCGTGGCGATGACCATGAGGATCGTCGCGCTGCCCAGATTGTGCCGGATGACCGCGCCCTCCTGCGTGGTCGCACCCGTCGATGCCAGTCCGACCGTGGCCACGCCCGGTGCCAACGCGTTGCCGATGTTCCCACCCGACGTCTGCCCGACGAGCAGGACGGCCGGAAGCAGCGCCAACACGCTGGCGACCTGCGATTGCAGCGCGCTGAAGAGGGCATTCGAGGCGGTGGTCGAACCCGTGAGGATCGTGCCGAACGCGCCGAGCGGCGCCGAGACGGCGACGAACCCGATTCCGAGCGTCGCGGCGAGCGCCTGGGCGAGTGCGGACACCATGCCGGCGTCAGTGAGAATCGCGGCGAGCACGGTGAGCCCGATGATGGATCGTGCGACATTGGCCGACCGCTTCGCCCACGATCGGGCGGCCTGCTGCGTTTTCGACGCGTCCCACCAGCCCTTGCGCCGATAGACGACGAGCCCGACGGCGATCGCGAGCAGCATGTAGACGAACGGGTGCAGCAGGGGACGGAACGTCGGTGTCACCGCTGAGGCCGCCTGCTGGTAGCCGAAGGCCGCCTCGACGCCCGGCAGCACCGGTGCGAACGCCGGCACGCGCTCGAACAGGCTGCGCACCGGCGGAAACCACAGGCCGGTGACGGCCGCTACGGACAGAACGATGTAGGGCAGCGCGGCGACGCCGAGATCGCCGCCGCCCGGGCGCGGCTGTCCGCGGGCAGGCAGCAGCCACCAGCACACACCCAATCCGACGAGACCGGCCGCGGTCGATCCGAGTGCCGGCTGGACCGACACGACGACGAAGAGTGTCGCAGCCATGATGACGCCGATGACGAGCGCCCGCCAGGTGTCGCCCGCGCTGCGAACCCCGCGGGTGAGCACAATCAGGCCGGAGACGATCGCGGTGATGCCGAGCGTGATCGCGGTGCGGGTCGCGAACACGCGGGCGTCGGGCTCGGCCAGCCGCGCGGTGGCTTCGGCCATGAAGTAGCTCGACCCCATCGACCCGAAGGTGACCGACCACTGGTAGCCGATCATGCATGCCGCGACGGCGGCGACCGGCGGCATGCCGCGGCGGACCAGCAGGGGCGCGCTCATCGCGATCGGTGCGCCGAATCCGGCCACACCCTGCAGGAACGAGGGGAAGACCCAGGCGATGAGAAGCAGCCGACGACCCTCCGTCGGCGCGATCTGGTCGGATGCCTGCGCGAGCTGTTCGAGTGCTCCGGACCGGTCGAGGATCTCGTAGAGGAACAGCGAGGGCAGCACGATCAGCAGGATCCAGGTTCCGGTCCACGTGCCGCGCAGCATCGCGACCGCTAGCTCGCCGAGGTCGAGACCGAAGACCGCCAGCGCGAGCACGCCGGCGACGCCGACCGCGATCCATGCCGAACGGGTGACGGGCATCGATCGCAGCACCATGACGGCGAGCAGCACCAGCGGCACGGTCGAAACGGCGACAGCCCACAGCGGCCAGCTCACGATGTCCCCCTGCGATTGCGCGATCGGTGCCGTCGCCGGCACGTGTGGCGTCAGACGCTAGCTGCCGTCGTCGAGCGGCAACAATCGAGCGGCCGTGTTCATGAGGTCGACGGCCGGTCGGGGTGGTCGGCCTGGGCGGCGGCGATGCGTGTCGCGTCGCGGACGCGTCGTGCCGCGACATCATCGCGTTGTTGCCGTCCCGCCCAGCGGAGGAAACGCACGGCGATGATGCCCCAGAGGACGAACCCGCCGATGACCTTCATCATGATCCCGGCTGCCTGCTGGTCCTGCAGCGGGTCGAACGACAACCACAGCGGGGGCGCGAGCTCATACAGCCCGTAGAGCGGCAACGGCGAGAACGTCAGGAACGACGCGGGCACGAACATGAGCACGCTCGAGGCGAACAGGTAGAACGACCGCGCAGGCTCGTCGATGGCGTTGCGGTGCGTTTCGGTGCGGATCGCAGGCCACCACCACACGAGCGCGGCGAACAGGTGGAGCGTGTCGATGGCGAACGAGCCGAGTTGCGTCGCCTTGAAGGCGTCGATGGTGATCGGCAGGTGCGTACCGATGAGCACCACGTTGAACACGACCAGTGCGACGGGCCAGTGGGTGAGTGCGGACACGGCTCGTGCCCGCCGACTGCCGTCGGGCAGCCAGCGGTCGATGAGCCAACCCGGCAGGCCCGAGAGCAGCAGCGGGGCGGCGACGAAGGTGAACACGACGTAGCGCGCGATGCCGATAGTGGCGAGATAGCCGGCACCGAGCGGGCCGAGCGGCCATTCGGAGACCGCGAAGATCGCCAGCGCCCCGGCGATCCACGCGCGGGTGCGTGCAGGGTCGAGCGCCCGTCCAGCGCGGCGGTGTGCGAGCACGTAGGCGCCGATCAGGCCCGCGGTGACGAGCCAGACGCCGACGAACGGGGTGTAGCGCCACGTCCAGACCTGCCCGGTCGCCGAGCACCACCATGCCACGGTCAGCTCCACTCCTCGATGACGCGAGGCAGGTCGTCGACCCAGTCGGCGCGGCGGGCGCCGAACGGCCAGACGCGACGTCCGGCGCCCGCGGCGTCGAACCCGATGACGTGAGCCGGATGGCCGACGAGGTCGCCGTCGCCGCGCGGGTCGGGCCCTTCGACGACGGGTCCCGGCAGATCGAGTTGGGCGATGGCGTCACTCACCGTGGCGAGGTCGCCGTGCAGGCCGGTGATCCGCCGGTCGAAGTTCGCGAGATATTCGTCGATGCGTTCCGGTGTGTCGCGGGCGGGATCGACCGAGACGAACAGCACGTCGAGTTCATCGAATGACACGCCGGTCGTGGCCATCGCCGAGCTGATCGCCGCCAGGTGGATGGGACAGATGTCGGGGCACGATGTGTAGCCGAAGTACAGCAGCGTCGGCGTGCCGAGCGCGTCGTCGGGCAGGACGAACGGGGTGCCGTCCGTGCGCGCGAGCGTCACCGACGGCAGGCGTTCCTCGCCGTCGACGGCGATGGCGTGCCATCCGTCCGGTCCCCGCTCCAAGCCGGCGGGTGTCAGCGCGGTCGACGTCGTCGGGCTGCACGATGCGGCCGCGAGCGCCACGGCCGCCAGCAGCGCGAGGCTCCAGCGTGTCATGCGCCGCTCTCGGCGAGTTCGAGGAAGTCGACGACCTCGACGGTGATCGTGCGATCGTCGCTGTGCGCGAAGTCGAACGTCACCTCGAACGTGTCGCCTTCACGCAGGGTGGGGTCGGGGACGACGAGCATGAGGTGGAGGCCTCCGGGCCGAAACGCGACCGAGGTTCCCGCAGGGATTGCAACCGAGTCGTGCTCGCGCATCGTTGCCCGCTGCTCGGCGATGACGGTCTCGTGGATCTCGATCGCGTCCGCTGCATCGGTCGCTGCACCGAGCAGTTCGTCGTCCCCGTCGCCCGAGTTGACGATCGTGACCGTCAGCTGTGACGACCCGGCGACGGGAGGCGCTGCTTGCGCGGTCTCGATGTGCAGCTGCGGCGTTCCGCCGGCGCACGCCGAGACGGCGACGAGCACAATCACCACGACGAGTCGCGGTACAACGTCGGCGACGCCACGCACGCGGACAGGCTCCTCGGCCGAGACGACGACAAGGTACGGCCTAGGCTGAAGGTGTCCCATTCGGGGCCCGTGCCCGTGGGAGGTGCGCATGCAGGCGCTCGCAACGCTCGCCGGCGTGGCCTTCCTCGCCCTCGGCGCGACCGCGGCGACGGTGACCCATCGTCGGCTCGACCCGTCAGCGTCGCTGGGTCGCGTCGCGCTCGCGATTGCCCCGCATGGCGTCGTGATCGGTGGCGGCGCGGCGCTCGTGCGCGGCTGGGATCTCGTTGTCGCAATGATCGCCGGCGGCCTCGCCGTACCGCTGGTCGCGGTGGCGAGCACGTGGTGGCGCCAACGGCGGCAGGCCGAGTGATGGGTGGCGTCCGTGCTCGTACCGAGATTTCTCATCACTGCACCAACCGCCTACCCTGCATGCAAGTGCATGCGGTGTGGCCACAGGGTGCGCGGCACGCCGCGCGACGAGCCCCGGCCGGTCCGCCCCCAGAAGCAAAGGTTGCGTCATGAAGGTCATCGTTCCGGTCAAACGTGTGCCCGACACCGCAGGGGACAAGATCATCGACCCGGAGACCAAGACGGTCGACCGGGACGCCGTGGAGTCCGTGCTGTGCCCCATCAACGAGTTCGCGCTCGAGGAAGCGATGCGGCTCAAGGAGGAGCACGACGCCGAGCTGACGGTGCTGCTCGTCGGACCCGACGAAGCGCAGCCTGTGGTGCGCAAGGCCTTGAGCTACGGCCTCGATGCCGGCCTGCAGATCACCGACGAGGCGATCGGCGGTTCGGACGCCCTGGGCACCGCCAAGATCATCGCCAAGGCACTCGAAGGCACCGAATTCGACGTCGTCATCTTCGGCAACCAGTCGACGGATGCTCGCACCTCACTCGTTCCCGCTGCGGTCGCGGAACTGCTGGGCCTGCCGAGCCTGACCTATGCGCGGCACCTCGAGATCGACGGTGACCGCATCGTCGTGCACCGCGAGCACGAGGAAGGCTACGACGTCGTCGAATCGACCTTGCCTGCCATCGTCAGCGTCGTCGAAGCCATCAACGAGCCGCGTTATCCGTCCTTCAAGGGGATCATGGCAGCCAAGTCGAAGCCGCTCAACGTCAAGTCGCTCGCCGACCTCGGCGTCTCGGCCGACGATGTCGGCGCCGGTGCCGCGGCGGCGACGCTCTACGAATTCGAACCGAGGCCGCCGAAGGAAGCCGGCACGATCGTCGAAGACGACGGTTCCGGCTCGGCCGCGCGGCAACTCGCCGAGTGGCTCGCCGAGAAGAAGTTCATCTGACCGACGGCATTCTGCGCCCGCATCCACGCACGAATCGAGCACACCATGGCTGAACTCGTCGTCCTGATCGATCACACTGCCGGCACACCGAAGAAGGTGAGCCTGCAGATGCTGACCGCCGCGCGGTCGCTCGCCGCCGACCTCGGCAGTGAGGTCGCGGCCGTCTGGCTCGGCCCCGGAGCGGCGGATGCCTCCGCGCAGCTCGGGGCGCACGGCGCGACGAAGCTCTACCACTGGGACTCCGACGAGGCGTCCGCGTACGTCACCCTGCCGCAGGTCGAGGCGCTCGAGGCGGTCCTTGACCAGACGGATGTCGCCGCGGTGTTGTTCGCCTCGACGAACCACGTCAAGGATGTCGCCGCGCGGCTGGCAATTCGGGTCGACGCCGGGGTCATCACCGACTGCACGGGCCTGGGCGTCGACGCTGGCGCGATCGTGGCGACCAAGGAGGTGTTCGGTGGCGAACTCATCACCACCTCGCGGGTGGCGGACGGCAAGGTGCCGATGTTCGGTGTTGCTTCGAACGCGTTCGTCGCCGAGCCGGCGGACGGCGCCGCGCCCGAGCTCGTCGCGCTCGACGTGACACTCTCCGACGTCGCGAAGGCCGCTGCGGTGACGTCGGTCGAGAAGCAGAGCGACTCGTCGCGTCCAGACATCGCCGAGGCTGCCATCGTCGTCTCCGGCGGCCGTGGCCTGGGCAAGGAAGACGGATTCGAGCTCATCGAACAGCTCGCCGACGTACTCGGAGCCGGCGTCGGCGCGTCCCGAGCGGCGACGGACGCCGGCTGGTATCCGCACCGCTACCAGGTCGGACAGACCGGCCGCACGATCTCGCCGTCGTTGTACCTGTGTGCCGGAATCTCCGGGGCGATTCAGCACCGGGCCGGGATGCAGACGTCGCAGAACATCGTGGCGATCAACAAGGACCCCGAAGCCCCGATCTTCCAGATCACCGATTTCGGGGTCGTCGGAGACCTGTATGACGTCGTGCCCGCCCTGATCGAGGAGATCCGCTCACGCACGTCGTGACCCGATCGCGATGACGTCTGCGGTGCCGGCCATGATGGCCGGCACCGGTCTCTTCGGTCCGAAATCGGTGCTCACCGCGGCCGACGGTGCTGCCGGACGGCATGCGACGGCCGAGTCGAAGGTCCCTGGTCTCCGAGGCGGTGAGGAGCCACGCTGCACGAGCCTGGCGGCCGCCGGGTGGGCGTCGACGAATGGTCAGGCGACAGTGGCCGAAATCCGCGACACGGGCACTACGACACACGTAGTATGTGACGGTCAGATGTGGGGCAGTCCTGCCGGGGGTCGGCACCGATCGTGTGCCGGCTGGTCGGCAGTCGCCGAACGGTCCGTACGTCGTACGGACCTACGCACCGCCAGCGACGATGCCGTGCATCGTCCGTCGATCACCACATGATCGGCCTCGGTTCGAGACAAGAAGAGGTAGCGCACATGAGGATCACCACACGACGCGTCCTCGCGATGCTCGCTGTCGGGGCGTTGGCCCTCGCAGCCTGTGGCGAGGCGCCCGAAGAGGCTCCGGCCCCCGAACCAACGGAAGAAGCGCCCGAATCTGAGGCGCCCGAAGCGGAGCCCGAAGCGGAGCCCGAAGAGGAAGCGGCGGACTTCCGTGGCTGCCTCGTGACCGACCAGGGCGGCGTTGACGACCGGTCGTTCAACGAGACGGCCTACAACGGACTCGTTCAGGCCGGTGAAGAGCTCGGCATCGAAACGGCCGTCCTCGAGTCGACATCGGAAGCGGACTTCGAACCCAACATCCAGGCGTTCATCGACCAGGACTGCGACGTCATCGTGACGGTCGGGTTCCTGCTCGGTGAGGCCACAGAGGCCGCGGCACAGGCGAACCCCGACCAGAAATTCGCCATCGTCGACTTCGCCTACGAATCGACCTACGACAATCTGCGGGAGCTCGTGTTCGCGACCGACGAGGCCGCGTTCCTCGCGGGCTACGTCGCAGCGGGCACGACTGAGACCGGCACCGTGGGGACATACGGCGGGATCAACATTCCGACCGTGTCGATCTTCATGGACGGGTTCCTCGCGGGTGTGCGCTACTACAACAGCGAGAACGGCACTGACGTCGAAGTCCTCGGTTGGGACGGCAGCGACGGGCTGTTCACCGGAAACTTCGAGTCGCAGGATGACGGTCGCAACGTGACCGACGAACTCCTGCAGGCGGGCGCCGACATCATCATGCCGGTCGCCGGTCCGGTCGGCCTTGGCACCGCCACGGCCCTCGAGGACTTCGGTTCGGGTGTGATGATCTGGGTCGACACCGACGGTTTCGTCTCGGTGCCGCAGTTCAGCCACCTGATGCTGACGTCGGTGATGAAGAACATGGACGTGTCCGTGTACGACACGGTTGTCGCGGCGTACAACGACGCGTTCGAGGGCGGCATCTACACCGGCACCCTCGAGAACGACGGCGTCGGCATTGCACCGTTCCATGATCTCTCCGACATGGTGCCGCAGGAGGTGCAGGACGAGCTCGACGGCATCCGGCAGGCGATCATCGCCGGTGAGCTCTCGGTGGCGTCCGCAGACCACTGATCGTGTCACGGTGACGCGGGAGGGGTGTCCGGTGCGCCGGATGCCCCTCCCGCTGTCGGGGAAGCGAATTGACGTCCGCCTGTTCGATCGCGGACTAGCGTCCACGACGCCCGGGTGGAGGTCGTCGGATGAAGCTGGAACTGGCGGGGATCACCAAGCGCTTCCCCGGAGTGGTCGCGAACGACCATGTCGACCTCGTCGTCGAGCCTGGTGAAGTCCACGGGTTGCTCGGCGAGAACGGCGCCGGCAAGTCGACCCTCATGAACATCCTCTACGGTCTCTACGCGGCCGATGAGGGCGAGATCCGCATCGACGGCGTCCCCGTATCATTCGCCGATCCCGGTGACGCCATCGCTGCCGGCATCGGCATGGTCCACCAGCACTTCATGCTCATTCCGGTGTTCACCGTGGCCGAGAACATCGTGCTGGGAGTCGAGACCACCCAGCGGCTCGGGCGCCTCGACCGTGCCAAGGCTGCGGCTGCGGTGCGGGAACTCGCCGAGCAGCGCGGCCTGCCGGTCGACCCCGATGCGCTGGTCGAAGACCTCCCTGTCGGCGTCCAGCAGCGTGTCGAGATCCTCAAGGCGCTGTATCGCGACGCGAAGCTGCTCATCCTCGACGAGCCGACCGCGGTGCTCACCCCGCAGGAGATCGAGGATCTCTTCGAGGCGATCCGTGCGTTCACGGCCGACGGCCGTTCGGTGATCTTCATCTCCCACAAGTTGCGCGAGCATCGGGCGATCGCTGACCGCGTGAGCGTGCTTCGCCGGGGAAAAATCGTCGGTACGGCCGACCCGCGTGAAGCGACCGAGCAGGACCTGGCCAATCTCATGGTCGGCAGGCCTGTGAGTCTCGAGGTCGACAAGACGCCGGCGGCACGCGACGGCGAGGTCGTGCTCGAGGTCGCCGAAGTCGTCGTCCAGAACGACGCCGGTGCGACCGTCGTCGACCATGCGACGTTCACCGTGCGCCGCGGGGAGATCCTCGCCATCGCCGGTGTTGAAGGCAATGGCCAGACCCCGCTGGTCGAAGCGATCACGGGGCTCGAACCCGTCGACGGCGGCGATGTGCGCGTCGGCGGATCCAGCATCGTGGGCAGGTCACGCAAGCAGGTGCTGCGCGGCGGCGTCGGTCACGTGCCCGAAGACCGGGCGACCGACGGCCTCATCGGCGAATTCACCGTCGCCGAGAACGTCATCCTCAACTTGTGGGATGTCGAACCGTTCGCCCGTCGCGCCACCCTGCAGTTCGGCGCGATCAACGCGCATGCGCAACGGCTCGTCGACGAGTACGACATCCGGACACCGTCGGTCGCGACACCCGCCTCTTCGCTTTCCGGGGGCAATCAACAGAAGGTCGTCGTCGCCCGCGAGCTCGACCAGCAGATCGACCTGCTCGTCGCCGCACAGCCGACCCGCGGCGTCGACGTTGGCTCGATCGAGAACATCCACGCCCAGCTCGTCGCCAAGCGGGACCGCGGCACCGCGGTCGTCCTCGTCTCTTCCGAACTCGATGAGGTGCTGGCACTCGCCGACCGCATCGCTGTGATGTTTCAGGGGCGGCTGATGGGCCCGTTCGACATGCCCGTCAGCAAGGAGGCGGTCGGCCGAATGATGGCTGGTGCCGACCCCGACGAAGTACTGGCCGCAGGAGCGAGCCGATGACCGACGACCGCACACGCGATGAAACGAACGGCGAGGAGACGGCCACGACGACGGCGGAAGACGAGCGTCAGGCCGAGATCGAATCCGCCAAGGAACGTGCTGCGTCGGCTCGGGCACTGGGGCTCGACGCGACGTTCACGCAGCGCTTCGTCGCGGCGATCACCGGGACCGGGGTCGTCGTCACCGTGCTGGCGATCCTGTCCGCCCTCGTACTCGGCGCATTCATCATCGCGTTCTCCGAAGCGGACGTGCGGACCGCGCTCGGCTACTTCACGGCCCGGCCGAGCGACACGTTCGCCGCCGCCTGGTCGAGCGTGACCGATGCGTACATCGCGCTGCTGCGCGGGTCGATCGGCGGCAGCGCGCAGTGGTCGGAGACGCTCGTCGCGGCCACACCGCTGATCCTCACCGGACTGGCGGTTGCCGTGCCGTTGCGTGCCGGGCTGTTCAACATCGGCGCGGAAGGTCAGCTCGTCGCCGGCGGTGTTGCCGCCGGACTCGTCGGGTTCAGCTTCACCGGGCTGCCCCTGCTCGTGCACCTTCCGTTGGCGATCCTCGCCGGCATGGCCGGCGGCATGATCTACGGGTGGCTGCCCGGGATCCTCAAGGCGCGCACCGGCGCACATGAGGTCATCTCGACGATCATGCTCAACAACATCGCGCTGCTGGTCAGCGCGTGGCTGATCTCAACCGCGCTGTTCCGTCGTCCAGACCGCGCCGATCCGATCTCCAAGTCGGTCGAGGTCTCGGCGCAGTTCCCGCGTTTCGCGCAGAGCCTGCGCGTCAACACGTCGCTGCTGCTGGCGATCGTGCTCGCCGGCGTGATCTTCTGGCTCGTCGAACGATCGACGCGCGGATTTGAACTCAACGCCGTCGGACTCAACCCCGACGCCGCACGCACCGCCGGCATGAACCCGGGCGCGACGATCGTGCTCGCGTTCGCCACCGGCGGCGCGCTCGCCGGTGCCGGCGGCGCGGCGATGATCCTCGGGCTGCAACATCGGCTCACGATCGGATTCTCGGCCGGTGTCGGTTTCGACGGCATCACCGTGGCCCTGCTCGGTCGTGGACGGATCGGCGGGACGGTGGCCGCCGGGCTGCTCATGGGTGCCTTGCGCGCCGGTGGCCGATCGATGCAGGCGCAGACGGGGACGTCGCTTGACCTCGTGCTGGTCATCCAGGCGCTGATCATCGTGTTCATCGCGGCGCCCGGACTTATCCGTGCGCTGTTCCGGATCAAGGCCGACGACCTCGTCGCTGGCCAGGTCGCAAAGGGGTGGGGATCGTGAGCGCGGATGTGACGGCGACGACGGCCGAGACAGATCGCGCCCATGTGGTGATCCGTCGCCGCAACCGGCGCTTCGGCGGCTTCTCGCTGCTGCTGGCTGCCGTCATGGCCTTCGGGCTCATCCCCAGCGCGCGCGGCGATGTCGCCACGTTCGTGCTCAACGATGCCCGCGGGCAACTGCTGATGCTGCCCGACCTGCGCCTGCCCGTCACGGCGACGGTGTTGCTGCTGACCGGGGTGATTCTCGCGATCGCGGTACGCCAGTTCACCCACGGATTCGGCGCGAAGACGGTCGTGATCGTCGGGGTTGTCGCGGGCCTGTTCGTGCTCGCGTTCCTCACCTGGGCGGCAGCCGACGGGAGCATGTCGCTCGTGGGGCTGCTCCGTGGCACCGTCGCTCGCGCGACCCCGATCGCGCTGGGCGCGCTCGCCGGGGTGATGTGCGAGCGGGCCGGGGTGATCAACATCGCGATCGAAGGCCAGTTCCTCGCCGGTGCGTTCACCGCCGCGCTGTTCGCGTCACTGGCGAGCAACCCGTGGGTGGGACTGCTCGGCGGTATCGGCGCGGGCGTGCTCATCGCGTTCATGCTCGCCGGGCTGAGCATTCAGTTCAAGGCCGACCAGATCGTCGTCGGGGTCGTGCTCATCGTGTTCGCGACCGGGGTGACCTCGTTTCTGACGACCCAGATCCTCTCACCCATCCCCACGCTCAACGCGCCCAGCCGCTTCCCGACGATCGCCATTCCGCTGCTGAGCGAACTGCCACTTGTTGGTCCGGTGCTCTTCCGCCAGTCGATCCTCGTGTTCGCGATGCTCGGTGCGGTCCTCTGGCTGCACTACGCCTTGTTCGATACGCGCTGGGGACTGCGGTTGCGCAGTGTCGGTGAACACCCCAAGGCGGCCGACACCGTCGGCATCAACGTGCTCGCGACCCGGTATAAGGCGGTGCTCATCGGCGGCATCCTCGCGGGTATCGGTGGTGCGTACTTCACGCTTGATGCCGTCGGGTCGTTCTCCAAGGACATGTCGGGCGGTCGCGGCTTCATTGCGCTCGCGGCGATGCTCGTCGGTCGCTACCGACCGATCGCCGCGTTCGGTGCAGCACTGATCTTCGGGTTCGCCGATTCGCTTGCGACGTCGCTGCAGTTGCTGCGCATCCCGGTGCCGTCGAATCTGCTGCTCACCGCGCCCTACCTGGTCACGATCTTTGTCGTCGCCGGCCTGATCGGGCGTCTGCGACCGCCAGCGGCGGACGGCAAGCCCTACGTCAAAGAGTGACGAGGCCACGGCGTCCGCACGTGATTCACACTTCCGTCACGTGCGCGCCGGTGAGTTCGATGAGCATGTCCGGGTCGATGGCGAACACTGTCCGGGGCGTCCCGGCGGCTGCCCACACGACGTCGAAGGCGCACAGGTCGGCGTCGCAGATGACGTCGAGCGGGGTTCGATGGCCGAATGGCGGTGTGCCGCCGATGGCGTAGCCGGTCGCTTCGCGCACTTCGTCGGCCGTTGCCGGACGAACGGCGTCGACACCGCGCAACGCCGCGAGCCGCGACTCGTCGACGCGGTTCGCTCCAGAGGTGAGCACCAGCACGGGTGTGCCACCCGCGATGAACACGAGCGACTTGACGATCTGCGCGACGTCGCAGCCGATGGCTGCGGCCGCGTCCGCGGCTGTGCGCGTGCCGGCGTCGAACTCACGGACGTCGAGTTCGAGCCCGTGGTCGTCGGCGAACGCCGCAAATCGCTGGGCCGAACGAGCCATCGATGCCTCCCGGATCGTGTCGACGGGTGTGGATGCCGTGGCGATCAGCGACCGGCGACGACGAAGGTCGCCGTCAGCGGAGTGTCACCGCCGACAAGGTCGACGTCGACCGTGACCGTGGAACCTGCCGGCGGCGAAGGGACGACACGGACCTCGCCGTTGCTGAACGAGCGGTCGCCGCGGCCGACGGCGTCGTAGACGTGTGCGGGCTGGCCATCGATGTGCACCGTCCATGCGTCGGCGGGTGGAACCCGCCGCGTCAGCCGCATTCCGTCGCCCGTGTCGATGCGCGCGAAGCGCAAGTCCGCCCAGCCGTCCCATCGTTCGAGGCTCAGCAGTCGCAGCTGATGTCCGCGGCGGACACCGACGTCGAGATCCAGCGGCACGACACCGACGGCAGCCACGGTCACGCCGTCGGGAAGGTGTGGTGCGGTCATGGGATCTCCGGTGACGGTCGGCCTGGCCGCGGCCCGCGCGGCCGAGCCGACAAGCTACCGTCGTGTCCATGGCGATCTACCTCGACCACGCTGCGACGACGCCGGTGCGCCCGCCGGCGCGAGAGGCGCTGCTGGCCTCGCTCGATGCGGCCAACGCGTCCGCGACCCACACCCGCGGGCAGCAGGCACGTGCCGTCGTCGAGGTGGCGCGCGACCAGGTCGCCGAAGCGCTCGGCTGCTCCCCTCACGAGGTCGTGTTCACCTCCGGCGGCACCGAAGCCGACAACATCGCGGTTGCCGGCATCGTCTGGGCCGCGCGTGACCGTGTCCGCGGTGTGCCGCATGTCGTGACGACCGCCGTCGAGCACGCCGCGGTCGGCGAGACGGTGCGGTGGCTCGCCGAGCGTGGATTCATCCGCGTGACGGCCGTTGCGCCAGAAGCCGACGGTCGGGTCGATATCGACCGTGTCGTCGCTGCCGTGACCGACGAAACGGTGCTCGCCAGCGTCATGACGGCGAACAACGAGGTCGGGGCGGTCAACGACGTCGCGGAGCTGGCAGTGCAACTTGCGGACCGCGACGTCGCGGTGCACACCGACGCCGTCCAGGCCTTCGCGACCCGTGATGTCCGCGTCGGCGCGCTCGGGGTCGACGCATTGGCCTTGTCGGCCCACAAGTTCGGCGGTCCGCAAGGTGTCGGCGTCGCGGTGTTGCGACGCGGCTTGGCGGTCGAGCCCGTCATCCACGGCGGGGGCCAGGACCGTGGCGTGCGCTCCGGCACATTCGCTGTCGGCCTGATTGCCGCCTGCGGCGCTGCGGTCGCCGCGGCCGTCGCCGAACGCAGCGAACTCGCCGCACGGTTGACCCGCATGAGCGACACGCTCGCGGCGGGTCTGACGGTGATCGACGGTGTACGGCGCACCGGTCCGAGCGATCCCGCCTGGCGACTGGCCTCGCACGTGCACCTGCTTCTCGGTGGTGTCGACGCGGACGCACTCGCCGTCGCGCTCGACCGGGTCGGTGTCGCCGGATCGTCCGGCTCGGCATGTTCGGCGGGTGCGGCAAAGGCCTCCCACGTGCTGACGGCTATGGGGGCACGGGGTGTCCCGTTGCGCCTGTCGCTCGGGTGGACGACGACCGACGACGATGTCGCCGAGGCCGTCGCCCGACTGTCCGACGCCATCACGCGACTGCGGGCTGACGGCCCGTTCGTGCTGGCTGCCCGCGACGGAGGGCGATGATGGCGTCGGTGCTCGTCGCGATGTCCGGGGGCGTGGACAGTGCCGTGGCCGCGGCACGCCTCGTCGAGGCCGGCCACGACGTCACCGGTGTCCACCTCAAGCTTGCCGACCTGCCGCAGACCGAACAGGTGTCCGGTCACGGCTGCTGCACGCTCGACGACGCGCAGGATGCTCGGCGCGCCGCTCAGGTGCTCGACATCCCCTTCTACGTCTGGGACATGACCGACACCTTCGTCCGCGAAGTCCAAGCGCCGTTCGCTGCCGCGTATGCCGCGGGAACAACGCCCAATCCCTGTGTGACCTGCAACGAGCGGGTCAAGTACGCCGCGCTGCTCGACCGTGCCCGCCAGCTCGGCTTCGACGCGCTCGCCACCGGTCACCATGCGCGGTTGCGACGCCGGGGCCGGCCCGTGGTCGCGCCCGGTGCAGGGGTCACGCTGCACCGGGCCGCTGACGCGGCCAAGGACCAGTCGTACGTGCTCTACATGGCCAGCGCGGACCAGCTTGCGCACACGCTGCTTCCCGTCGGGGAGCTGACGAAGGACGCGGTTCGCGCGAGCGCGGCCGCGCTCGGCCTGCGCGTCGCCGACAAGCCCGATTCGTACGACGTGTGCTTCATCCCCGACGGCGATACGGCCGGCTATCTCGCTTCGCGTGTGCCGCCACGACCCGGACCGGTCGTCGATGTCGACGGCACCGTCGTCGGCACGCACGACGGCGTGTGGCGGTACACGGTCGGGCAGCGGCGCGGTCTCGGCGAGCTCGCACCGTCATCGCGCACCGCGGATTCCGGTCGGCCCGAGCGACGCTTCGTCGTCGATCTCGACGCCGACGATGCACGTGTCGTCGTCGGACCCCGCGATGAGCTTGCCTGCCAGTGGCTTGAGATCGCCGCGCCCGTGTGGACGACCGACACGCCGCCGAGCGGCGCGGTGCGCGTGCAGGTCCGAGCGCACGGGCGCAGCGTGCCGGCAGAGGTGCACGTCGACGGCACGTCCG
Organism: Nitriliruptoraceae bacterium; assembly: GCA_040904785.1. Taxonomy (GTDB): domain Bacteria; phylum Actinomycetota; class Nitriliruptoria; order Nitriliruptorales; family Nitriliruptoraceae; genus JBBDSV01. The sequence continues at coordinate 15,539 of JBBDSV010000011.1, forward strand.
CGCGGCTCGAACTCGCCGAGCCGGTCCACGGCGTGGCGATCGGCCAATCTGCGGTCGTCTACGACGCCTCCGATGATCAGTGCCTCGGTGGTGGGCGGGTTCAGCGGGCACAACGTCCCGCGTCGCTGCCGGTGGCCGGCGGTGCGCGACGATGAGCCGGCGGCGATGACCGCGTCGTCGAGCGACCTCGCGACCGCGCGGGCGCGACACGACGAACTGTCCCGTGTCCTGCGCGACGCCCGGTATCGCTACGACGTCTTGTCGGCGCCGCCCATGCCGGATGCCGATTACGACCGGCTGTTCATCGAACTGTTGGCGCTCGAAGCCGCGCATCCGCAGCTGGTTACCCCCGCGTCGCCGAGCCAGCAGGTCGGCTCGGCGATCGACACTGCGTTCGCGCCGGTGACGCATCCCCAGCCGATGCTCAGCCTCGACAACGCGTTCGCGCGGGAGGAACTTGCGGCGTGGTACGCGCGCGTGCAACGCGGGCTGGCCACCGACGAACCCGTGCCGGTCACCTGCGAACTCAAGATCGATGGTGTGGCCATCGATCTCGTGTACCGCGACGGGGTGCTTGCCGTCGCCACGACACGCGGCGACGGGACGGTCGGGGAGAACGTCACCGCGCAGGTGTTCATGATCGATGCCGTGCCCTATCGCCTGGCGATCGACGACCCGCCGGCGCTCCTCGAGGTTCGCGGCGAGGTCTACTACCCGCGTGACGCATTCGCCGCGATGAACGCCGCCCGTATCGAGGCCGGCGACCCCGCCTTCATGAATCCGCGGAACGCCGCATCGGGCGCGCTGCGACAGAAGGACCCCAACGTCACCCGCACGCGGCCGCTGCGCGTGTGGTGCCACGGCCTCGGCGCCGTCGACGGCGTCACGTTCACCGGCCACGCCGCTGCACTCGCCTGGCTCGCGGACGCCGGTCTTCCCGTTGCCGAACACGTCGAGACGGTCACGGATCTCGACGCCGTATGGGCCTACGTCGAACGATGGACGGCCGCCCGCCACGACGTCGGCTACGAGATCGACGGTGTGGTGGTCAAGGTCGACGACCTCGAACAGCGCCGGCAGCTGGGTTTCACGTCACGTGCGCCACGCTGGGCGATCGCTTACAAGATGCCACCGGTCGAACAATCGACCCGGCTCCTCGGCATCGAGATCAACGTCGGACGGACCGGCAAGGTGACGCCGTACGCGGTACTCGAACCGGTCGTCGTGGCGGGAACGACGATCACGTACGCGACGCTGCACAATGAGATCCAGGTGCAGGCGAAGGACGTGCGGGTCGGAGACACCGTGATCGTCCGACGGGCGGGTGACGTGATCCCCGAAGTGGTCGGCCCGGTTGTCACCGAGCGTCCGTCCCGCGCCCGTCGATGGACGATGCCGAGCAAATGTCCGTTCTGCGACCAGCCACTGGTGCGCCCCGACGGCGAGGCGCACCACTACTGCGAGAACGTGGACTGTCCCAACCGCCTGCTCGAATCGCTGACGCACCTCGCGTCGCGCACCGCGCTCGATATCGAAGGGTTGGGTGAGCAGACCGTCGAGCTGCTGGTGGCAGCCGGGCTCGTGCAGGACCTCGCCGACGTGTTCCGATTGCATCAACGCCGTGACGAACTCCTCGCACTCGACGGGTGGGGAGAACGTCGGGTCGACAATCTGCTCGCCGGCATCGACGCGGCGCGTTCGGGGCCGCTCGACCGGCTGCTCGTGGCCTGCAACATCCGGCACCTGGGTCCCACCTCTGCACGCGCGCTCGTGCGCGCCATGCCCGACCTGGACAGGATCCGTTCGGCGTCGCCGGAGGAACTCGAGGCGGTCGATGGCGTCGGCCCGATCATCGCTGCGTCGATCCACGCCTGGTTCGCGACGCCCCGCAACGCGCAGCTCATCGATGAGTTGGTCGCGTTGGGGGTCACGACGACCGCCGAGCCGGTGCCGCCGGCCGGTGACGCACCGCTCGCCGGCTGGACCGTCGTCGTCACCGGAACACTCGATGGCTGGACCCGCGATGAGGCCACCGCCGAACTCGAGTCCCGTGGGGCAAAGGTTTCCTCCAGTGTGTCGCGCAAGACGACCGCGGTCGTCGCCGGCGACCGGCCGGGATCCAAGCGCGACAAGGCCGAGCAGCTGGGGGTGCCGGTCCTCGACGAAGACGGTTTCCGGCACGTGCTCGCGCGCGGTTCCCTGCCCGAAGCCTGAGGCCGGTCCGCGCCGCTCAGTCCGGCCGCAACATCGCCGGGTGGAGCCGATAGGCGCTGCCGCGCCGGAAGCGCTTCGCCGGCCGTCCACCTTCCGGTCCCGGCGGTGCCAGCCCCTCGGCCTCGACCACGAAACCGTGGGCGGAGGCGACCTTGCGGCGAAAATTCGCCGGGTCGAGTGCCACACCCCAGACCGCCTCGTAGACGCGGCGGAGGTCGCCGAGCGTGAACGGCTCCTCGACGAACGCGGTCGCCAGCGCGGTGTATTCGAGTTTCGACCGCGCCCGCTCGAGCGCGTCATCGATGATCCGCGCATGGTCGTAGGCGAGCCGGGCCCCGTCGACGCCCAGATCGGCGACGTCGACGAACCGGGCGCGGCGGTCGGGTGCGGGTTCGTGGGCGGTGGGTGTCAGCGCGAGATAGGCCACCGACACCACCCGGGCGCGCGGGTCGCGCGCCAC
>JBBDSV010000011.1:18222-53785 GCA_040904785.1 Nitriliruptoraceae bacterium
CCGGGGGGGGGGGGGGGCGCCCCCCACGTCCCCGTAGGTCCGCAGCTGCTCGAGATGCGCATCGGGTGCCGTGAACCCGGCGAGTTCGTGCAGTGACCGGTGCGCAGTGTCGTCGAGGCTCTCGTCGTCCCGCACGCGCCTGCCCGGCAGGGCCCACGTTCCCTTGAGCTGCGGTGTGTCGGGTTCGGCGAGCAGCACCAACAGCCGTCCGTCGCGCACCGTCAGCAGGGCGACGTCGACTGCGACGGCGCACGCCGAAACGGGCGCACGCACATTCATTGGCTGACCACGTCGACCCCGGCGTCGCGCAGTTCGGCGATCGCTCGCTCGTCGTCCCCGGCGGCGAGGTCGACGAATCGGGTGGTGGAAAGCGGCACGGTGACGGCGTAGCCGAGGCGCGCGCCGTCGAGCGCGGTCTCCTTGACGCAGACGTCGCCGGCGAGGCCGGCCACGACCAGGCGTCGGACGCCGGCGTCGTCGAGGATCCTTCCGAGTTCCGTCGCGGTCTCGCTGCCCGAGACCGGATCGCGTACCGAGAAGCCGGAGTAGCCGTCACCCCCGTCGACGCCCTTGCGGACCACCGGGGCGTTGTCGGCGACCGTCAGTTGCGGGTGGAACTCGGCACCCCAGGTGTCGCGGACGCAGTGCACCGGCCAGATGCCGCCGTCGGTGTCGAAGTGCGGCGTAGAGGGCGGATGCCAGTCCTGTGTGTAGACGACGGTTGCGCCGGCCGCGCGGGCGCTGGCGATCTCGTCGTTCACGGCCGCGACGACCTCGTCGCCGCCATCGACCGACAGGCTGCCCTCGGGGTCGGCGAAGTCGTTCTGGATGTCGACGACGACCAGGGCGGTCTCGGCGTCATAGCGTTCATCGATCGCTGGCATCGTGCAACCTCCCGGTCATTGGGGTCACGGTGATCGCGGGCGGACCTGGCGCCAGTTCGTGTGCCGACTCGCCGAGCTCGGCCCGAGCCGCCGCATGGTGGTCACGGATCTCTGCAAGCGTCGGTCGGGTGACGACGTCGCCGGCGTCGATCACGGGGACCTGCAGCATGCGCGCTTCGTCGTCGACGGGGCCGTTGCCGTCGTCGAGCGTCTCGACGACCGCCCGACCGTCGGCGATGCGTCGCACGGCCCGCTTGCGCCCGCCGCGCGTCGCCTTTGGCCCGCCCGACTTCGCCACGGGGATCCACCGCCCGTCGGCTTCGCGTGCGACGAGCTTGTAGACGAACCCGGCCGTCGGCGCGCCCGAACCGGTCACGACCGACGTGCCCACCCCGAATCCGTCGATCGGAGCGCCGCGCAGGTCGGCGATGCGGAATTCATCGAGGTCGCCCGAGACGACGATACGCGTGTCGGTGAATCCGGCGTCGTCGAGCATCACACGTGCCCGGGTCGCTTCCTCCGCGAGATCGCCCGAATCGATGCGGATCGCCCCGAGCCGGCCATGGAGGTCGCGCGCGACGTCGATTGCCGTACGGATGCCGCCCTCGGTCGCGTACGTGTCGACGAGCAGTGTCGTGTCGTGTCCGGCAGCACGCAGCTGCGCGTCGAACGCCTGTGCCTCGTCGTCGTGCACGAGGATGAATGCATGGGCCGCCGTGCCCGCGGTCGGGATGCCGTGCTGCTCGCCGGCGGCGAGGTTCGAGGTCGCGTCGAACCCGGCCACATAGGTGGCACGCGCGGCAGCGATGGCGGCCTCTTCGTGGGTGCGCCGACTGCCGAACTCCAGCAACGGCCGGTCCACTGCGGCGGTGACCATGCGGGCAGCCGCCGAGGCGACGGCACTGTCGTAGTTCAGGATCGACAACACGATCGTCTCGAGCAGCACAGCCTCACCGAAGGGTGCGGTCACCGTGAGCACCGGGGAGTCGGCGAAGAACACCTCGCCTTCGCGGTAGGCGACGATGTCGCCGGAGAACCGATAGTCGGCGAGCCAGTGAATGGTGTCGTCGCTGACGACACCATTCGTCGACAGCCAGTCGAGTTGCTCTGTCTCGAATCGGAATCGTTCGATTGCCTCGACGAGCCGTCCGAGTCCCGCGAAGACGCCGTAACGTCGACCGTCGGGCAGTGCCCGGGTGAACGTCTCGAAGGCGCATCGCCGGTCGGCGGTTCCGGCGCGCAGGGCCGCGTCGAGCATTGTCAGCTCGTAGCGGTCGGTGTGCAGCGACGTCGGCGCTGCAGCGGGGCGTGCGGGGGTCACGGGGGACTCCTGACTCGGCGGGCGCGCGGCACCGCATCGGGGTTTCGGTCAGTGTGACCGAAACCTCCCCGTGCGTAAAGCGCGCCCCGAGAACCTACGCTGCAGGTCGGGAGCAACGACGACGGAGGAATCTGTGGCGCGAACACTGGTGTTGGGCGGCGGTTTCGGCGGACTCGCCGCCGCGACGCACCTCCGTCGGGTGCTGCCGTCGTCCGACGAGGTCGTGCTCGTCGCTCGCGATCACCGGTTCGCGATGGGCTGGGCCAAGATCTGGGATCTCGTCGGGATCCGGGCGCTCGCCGACGGCACCCGGGAGCTGCCCGACCTGCGCGAGCGCGGCATCGACTTCCGGCATGCCGACATCACCCAGATCGCCGCCGAGGACGGCGGCGTCGTCACCACTGACGGCGATGTGGCTGCGGACGGCATGGTGATCGCACTCGGTGCGCCGTCGCATCCCGACCAGGCCGCACAGCTCGATGGCGCCTTCGGCCACGACCTGTATGACGTCCGCGCACTTGAGGGAGCCAAGCTCGCGCTGGCGGGGTTGACGGAAGGCCAGCTGGTCGTGGCCATCATGGGTCAGCCGGTCAAATGTCCGCCCGCACCGTTCGAGGCGATACTCGCGCTCGACGCCCACCTGCGGGCACGCGGTGTGCGCGACGCGATCGAGCTGACGCTCGCCACACCTTCGCCCGGTGCGCTCCCGGTCGCCGGCGCCGATGCGAGCGAAGCCGTCGCGGCACGGCTGATCGAACGTGGCATCGGCCTGCGCCTCGAACATCTGGCGACCGCGGTTGACCACGTGTCCCGAACGGTGACGTTCGACACCGGTGCGCGGATCTCGGCCGATCTCGTGTTCGGCGTTCCCGCAGCGGCACCGCCTCGAGTCGTCTCCGAGAGTTCCGTGGCCGCTGCCGATGGCTGGATCCACCCGGATCCGCAGCAGCTGACGACGAGCGCAGAGCGGGTGTATGCCGTCGGTGACTGCACGACGATTCCCACGGCGACCGCAGCACTGCCGAAAGCCGGCGTATTCGCGGCGGGTGCGGGACGGGTCGCGGCGGCGAACCTGGCTGCAGACCTCGATGCCGGTCCACGCGCCGAGTTCGACGGTCACGGACACTGTTACCTCGAGTTCCCCGGCCAAGAGGTGGCAGTCGTCGAAGGCGACTTCTTCGCCCGGCCGGTGCCGCAGGTCAGCCTGACGGCGCCGAGCCGTGCCGCCTACGACGACAAGCTCGCGTTCGAAGCGCAGCTGCTCAATGAATGGTTCGGTTGACCCGCCGGGTGCGCGATCGCCGCCGCGCCTCGGGTTGTGCGGTCGGGTGGGTGCAACGACAGCGCTAGCCTCGCGGCGCACCCGCGATCGCAGGAGATTTCTGTGGCCCTGTCACCCGATGAGGTCCGCCACGTCGCCCGGCTGGCACGCCTGGCCATCGACGATGCCGAAGCCGATGCGCTCGCACCTATGCTCTCGGGCATTCTTGGCGACGCTGCACGGGTCGCCGAGGTCGCCGCTGACGATGTCGTGCCCATGACACATCCGTTCGATCTGGCAGACATCACGCGTGGCGACGATCCGGTGCCGTCGCTGCCACGCGACGCGGTGCTCGGTTGCGCACCCGTCGTCAACGGGCAGCGTCAGGTCGATCAGGACCGCTTCATGGTTCCGCGGATCGTCGCGGAGGAGGGCTGATGTCGCACGAGTTGTGCACCGCGACGGCAGCCGATCTCGCCGGACGTCTGACCGCCCGTGACGTGTCCGCCCGCGAGGTCGTCGACGCGTTCCTCGAGCGCATCGCCGAGGTCGACGGCGTCGACGTCGACGGCCCGGTGTGGCAACGCGGCGACGATCCGGATGCGCTCCACGCATTCGTTGCGGTGACGGCGGCTGCGGCGCGGGAACACGCCGACGACATCGACGCTCGGCGCGCCGCCGGCCGCGACCTGGGCCCGCTGGCCGGTGTGCCGCTCGCGCTCAAGGACGTCCTGGCGATGCGGGGTGCGCCAACGACCTGCGGATCGCGGATGCTCGCGGACTGGATGTCCCCCTACGACGCGACGGTCACCCGCCTCGTGCGCGAAGCGGACCTCGTCGTGCTCGGCAAGACCAACATGGACGAGTTCGCCATGGGGTCGTCGACCGAACACTCGGCTTTCGGCGCGACCCGCAACCCCTGGAACCTTGACCGTGTGCCGGGAGGTTCGTCGGGCGGCTCGGCCGCCGCGGTTGCCGGCCGGCTCGCGCCACTGGCGATCGGCACCGACACCGGTGGGTCGATTCGACAGCCTGCGGCGCTCACGGGCATCGTCGGCGCGAAGCCGACCTACGGCACGGTGTCCCGTCACGGCCTCGTCGCGTTCGCCTCCTCCCTCGACCAGGCGGGGCCGTTCGCTCGCACCGTCGAGGACGCCGCCCGGTTGCAGGCGATCATCCAGCAGCATGATCCGCGCGACGCGACGTCGGTGCCCCAGCCGGTCGGCGACCTGTTCGCGCGCCTGCATGACGGAGTCGACGGATTGCGCATCGGCGTCATCGACGAACTGCGAGGTGAGGGCTTCGACCCCGCCGTCGCCGCCGTGTACGACGCGGCACTGCAGCGGCTCGAAGCCATGGGTGCCGAATTGGTCGACGTGTCATTGCCGCATTCGCGCTACGGCCTGTCGGCGTACTACCTCATCGCCCCCTCGGAAGCATCATCGAACCTGGCCCGCTTCGACGGGGTGCGCTACGGCCTCCGCGTCGACGCGCCGACGGCAGAAGCGATGAATGCGGCCACCCGTGCGGCCGGGTTCGGGCCGGAAGTGCGTCGCCGCATCATGATCGGCACGCACGCACTGTCGTCGGGCTACTACGACGCGTACTACCTGCAGGCCAGCAAGGTGCGCACGCTCATCGCACGCGATTTCGCGGCGGCGTTCGCCGACGTCGACGTGCTCGTCTCGCCTACCTCGCCCGCGGTTGCATTCGGACTCGGGGAGCAGGCCGATGATCCGCGCACGATGTACCGCAACGACATCGCGACGGTCCCCGCCTCCCTGGCGGGCATCCCGGGCATCTCGGTGCCGATCGGGCTCGCGGCTGCTGCCGACGCGCAGGATCCGCTGCCCGTCGGCCTGCAGATCATGGCGCCGCTGCTCGCCGACGACGTGATGTATCGCATCGCCTGGGCGGTCGAGCAGGATCTCGCGTTCGACACCACCCCGGTCGGCGCTCGTGCGCTGGAGGTGGCGTGATGCTTCCCAGCGGCTGGGAACTGGTCGTCGGACTCGAGGTACACGTCGAGCTGGGGACCCGTACGAAGATGTGGTGCGGCTGTTCGACGGACTTCGGGGCCGAACCCAACACGAGCGTGTGCGAGGTCTGCACCGGCCAGCCGGGAGCGCTGCCGGTGCCCAACGAGCGCGCGATCCACGACGCGACGCTGCTGGGCCTGGCGCTCAATGGCGGAATCGCGCCGCGATGCTGGTTCCACCGCAAGAACTACTTCTATCCCGATCTGCCGAAGAACTACCAGATCAGCCAGTACGACGTGCCGTTGGTGTCCGAAGGGTTCCTCGAGGTCGATGTCGAACTCGACGGTGCGATCGTCACGCGTCGGGTCGGCATCGAACGCCTCCACATGGAGGAGGACACCGGCAAGTCGTTGCACGTCGGCGGGTCCGGGCGCCTGCACGGCGCTGACCGCTCGCTCATCGACTACAACCGCGCGGGCATCCCGCTGCTCGAGATCGTGTCGCATCCCGACATCCGCGATCCGCAGACCGCGCAGGCCTACCTGAGGGAACTACAGGCAATCGTCCAGGCGTTGGGGGTATCCGACGCGCGGATGGAGGAGGGCTCGATCCGGTGTGACGCCAACGTGTCGGTGCGGCGCTTCGGCGAGCAACTCGGCACGCGTTGCGAGATCAAGAACCTCAACTCGGTGCGGTCGCTCGGCCGTGCGATCGACTACGAGGCCGAGCGGCAGGTCGCGGCCCTCGAAGACGGCACGTCGATCGTGATGGAGACGCGCCACTGGGACGAGTCGCGTGGCGTCACCGAGACGTTGCGTCGCAAGGAGTCGGTGACCGACTACCGCTACTTCCCTGATCCCGACCTGGTCACGATCACCCGGTCCGAGCAGCAGATCGAGGCGATCCGCACCGAGCTGCCGGAGCTGCCGGCCCAGACGCGCACGCGGCTCGGCGACTCCGGAATCGCCGCCGAACAGGTGGCCACGATCGTCACAGGTGGCTACGTCGCGCTCGTCGATGATGCGGTTGCCCACGGTGCGGCGCCAGCCGCCGCGGCGAATTGGGTCACCTCCGACCTCGTCGGCCTGCTGGCGGCTGCGGATCGCTCGCTCACCGACAGCGGCGTCACCGGCGGGCATCTGGCCGAGCTGCTCGAGCTGATCGACGACGGCACGCTGTCGACGAAGCTCGCCAAGCAGGTGTTGGCGCTGCTCGTTGAGCGTGGCGGCGCCGACGGGCCTGCGGCCATCGCGGAGGCCGAAGGGCTCGTCCAGCTCTCGGATCGCGACGCGCTGACGGCGATCGTCGACCAGGTCGTCGCCGACAATCCTGACACGGTGGCCGCCATCCGCGGGGGCAATGCCAAGGCGATTGGCGCCCTCGTCGGCCAGGTGATGAAGGCCACCGGTGGACAGGCCGATCCGCGTGCCACCAACGAGTTGCTGCGTCAGCGGATCGGCTGACGGCGATCCGGGGTCGCCTGGCGCCGCGGACGCCGCGGTGGGCACCTACCATGCGTTGCGGGCCGAATGTGCTGCCGTCGAATCCGGCCCGGCGGTCGGCCGCGCGATCACCGCGTCGCGCAAGGGCCGAGGAGGCAATGTGGTACTCGAGCGGATCTCGTCACCTGCCGACGTGCGCGCGTTGAGCGGTGACGACCTGGACGTACTCGCCGGTGAGCTGCGTCGCGCCATCATCCATGCGGTCGCCGAAGTCGGCGGCCACCTGGGTTCCAACCTCGGTGTCGTCGAACTGACGATCGCACTGCACCGGGTGTTCGATTCGCCCCGCGACCGCATCGTGTGGGACACCGGCCACCAGGCGTACGTGCACAAGATGCTCACCGGCCGTCGCGACTTCTCCGGGCTGCGCCAGTCGGGCGGATTGTCGGGCTACCCGTCGCGTGACGAGTCCGAACATGACATCGTGGAGAACAGCCACGCCTCAACGGCGCTGTCGTGGGCAAGCGGACTGGCGCGCGCCGAGACGGGACGACCACGTGGCGAGCGGCGGCGGGTTATCGCCGTCGTCGGTGATGGCGCACTGACAGGTGGGATGGCCTACGAGGCGCTCAACAATCTTGGTCACCACCAGCTGCCGGCAATCATCGTGCTCAACGACAACGGCCGGTCGTACGCAGAGACCGTCAGCCGGCTGTCCGAGCGGGTCGCCGACCTGCGCACCGATCCGCGCTACCGCTTCGTCAAGGACCGGATCGACCAGGCACTTGCACGCCTGCCGCGGGTCGAGCGGCTGACCGATGCCGGATTCGACGCGATCAAGGCCGCGATCTCGGAAGCGCCTGCATTGCAGGCATTCGTCGAGGCGCTCGGCATCCGGTACCTCGGACCGTTCGACGGGCACGACGTGGAACGGCTCGAGCATGCGCTGTCACACGCCGCCCGGATCGAATCGCCGGTCCTCGTGCACGTGCTCACCCAGAAGGGCCGCGGCTATGCCCCGGCGGAGGACGATTCGGAGAAGCGGCTTCACGATACGAGTGCGTTCGACGTCGCCACCGGGCTGCCGAAGTCGAGCGGGCGGCGGTGGACGGCGGCGTTCGGCGAGATACTCGTCGAGCTCGCGCGTGAACGCGACGACATCGTTGCCGTGACCGCCGCCATGCCCGGCTCGACGGGACTGCTGCCGCTGCACGATCTCGATCCCGACCGTGTGCTCGATGTGGGGATCGCCGAGCAGCACGCGGTGACGTGCGCGGCGGGACTCGCCCACGCCGGGCACACGCCGGTCGTCGCCGTCTATTCGACGTTCTTCTCGCGGGCGTTCGACCAGGCCAACCTCGATGTCGGGTTGCACGCGGAGCACGTCGTCTTCGTGCTCGATCGCGCCGGGGTGACCGGCGACGATGGCCCGAGCCACCACGGCGTTCTCGATCTGGCGCTCGGCCTGCGCATCCCCGCGATGACGGTGTTCGCGCCATCCCACGAAGAGGACCTGCGGGCGCTGTTGGCCGAAGCGGTCGATCTCGATGGGCCGGTGCTGGTGCGATTCCCGAAGGGCACGGTCACGACGGCCGCCGATCTCAGGATCGATCCGACGCCGCAGCCGGGCCTGACGGCCCGGCGCCTGACCGACGGCGACGACGTGTGCATCCTCGCGATCGGCGACCGTGTTCCCGCCGCGCTCTCGGCCGCACGCACATTGTCCGATGCGGCAATCGCGGCCACCGTGTTCGACGTGCGCAGCGTGCGGCCCGCCGACCCGGACATGCTCGCGGCCGCGGCGGCAGCGCCGTTGGTCGTGACCGTCGAGAACGGGGTCATCGGTGGGGGTGCGGGCGCGGAACTCGCCGACCGGATCATGGAGCGCTGCGGGGTTCGCACCGCACCTCCGGTGCTGCGGCTCGGTGTCCCCGACATCTACCTTCCCCATGGCAGCGCGGACCGCATGCTCGCCGAGTTGGGACTGGACGCATCCGGTATCGCTGCAGCCGTCACCAAGGTGCTCGAAGAGGCCGACTGAGTGCGCGGACTTGACCGATGGCCCGCGACGCGCCACTATTCGATGCACCGCGTGTGTGAGGAGCGACGATGACGCGGCAGACGCGCACCCTGGAGATGGCCGTCGGCGCCCGCCGTGCGGTCCTCGGTGTCGTCGTTGTCGTTCCATAGCGCGTACCCGCATCCGGGTACGCGCGAACCTCCCGAACCGGGAGGTTCTTTCGTAGGAGTGGGATTGCACGCGAGACACGCGTGACAGGAGGACCAGATGGAGATCACCGGGGCGCAGGCTGTGATGAAGAGCCTCGAGGCGCTGGGTGTCGATACGGTCTTCGGTTATCCCGGCGGGGCGATCCTGCCCGCCTACGACCCGCTCATCGATGCCGACTTCACCCATGTCCTGGTCCGCCACGAGCAGGGCGCGATCCACATGGCGGAGGGCTACGCGCACGCCACCGGACGTGTCGGAGTGTGCATCGTCACGTCGGGACCGGCGGCGACCAACCTCGTCACCGGGTTGGCGGACGCGCACATGGACTCGATCCCCGTGCTGGCCATCACCGGCCAGGTCGCCACGTCGGCGATCGGTTCGGATGCCTTCCAGGAGGCCGACGTCACCGGCATCACCATGCCGATCACCAAGCACAACGAGCTCGTCAGCTCGGCCGATCGCATCGCCGGGGCGATCCGCGAGGCCTACCACGTCGCACAGAGCGGCCGGCCCGGTCCGGTGTTGGTCGACATCCCCAAGGACGTGCTCAACGAGACGGTGCAGTGGGAATGGACCGACCGCGTCGACCTTCCCGGGTATCGGCCCACCGTGCGCGGGCACGGCAAGATGATCAAGGAAGCGCTCGAGCTCATCGCGTCGTCGTCGCGTCCACTGATCTACGCCGGCGGTGGGATCGTCCGCGCCGGCGCACACGACGAGCTCTACGACTTCGCCACGCGGTTGAACATTCCCGTCGTCACCACCCTCATGGGCCGCGGCGGCTTCCCCGACCGTCACGAACTCGCCGTGGGCATGCCCGGCATGCACGGTCACTATTCCGCCGTCACCGCAATGCAGCAGGCCGATCTGCTCATCACGCTCGGCGCGCGGTTCGACGACCGGGTCACCGGCAAGCTCGATGCGTTCGCGCCGCACGCCCGGATCGTTCAGGTCGACGTCGACCCCGCCGAGATCGGCAAGAACCGCGACGTCGACGTTCCCGTCGTCGGTGACCTGAAGGTCGTGTTGGGCCAGCTGCTCGTGGCGATCGACAGCAAGTCGACCGAACGTGCCGTCGGCTATGCACCGGACGCCGCGGCGTGGCGTGAGCACCTGACGGCGATGAAAACCGACCATCCGCTGCGTGTCGAGCAGGCCGACCACGGAGTGCTCAAGCCTCAAACCGCCGTGCAGGCGATCTACGACAAGTGGGGCGACGACGCGGTGTACGTCTCCGGCGTCGGTCAGCACCAGATGTGGGCGTCACAGATCATTCCGTTCACCCGCAGCGGCCAGTGGATCAACTCGGGCGGGCTGGGCACGATGGGCTTCGGCCTGCCCGCCGGCATCGGCGCCAAGGCCGGCGTGGGTCGCGACGTTCCCGTGGTCGTCATCGACGGTGACGGGTGCTTCCAGATGACCTTGCAGGAACTGGCCACTGCGGTGCAGGCCGACCTTCCCGTCGTCGTGTGTGTGATCAACAACGGCTTCCTCGGCATGGTGCGCCAGTGGCAGCACCTGTTCTACGACGACCGGCTGTCGCAGGTGGCGCTGCCGCAGGATCTGCCGGATCTGCTCAAGCTCGCCGACGCCTACGGCATTCCGGGATTCCGGGTCAACGATGTCGACGAGCTCGACACGGTGTTGTCGAAGGCACACGGCATCGTCGACTCGCCGGTGCTGATCGACCTGCGCGTCGACCCCGACGAGATGGTGTTCCCGATGGTGCCGGCCGGTGCCAGCAACGACGAGATCATCGAGTCCGCCGAAGAGTGGCGGGCACGGCTCGCCGCCCAGTGAGCGGGTACTGCGGCACGGATCCAACCGAGGAGGCGTCATCGTGAATGACCGTCACACACTCGCAGTGCTGGTCGAGAACCGGCCCGGTGTGCTCACCCGCATCGCGGGCATGTTCGCGCGCCGCGCCTACAACATCCACTCGCTCGCGGTCGGCCCGACCGACGACGAACATGTCTCCCGGCTGACGATCGTCGTCGGCGCCGAGGCGGTCCAGCTGGAACAGATCATCAAGCAGCTCAACAAGCTCGTGCACGTGCTAAAGATCGTCGAACTCGACGACGAGGAGTCGGTCGAGCGCGAACTGCAGCTCATCAAGGTCACGGCAGACGGACATACCCGGTCACAGATCATCGAACTCGCCGACGTATTCCGCGCCAAGATCGTCGACGTCGCCCACGACGCGATCACCATCGAGGTCGCAGGCAATCCGGGCAAGCTCGAGGCCATGGCCGAACTGCTCGAGCCCTACGGCATCCGCGAGCTGGTCCGCAGCGGCACGATCGCCGTGTCCCGCGGGTCGCGATCCATCACCGACGGTTCGAAGCTGCGGATGCAACGGGTCGTGTGACCGCGGTGCCCCGGCCCGCGACGACGGGAGTGTCGTGACGCCTCTGCGGCTCACCTGGAGATGGCGCGTGCTCGAGGGCATCGTGCGTGGCGTGCGCTGGCTGCTGCGCGCCCCCATCAGCGTCGAGGGCATCGCGAACGTGCCGGCGTCCGGACCCGCGGTACTGGCGTTCAACCACCACAGCTACGTGGACTTCATCGTGCTCGCTTGGGCGGTGGTCGTCCGCCGACGGCGACCGCTGCGATTCCTCGGCAAGCGCGAGATCTGGAACAGCCGCTGGGTCGGTTGGGCTCCCCGGTTGATCGGCGCGATTCCCATCGACCGAGGTTCGGGCTTCTCGCGTGCGCATGCACTCGACGCCGCCGTCGAGGCACTGCGCGCCGGTGATCTCGTCGTCGTCGCCCCTGAGCAGACGCTGTCGGCGTCGTTCGAACTGCTGCCGTTCCGGACCGGTGCGGTTCGCATGGCGCAGCGTGCCGGCGCACCGATCGTCCCGGTCGTCGGATGGGGGTCGCAGCGGTTGGCGGCACGCGGCATCCCGCCGCGGCCGCGGATCGGCATCCCGTTGTCGGTCTCGTTCGCCGCGCCGATGTACATCGGCGCCGACACTGACGCTGTCGCGGCCACCGAGTCGCTGCGCACGACGATGGCGGCCGAACTGCACCGATTGCAGGAGTCGTATCCCGACGGCGCGCCAGCGGGCGCGCCGTGGGTGCCCGCGCGGCTCGGCGGCGGTGCGCCATCGCACGAGGCGGTCATGCGCGAGTTCAACGAACGCCAGAGCGGCTGGCGGCAGCCGCCATCGACCTCATGACGGTGCATGCCGACGGTGAGCCGCCAGCGCCAGGCGAGCCGATGATGCGCCTGCGCCGCAGCTGTCTCGTCGTGCCCGGAACATCGGCACGGATGCTGCGCAAGGCTACGACCTTGCCAGCCGACCAGATCATCATCGATCTCGAAGACGGTGTTGCTCCGGATGCCAAGGCCTCGGCGCGTGTGTCCGTCAGCGACGCGCTCGCGCAGCTCACGTTCGCCGCGCCGACGGTGTCGGTGCGCATCAACGCGCTCGACTCGCCGTGGGCGTCCGGAGATCTCGCGGCGCTGTGCGACGCACCGGTGGCTCCGGACACCGTCGTGGTGCCCAAGGTCGGTTCTGCCGGCGAGGTGACGGCAGTGGCCGAAGCGCTGGCACGCGATGCGCCGCCCGGCCTCGAGGTCCAGATCGAGAACGCCGTGGGCTTGCGGGACATCGCGGTGATCCTTGCGGCCTCGCCGCAGATCGAAGCCTGCATCGTCGGACCCGGCGACCTGTCGGCGTCGCTCGGTATGCCGGGTACGACGATCGGGGCGGCCGCTGATGTGCCCGGCGATCCGTGGGTCCCGCTGCTGAGCACGATCCTCGTGCAGGCTCGTGCTGCCGGCGTCCAGGCCATCGATGGACCCTACGCCCGGCTCGATGACATGGCGGGGCTGGCAGCCTCTGCGGCCCGCAGCCACGCGATCGGCTACGACGGCAAATGGGTGATCCATCCATCGCAGATCGCCCCGGTCACCACCGCGTTCGGGATCACGCAGGACGACTTCGAGCACGCCTGCGACCTGTTGGACGCTTACGCGGCCGCTGCCGACACCGGCGCCGGCGCGGCGGTCTTCGGCCGCGAGATGATCGATGCGGCGACGCGACGCATGGCCGAGTGGCAGCGCCTGCGTGGTCTGGCCGAAGGCCGCGAGGTCCGGCCAACACCCACCGACGTGCCGCCCGAGGAACGTGCGGCGTGGCGCCAGCACCACGCATGACGTCACGAAGCTTCCGCGATGTCGGTTAGCGTTCGCCCCATGTCAGCAGATCCCGGGCACGTGACCGTGCGCGACGCCACGCCGGCCGACCTTCCGGCGGTCGCGGCGATCTACACGCACTATGTCTTGCGGACCACGACGACGTTCAACACACAGGTGCGCACGCCGCGCGAGTGGACCGATCGGTTCACCGACGAGGTCGCCGGTGGCCGCTACCACCTGCTCGTCGCAGAGACCGACGGCGTGGTCGCCGGATATGTCGAAACGCAGCGCTTCCGGCCCAAACCCGCCTACGACCGTTCCATCGAACTGTCGGTCTACGTCGCGCCCGACGCGCAACGCCACGGTTTGGGTAATGCGCTGTACCGCGAACTTTTGCGACGGCTCGAGCCCGACGAGCGCTTCCACCGCGCGTACGCGATCGTCGCCCTGCCCAATGCGGCGTCCGAGGCGTTCCACACGCGCTGGGGCTTCACGCTTCGAGGCACACTGACCGAGGCCGGCTACAAGTTCGGCACCTACCTCGACGTCGCCTACTACGAGCGCGCACTGTGACCGACGACGCACCGCTGCATCCCCACGAGGTCTTCGCCCGCGTCGGCGGCCTCGACGCGTTCGTCGCGCTCGTTGACGCGTTCTATGCGCGCGTCGAGGTCGACGAACTGCTTCGCCCCGAATATCCCGACGACCTCGAGCCGGGCAAGCAGCGCCTGGCTCGATTTCTGGCCCAATACTTCGGTGGTGGCGACATCTACTCCCGCGACCGCGGCCACCCGCGGCTGCGTATGCGCCATGCGCCGTTCACGATCACCCCGGCCCACGCGGTTCGCTGGGCCGAACTGATGGCCGAGGCGATCCGTGCCCAGGCCTTCGACGCCGACGTCGAGGCCACCCTGCTCGACTACGTGGCCAACGCCACCCCGACGATGATCAACCGGTTCGACACCCCGTCGGGCACGCTGCCGCTCGAACACGGGTGAAACGCCGTCGCCGGCGCCGCGGTCGGGGATCGCCGTCGCGCGACGTACCATGCGCGACGTTGTGCCACCAGTGTCTGGGGAAAGTAAACGACGTGAAGATTCTCGTTGCCGATGAGCTCGCACCCGCGGGTGTTGAGCTTCTGGCCGAGCGGCACGACGTCGACGTGCGTGTCGGCATGTCCAAAGACGAGCTGCTCGCCACCATTCCGTCCTACCACGCCGTTGTCGTGCGTTCGCAGACGAAGATCGACGCCGACGTGATCGCCGCGGCGCGTGAGCTGCAGGTGATCGCGCGTGCGGGGGTGGGACTCGACAACGTCGATGTCGACGCGGCGACCCGGCACGGCGTGCTGGTGTGCAACGCGCCGCTGTCGAACACCGTTTCGGCGGCCGAGCACACGGTCGCGCTGCTGCTCGCACTGGCGCGGAATATTCCCCAGGCACACGCCGCACTCGTCGCCGGTCGCTGGGAGCGTTCCAAGTGGAATGGCACCGAGCTGCAGGACAAGACGCTCGGCATCCTCGGACTCGGTCGAATCGGCACGCTCGTCGCACAACGTTGCCACGCGTTCGGAATGCGCTTGCTGGCCTACGACCCCTACGTCTCTCCGGAACGGGCTGCCCGGCTCGGCGTCGAACTCGTCGATACCGTCGTCGAGGTCGTCGAACGCGCCGACTTTCTCACGGTCCATTTGCCAAAGAACGCGGAGACGACCGGGTTGATCGATGCGAAGTTGCTCGCGCGGATGCAGCCCTCGGCACGGGTGCTCAACGTCGCCCGTGGCGGCATCATTGACGAGCAGGCGCTCGCTGACGCTGCGCGTGACGGGGTCATCGCCGGCGCTGCGGTCGACGTGTTCACGGCCGAGCCGATGACCGACAGTCCGTTGTTCGGGCTGCCCAACGTCATCGTCACCCCGCACCTGGGTGCGTCGACCGTCGAAGCGCAGGACAAGGCCGGGGTCCAGGTCGCCGAGTATGTGGATCTGGCGTTGCGCGGCGAGTTCGTGCCGTCGGCGGTGAACATCGCCTCTGGCGAGGTCAGCGATGCGGTCCGACCGTTCCTGCCGCTGGCCGAGAAGCTCGGCAGCCTGCTCACCGGACTCGTCCACGACGGGATCGGCGGAGAGGTCACCGTCGAATACCGGGGCGACCTCGCCGACGTCGACGGTCGAATCGTCGGTTTGAGCGTGTTGCGCGGCATGTTGACGCCGATCTCGAGCGATCCGGTCACGTTCGTCAACGCACCGCTGCTCGCCGAGGACCGCGGGATCCGGCTGCGCGAGGTCTCGGATCCGCACAGCGACGACTACGTGTCCGTTCTGCGGGTCTCAGGAACCGACCGTGACGGCAATGAGGTGTGTGTCGCCGGCACGCTGCTGCACCCGGGGCAGCGCGAGCGCCTCATCGAGGTGTGGAACACGCCGATCGACGTCGAGCCGACCGCCCAGATGGCGTTCTTCCGCTACGAGGACCGCCCGGGGGTGATCGGCGCGGTCGGCATGGAGTTCGGTGCCGCCGGCGTCAACATCGCCTCCGCACAGGTCGGCCGGTCGGGCGTGGGAAATGAGGCCATCATGGCGCTGTCGCTCGACGACGAAGTGCCCCCCGGCCTGATCGCCAAGATCGTCACCGACATCGGCGCGAACGACGGACGGGCCGTCTCGTTGTACTGAGCGGGCCGCCTGCCGGTGACCTGACGTCTGCGTCAATTCTGCCTACACTTGCCCGGTGTGCGCCGGATGTCCGGGGCCGCATCCGTGGCGAGGTTCCGCCGATCCGCGTTGAAGAAGTCGGAGGTTGTGCGTGGCCATCGCCGCCGTGTTCCCCGGACAGGGTTCCCACCGTGCCGGATCGCTCGATGCGTGGCGAGACCATCCCGCCTTCGCGGTCACCGAGGACATCAGCGCTGCGCTCGGCCGTGACATCGTCGCGATCGCCGGTGACGGGACCGCTGGCAGCCGTACGGCCGACGCCCAGCCTGCGATCTTCACGGCCTCGATCGTCGCCTGGCAGGCACTGACCGACGCCGGCGTCGACGTCGATGTCGTCGCCGGCCACAGTCTCGGTGAGTACACCGCGGCCTGCGCCGGTGGATGCTTCGACGTCTCCGCGGCGAGCAGGCTGGTTGGAGCGCGTGGCGCGGCGATGGCTGCTTCGTGCGCCGCCAATCCCGGCACCATGGCGGCCATCGTCAAGCTCGATCCCGACGCGGTCGCCGCGCTCGTCGCCGACATCCCGCAGCTCGTCGTGGCCAATGACAACGCGCACGGCCAGGCTGTCGTCGCCGGGCCGCACGACGCGGTCGACCGTGTGCGCGACCGGGCCCGGGAGGCGGGCGGACGGGCCGTGCCGCTCGACGTCGAGGGGGCGTTCCACTCGCCGGCGATGGCCGAAGCCGTCGACAAGGTCGCGGCCGCACTCGCCGCGCTCGACATCGCCGATCCCAGAGTCCCGCTCGTGTCGGGTGCATCTGCGTCGGCGCTGCGCACCGGGACGGCCATCGGTGACGCGCTCGTCGCGGGCATGCTGGCGCCCGTCCGCTGGCGTGAGGTCCAGGCTGAACTCGCCGCAATGGGGGTGACCGAGTTGCTCGAGGTCGGCCCCGGGGGAGTCCTCTCCGGACTCGCAAAGCGTGAACTGGCCGGCGTACGTGTCCATCGCATCGAAGCGCCGGACGACGTCGCCGACGTCGTCGGCGCGCTCGCCGACCACAAGTGCAGTGAGGTGGCCTCGTGATCCTTCCGGTCGCTGTCCGCGGACTCGGCGGGTACCTGCCGAGCGAGATCGTCACCAATGACGACCTCGCGCAGGTGCTCGACACGTCCGATGAGTGGATCCGTACGCGTACCGGGATCCGCCAGCGTCACATCGCCAGCCCCGAGGAGGCAACCTCCGATCTGGCGATGCATGCCGCCAAGGCGGCGCTCGCCGATGCCGGGCTCGGTGTCGAGGACGTGGCCGCAGTGATCGTGGCGACCACCACCCCCGACCATCCGCTGCCGGGAACCGCGCCGATCGTCGCGGCGAAGCTCGGCACGAACGTCGGGGCGTTCGACGTCAACGCCGCCTGCAGCGGCTTCGTGTACGCGCTGCGCGTCGGCGGAGCTCTGGCCGTCACCGAGTCCGCGCCGGTGCTCGTCGTCGGTGCCGAAACGTTGAGCCGTGTCACCGACCCGGAGGAACGCTCCACGCGTGTCCTCTTCGGCGACGGTGCCGGGGCGGTCGTCCTCGTGCCCGACGAATCGGCAATCCTGGGACCGTTCGATCTCGGCGTCGACGGATCCGACCCCTCGATGCTGTGGACCGAGGCCGGCGGCACCCGTCGGCCGACTGACGAGCAGGCGTTGGCGGAACGACGGGTGTATCTGACGATGCGCGGCGGCGATGTCTACCGCAACGCGGTGGCGCGCATGACCGAGGCGTCGCAGCACGTCATCGACGCCGCCGGCATCGCCGTCGGCGATGTCGACCTGTTCGTCGGTCATCAGGCGAACGTGCGCATCCTGGATGCGGTGGCCAAGCGCCTGGGTGTCGCCGATTCGCAAGTGCACGTCACCGTCGACCAGCACGGCAACACCTCGGCAGCGTCGGTTCCGCTGGCGTTGCTCGACGCGCGCGCCGCCGGACGGCTCACCGCAGGGGATCGCGTGCTGCTCGCCGCCTTCGGTGCCGGACTGACCTGGGCGGCCTGCCTGCTCACCTGGAGCGGCGCGGCCGGCGAGGCGTCGATATGACGGTCGCGATCGTCACCGGAGGAAGTGGCGGCATCGGTGCGGCGACGTGTCGTGCGCTGGCCGCCGACGGCCACCAGGTGCTCGTCGGCTACGGAACAAACGAGTCGGCAGCCGAGGCCGTGGCGGCCGATTGTGGTGGCGGCGCGCGTGCCGTTCCGATCGACGTCGCAGACGCCGACAGTATTCAGGCCGCGGTCGATCTGGCCGTCGACCTCGGCCAATTGCACATCATCGTCAACAACGCCGGGGTGACCAACGACGACCTGCTGCTCCGGCTCGATCCGGATCGCTTCGACGACACGGTCACCGTGAATCTGCGCGGCGCCTACCTGCTCTCCCGGGCGGCCCTGCGGCCCATGTTGCGCGCGCGCGGTGGGCGCATCGTCAGCGTCGCAAGCATCGTCGCACTTCGTGGCAACGCAGGACAGACCGCCTATGCCGCGTCGAAAGCCGGACTGATCGGCTTCACGAAGTCGCTCGCCCGTGAAGTCGCGCGCAAGAACATCACGGCCAATGTCGTCGCACCCGGCTATGTCGCCACGGCGATGACCGATGCACTCGATGATGCGGCGCGCGATGCCCTACGCGATCTGGCGCCGACCGGCCGTGCGGTTGAGGTGGACGAGGTGGCCGCCGCGATCCGTTTTCTGACCACCGACGCGGCGCGATCGATCACCGGTGCGGTGCTGCCCGTCGACGGCGGCGCAGGGATGTGACCATGCTCGCCGACCAACGTTTCCCGCTGGGCCGTACGGCCGCGTACCGTGTGCCCCGCCATTCCCACGCCAACCGGACGCGACCGCGACCGGCCGTGCCTGACACAAGGAGATACCCGTGAGCCAGGACCTGCTCGCCGTCTTCACCGAGATGCTGACCGAGGACTTCGGCGTCCCGGCCGAGGACGTCAGCCCCGAAGCCACCTTCGAAGCGCTCGGACTCGACTCGCTCGACGTCGTCGAACTCACGCTCGTGCTCGAGGAGAAGACCGGCGTCAAGCTCGAGGACGAAGAACTCGAGGACGTGCGGACCGTGCAGGACGCCATTGACAAGGTCGTGTCCAAGCAGTGAGCCAAGTGGTTCGGTTCGCCGGATCGACAAAGGACGTGTGGTGAGTGACCACGACATCGTGGTGACCGGCTTCGGCGTGATCTCGCCGAGCGGCCGCGGGTATGACGCGGCGTGGGACGGCGTACTCGCGGGGGCGACGGCGGCGGCGGTCGACGACTTCCTCGTCGATGCCGGCACGCCGGTCACGATCGCGTGCCGCGTTCCGACGTTCGATCCCGATGCCGAACTCGGCCGCGGCACCGCGCGTCGGCTCGACCGTTTCACCCACCTGGCGCTGATCGCGGCCCGTGAAGCCGTCGTCAACGCGGGGCTCAGCGCCGGCGACGAGGACCCCTTCACGCTCGCCGGCATCGATCTCGACCGCCTCGGCATCATCCTCGGCTCGGGAATCGGCGGCGCGGAGACGTGGCAGGACGAGTATCCGCGGTACCTCGACAAGGGTCCGGCACGGGTCAGCCCCATGTTCGTGCCCAAGATGTTGTCGAACACCGCCGCGGGAACCGTCGCGATCCGCACGGGCGCGCGCGGTCCGAACATGACCGTCAACACCGCCTGTGCCGCCGGTGGATCGGCGATGCACATGGCGCGTGACCTGTTGCGCGCCGGCACCGCCGACATCATGCTCGCCGGCGGGGTCGAGGCCGGAATCACGGGACTCGCGGTCAGTGCGTTCGCGCAGATGGGTGCGCTCACGCGCAACCCGGATCCCGCCACCGCATCGCGACCGTTCGACGTCGACCGGGACGGGTTCGTCATCGGTGAGGGCGCGGCCGTGGCCGTGCTCGAGACCCGGGCCCACGCGCGTGCACGTGGCGCCGAGCCGCTTGCGGTGCTTGCCGGTGCGGGCGCGTCGGCGGACGCCTACCACGCGACCGCGCCACCCGAGGACGGCGGTGGCGCGGCGCTCGCGATGCGTCGCGCGCTCGACGACGCCGGATTCGCGCCTGCGGACATCGGGCACGTCAACGCCCACGGCACGTCCACGCCGCTCAACGATGCCGCCGAGACACGTGCATTGCACCACGTATTCGGTGACCACACGACCAAGCTCGTCGTCACCTCGACCAAGGGGGTCACCGGGCACCTGCTCGGCGCCGCCGGAGCCGTCGAGGCCGCGTTCTCCGTGCGTGCACTGCGTGAACAGCGGGTGCCGCCGACCGCGAATCTCGTCAATCAGGATCCCGAAATCCACCTCGATGTCGTCACCGGACAACCCCGCGACGTCGCGTTCGAGGCCGTCTTATCGACGTCGATGGGCTTCGGTGGGCAGAATGCCGCGTTGGTGTTCACCGCCGCCTAGTTCGTCGATCGTTGGGAGCGCATGTGACGTCGCCCGTGTCCGTCTCGCGCATGCCATGGCGTCTGACGCCGATGGTTCCGGGCGAACGGTCCGGGGTGCGACTCGTGTTGCGGCCCCTGTTGCGGCGCTGGATGCGACTGGTGGTCCACGACGCCGAGCAGGTTCCGTCGTCCGGCCCGGTGCTGATCGCCTCGACGCACCAGTCGCATGCCGACTCGCTAGCGCTCGCCGTGGCCATCGAGCGGCCCGTGTACTTCCTCGGCGATCTCAAGCTCACGTCGGTGCCGGTGTTCGGGCCGATGCTGCCCAAGCTCGGCATGGTGCCGCTGCGGCGCGGCGAGGCTGACGCGTCGGCACTCGACGTGGTCGGAGCGCTGCTCGACATGGACGGCTGCGTCGCCGTCTATCCCGAGGGCTCGCGGAGCCGGGACGGCCGCGTCCACCGCCTGCGCAGCGGCGTCGCGCGACTGGCGGCGCATCACCAGGTCACCGTCGTCCCCGCCAGCGTGGTCGGCATCGACCGGGTGTGGCCGATCGACGCTCGCCCGCGCGTGACGGGTGGGCCGGTAACGGTCACGTTCGGAGCACCGTTCGATCCACCTGAGGACACTCCGCGATCTCGGCGTGCCTTCAATGATGCCCTGCAGAAGACCCTCGCCGATCTCGCGGGCACCGAGATGGCCGCCGACTACTCGGCGTTCCACGGTGGCGACGCGGCGGGTGGGCAGTGAACGCGCCGGCATTGACGACCGGATGCGACATCGTCGACATCACCCGTCTGTCCGCGGCGCTCGACCGGCGTGCTGCGCTGCTCACACGCGTGTTCACCGACCGCGAGATCGCCGACGCGCGCCGCGGCGGCGTCGCCGAAGGGTCGGTCGTGGAGCGCGCACGACTGGCGGCCCGGTTCGCCGCCAAGGAGGCGGTGCGCAAGGCCGTCGGCAATCTGCGACTACCGTTCCACGACGTTGAGGTCCGTTCCGGGACCGACGGCGCGCCTGAACTGTGGATCGACGGTGCACCGAGCACGTTCGCGTGTTCGTTGTCGCACGACGCGGGCATCGCCATGGCTGTCGTCGTCGGCAGCGTGCCCCACACCGTCCCCACGCCGTGACGCACAGAGGAGACCCGATGTTGCTTAATGGAAAGCGTCTGCTGATCACCGGCGTGCTCGATCCCCGTTCGATCGCCTTTCACGTCGCGCAGATGGCCGAACAGCAGGGCGCGGAGCTCGTGCTCACCGGATTCGGCCGGGCGAAGCGGCTGACGGAACGGTCGGCGGAGCGGCTCACGTCCCACCCGGATGTGCTCGAACTCGACGTGATCGACCCTGAGCACGTCGCCGCGGTCGCCGACGACCTCGAGCAACGGTGGGGTGGGATCGACGGGCTGCTCCACGCGGTCGCGTTCGCTCCCGAAGCCTGCCTCGGCGGCAACTTCCTCAACGCGACTTGGGATGATGTCGGCCGTGCGTTGCAGGTGTCGACCTACTCGTACGCATCGCTGACGCGTGGACTCGCGCCGCTGCTCGCCAAGGGTGACAACGCATCGGTCGTGGGACTCGACTTCGATGCGAGCATCGCCTGGCCCGTCTACGACTGGATGGGTGTGGCCAAGGCGGGACTCGAGTCGGTCAACCGGTATCTCGCGCGCGACCTCGGTCCGTACGGGGTCAAGGTCAACCTCGTCGCCGCCGGCCCGTTGAACACCATGGCCGCCCGGTCGATCCACGGGTTCGAAGGATTCGAGCCGATCTGGACGGAACGCGCGCCGCTGGGGTGGGACGCATCCGACCCGGGGCCCGTTGCCCGCGTCGTGTGCGCGCTGATGTCCGACTGGACGCCGTCGATCACCGGAGAGATCGTGCACGTCGACGGTGGCGTGCACGCGGTCGGAGCCGGCGTTCCCGACGCCGTGCGTTTTCGTCTTCCCGACGACGCGTGACGTCGCCGGATGCCGGATTCCTGGCATCCGAGTCGGGCGCGGGAGTAGGGTGAGGGGCGGAGCACGTGGGGATCCGGCCGCCGCAGCGTCCGTCGTGCCACGCGTCGACGCGCCGACGGTGTCGGTCCGCGCTTTCGCCCAACGAGGAGCGTCGTGCGCATGTCCGTCGACCATCAGCAGCTGTTGCCGCCGGAGGATCCGGTCCAACTGTTGCGTGAAGATGGGACGCCGGTCGACGATCCGGCATGGCCCATCGACCTCACCGATGACGAGCTGCAACAACTGCACCGCTGGATGGTCATCACACGTGCGGTCGACCGCGAGGCGATCAATCTGCAGCGGCAGGGCCAGCTGGCCGTCTACGCGTCGTGTCTGGGCCAGGAAGCCGCACAGGTCGGATCCGCCGCGGCGATGGCCGCGACCGACTGGGTCTTCCCGTCGTATCGCGAACTGGGTGCGGCGACGGTCCGCGGGATCGACCCGATCTCGCTGATGCACATGTACCGGGGCACCTGGCTCGCCGACCACGATCCGTTGGCGACGCGCTTCGGGATGCTCACGATCCCGATTGCGACCCAAACGCTGCACGCGACCGGCTTTGCGATGGGTACCAAGCTCGACGGCGAGTCGACGGTGACGATCGTCTACCTCGGCGACGGCGCGACGTCGGAGGGAGACACCCACGAAGCGCTCACCTTCGCCGGCGTGTTCGGCGCACCGATCGTGTTCTTCGTCCAGAACAACCAGTATGCGATCTCGGTGCCGGTGAGCCGTCAGACGGCTGCCCCGACGATCGCCCACAAGGGCATCGGCTACGGCATCCCCGGACGCCGCTGTGACGGCAACGACGTGTTGGCGAGCTTCGCCGTCACGCTCGACGCGGTCGAGCGTGCGCGGCGCGGCGACGGCCCGACACTGATCGAGGCGGTCACCTACCGCCGCGAGGCGCACACGACGTCGGACGACGCCGGCCGATACCGCAGCGACGACGAACTGGCCGATGCCGAACGCCGTGATCCGATCGAGCGATTCTCCCGCTACCTGCGCGACCGCGGGCTGCTCGACGACGCGCGTGACGCAGCGGTGGCCACCGAAGCGGCGGATGCGGCTGCCGAGGTGCGGTCGGCGATCTACGACGCGCCGCACGGTGACCCCGAGGAACTCTTCGCGCACGTCTATGCGCAGGAAGTGCATGCGCTCGACGAGGACCGTGCGCGATTGCGCCAGCGCATCGCGGCGACCCAGGAGCGGTCCTGATGGCGGTCTCAATCGCGCAGGCGCTCAACCAGGCGTTGCTGGACGTCATGGAGGATGATCCGCGCGTGCTGGTGTTCGGTGAGGACGTCGGGCGGCTTGGCGGCGTGTTCCGAATCACCGACGGACTGCAACAGAAGTTCGGGACCGACCGCTGCTTCGACACGCCGCTGGCCGAATCGGGCATCGTGGGAACCGCGATCGGATTGGCGATGGCCGGCTGGCGGCCCGTGCCGGAGATCCAGTTCGACGGGTTCGCCTTTCCCGCATTCGAACAGATCGTCAGCCACCTCGCGAAGTTCACCAACCGTTCGCGCGGCACCGTGCGTGTTCCGGTGACGCTGCGCATCCCGTACGGCGGTGGCATCGGCGCGATCGAGCACCACTCCGAGTCGCCGGAGGCGTACTGGGTCCACACGCCAGGCCTGCGCGTCATGACGCCCTCGACGCCGGCTGACGCCTACGGGATGTTACGTGAGGCGATCGTCAGTGACGATCCGGTGATCTTCCTCGAACCCAAGCGTCGCTACTGGTCGAAGTCCGACGTCGTGCTGCCCGCATCGACACCGCCCGCGTCGCGTGCGCTCGTCCGTCGGGAAGGGCGTACCGCGACGGTCATCGCCTACGGTCCGACCGTTCGGATCGCGTTGGATGCGGCCGATGCCGCCGCAGCTCGGGGCTGGTCACTCGAGGTGATCGACCTGCGGTCGCTGGCGCCGCTCGACCTTGACACCGTCGCCGCGTCGGTCGAGCGCACGGGGCGGGCGATCGTCGTCCACGAGGCGCCGCGGACGCTGGGCATCGGCGCGGAGGTCGCCGCGCGGCTGCAGGAGGCGACCTTCTACTCACTCGAAGCGCCGGTGCAAAGGGTGACGGGCTTCGATACGCCGTATCCGCCGGCGCGGCTCGAAGGGTTCTGGCTGCCGGACGCCGAGCGGGTGCTCGACGCGGTGGCGCACACGTTCACGTACTGATGCACCGGTGCTCGTGCGACGAGCTGGCAGCGGAAGGGCAGTGATGGCATCGACGACCGGTCACCGGGAGTTTCGGATGCCCGACCTCGGGGAAGGCCTCGAGGACGGCGAGATCCTCACCTGGCACGTCGCTGTCGGTGATGACGTCGCACTGAACGAGCCCGTGGTCGAGGTGGAAACGGCCAAGGCGGTCGTGACGGTGCCCTCACCGTTCGCCGGGCGTGTCGTTGCACGTTTCGGCGACGTCGGTGCGACGATGCGCGTCGGTGATGTGATGCTCGAGATCGACGCCGGCGAGGCTGGATCCGTCGAGGCCGTCGCCGACCCGGTGGCGACGTCCTCGCCGCGGCACCCGGATGCGGTCGCCGACCGTGACGATGCACCGATGCGGCCGCTGGTCGGCTACGGCGCGGCCTCGGATGGGCCCGAGACGGACGTCGAGGTCGCGGCGTCCGCGCAAGCCGCGGGAACCAATGGAAAGCCGCGCGCCAAGCCGCCCGTGCGCAAACTCGCCAAGAAGCTCGGCGTCGACCTCGCGACGCTGACTCCCACCGGTCCGCACGGCACGATCACGCGCGACGATGTGCGGTCGGCCGCTTCGCGAAGCGCGGAAGGGCTTGCTCCCGTCCCGGGGTTCCGCGGGCGCACGCCGGGAGATGTCGAGCCGATCCGGTCGATCCGTCGCCGCATCGTCGACAAGATGGAGCAGTCCCGCCGCGACATCCCCGCGGCTTCGTGTTCACGTGACGTCGACCTCACGCGCCTGTGGGATCTTCGCCAGTCGATCACCCGCCACGAGCACGACGACCGGCTCGATCAGCGCATCACGCCGTTCGTGCTGTTCATGCGCGCCACCGTGCTCGGCCTGCGGAGATTCCCGACGCTGAATGCGACGATCGTCGGCCGGGATCCGGACAACGGTGAACCCGGCGAGATCCACCTGCTCGAGCCGATCAATCTCGGCATCGCCGTCGATACGGACCGTGGCCTGGTGGTGCCCAACATCAAGCATGCCGACCGCCGGTCGATCGTCGAGCTGGCGGCCGACCTTGACCGGCTCATCGAGCGCAGCCGTGCCGGGCAGCTCACCCCGGACGAGTTGACCGGTGGCACGTTCACGGTCAACAACTATGGCGTCTTCGGCAACGACGACGCCGACCCGATCATCAACCATCCGGAGGCCGGGATCCTCGGCATGGGGGCGATTCGTGAGCGCCCTTGGGTCGTCGATGGGCAGATCGTGCCCCGGCGGATCGCGACACTTCGCTTGTCGTTCGACCACCGCATCTGCGACGGGGGAGAAGCCGGGCGCTTCGTCACGTATGTTGCGTCCCTGTGCGAAGAGCCGGCGCGCATCCTGCTGCAGGAATGGTGACCGGGTCGCCTGGCGCCGCACCGTCCGGTGGTGCCGGCGAGGCCGACGGTGGAGGCATCGTGAGCAAGCGCGTGCGCATGACCGGCCAGGAGCGCCGGGAACAGCTCGTGGGCGTCGCTCGTGAGGTCTTCGCCGAGAAGGGCTTCGAAGCCACGTCGATCGAAGAGATCGCCGAACGCGCGCGCGTGTCCAAGCCGGTCATCTACCAGCACTTCGGCGGCAAGCAGGGCGTGTACGCCGTCGTGGTCGACCGTGAGGTCCGCCAGCTGACAGAGTCGATCACCCGGGCATTCGATGCGCGACATCCGCGGCTGATCGCCGAACATGCGGCGCACGCGTTCCTCACCTATATCGAGGAGCACGAAGAGGGCTTCCGTGTCCTCGTGCGAGACGCGCCGGTGGGGATGAGCGGTGGATCGTTCGGATCCGTCATCGCCGACGTCGCCACCCGCGCCGAGGAACTGCTCGTCGATGAGTTCGGCGAGCGGGGATTCGACCACGACACGGCGCCCATGTATGCACGGATGCTTGTCGGTGCGGTCGCGCTCGTAGGCGAATGGTGGCTCGAACATCGCACGTTGACGCGGGAGCAGGTCGCCGCACACGTCGTCAACCTGTTGTGGAACGGGCTGCGTGGCCTGGATCCGCTCGTCACCACGGCGCCGGAACGAGCCCGCCGGCGGCGCTGACGGCTGCGGTTATGGTGCGTCGGGTGGCGTCCGTGACACGGTGACACGCGCATCGGCGGTGGGGGCATCGAGCGGATCGGTGCCGATCCCGCGGAGATGATGATCGAGAAACCGGCGTGTCCAGTCGACTGCCAAGACGTGGGTGTCGTCGGCGTTCGGCCCGTGCATCCCCAGTACCTCCCCGGCACGCACCACGGCCGGCACCAGCGTGAAGTCCTGATGCTGGCTACCGGCGATCGAAATGCGACCTTCGGATCCGCGCGATGCCGCATGCAGTCGACGAAGCCGCGCGTCATTGTCGGTGTCGGTCCATTCCTCGCTGCGGATCGACAGCAGGGGAACGTCGAGGCCGTCGCCGACGAGATCGTCGGGTAGTGGTTCGACCCACGGGTCGGCGCCGACGACGGCGTCGCACCATCGGACACGGGAACACGTCATGATCGCCGCACCGCCGCCGGTGGAGTGGCCGGTGAGCGCGATCCGGGTCGGATCGATGATGTCGCTGATCGCCAATTGCCCGGTGACCGCGCTGAACACGCGCTCGACGTCGGCGGAGAACGTGGAGATGAGTGCGCCGGCGGCGACGAACTCGTCGTCGTCCGGGTCCGCCGGGAGTGAGGTGACATCAAGCACCGCGACATGGTCGTCGAGCACGCTGGCGAGTGCCGCGTAGGTGTGGTCGATCCCCACGACGACGTATCCGTGGCTTGCCAATTCGACGAGCTGGTCTGTGTGGAGAAACGTTGCTCCGGACCAACCATGGGAGAAGATCACCATCGGAAACGGCGCGTCGGCCGACACCGGAGCGTCATCGGCCGCGGCCGTGGTAACGGTGCGCAGATGGCCGAGGGTGAACTCGGGCAGTCGGAGACGCTCAGCAACCGCGCCGATGACGTCGTCGGCGTCGCCGATCCACGGTGACGGTGTGCCGACGTAGCCGGCATGCGCCGGGTACCACACGGTCACCGCGATCCGCCGGGGTCCGCCGGGCGCCGGTCCCCAACGTTCCTCACGCGCGTCATCGACGACGGTGAACGCCTGGCGGCCCACGCTGTAGGCCCCATGTGGTGCTGAAATCTGCGTCACCGGCAGGCTCCATACCGCGGCGGCACCAGCGATCGTCGCGACGAGCGCGAGCAGCGAGACGAGGGACCTGCGGCGAGGGGTCTCACGCGCCAGATCCGCGACTGCGGCCACGGCGACGATCGCGCCCGCGAGATGCATGCTGACGACCTGCCATCGGATCTCCGCCGTCAGGATGTGCGCCGTGACGGTCGCGGTGGCGACGACGAGCGTGGCGATCGTCACCCGCCGGTACCGGCCGCCGCCGATCCACAGCGCGAGCGTGCTCGAGAGCACACCAACGACGAGCCCGATGTCCATCGGGTGCACGATCACCTCGCGATCACGTCGAACTGCCGCGTGCCGCCCGACCGTGGAATGCTAGTGATCGGGGTGCTGCTCCGGGCGGTCGCGGTGGTGGTCGCCGATCGGAGGGGGCGAACGTCGTCGGTACGCTCGTCGACCTGTCCTGCCGACGCCCGGAGGGTGCGTGCTTCATCTCGCGGTCGTGACCGGTACGACGCCGCCGGAGGGCATCGACGACGCAACGATGGCAACGGCCGACGACCTGCTCGTCACGGCGCTGTCGCGACACGCGAAGATCACCGAGCCATCGTGGCGAGATGACGTCGACTGGTCGGTGTTCGATGCGGTGCTCGTGCGCACCGTGTGGGACTACGTCAAACATCGCGATGCGTTCGTTGCCTGGGCCGCTGAGGTCGGTCGCGTCACGCCGCTGTGGAATCCTGCCGATGTGCTGCGATGGAACACCCACAAGGGCTATCTGCTCGAGCTCGAGGAGCGTGGCGCGCCGGTTGTCGCCACCGCGTGGCTCGCCCAGGGTGACCGCGTCGATCTCGCCGAACTGGCACAGACGCGTGGGTGGACGCGTCTGTTGCTCAAGCCGGCCGTGAGCACCGGCTCCCGCGGGGCACATCGAACCGGTGCGCGTCTGGGACGAGACGACCAGGCCCATCTCGATCGGTTGCTCGCCACTGGCGACGTGCTCGTGCAGCCGTATCTCGACGCGGTCGAAACCACCGGGGAACGATCGGTCGTCGTCGTCGGCGGGCGCGCGTCGCACGCGGTCGCCAAGACGCCGAAGGGCGGCGACTTCCGCGTTCAGCACGAGTACGGGGGCCGCTACCGGCGCATCGAGGTCGACGACGAGACGCGGCGGCTCGCGGAATGGATCGTCGAGTCCACCGGGAACGACCTGTTGTTCGCACGGGTCGATCTGCTGTGCGACGCGTGGGGGACACCACAGCTGGTGGAACTCGAGGCGACCGAACCCGATCTGTATCTGCCGTTGGCGCCCGACCGGGTTGACGACATCGCCGCTACGGTCGTGGCCTGGTGCACACGGCCGTCCGTGTCGGAGGCAGCAACGAACGTCGGCTGACGGCGCGGCGTCGACAGCGAAAGGTCAGGCATGGCGCGGTATGCGATCTCGGGTGCGACGGGGCTGCTCGGTGGGGCGCTCACCGACGCCCTGCGCGCCGACGGGCACGAGGTGGCTCGCATCACCCGCCGACCGGTCGACGAGAGCGATATCGGCTGGGACCCGCCGGTCGGTCAGCTCGACACGTCACGGCTCGAGGGCCTTGACGGGCTCGTCCACTTCGCGGGTGAACCGATCGGCGCGGCGCGCTGGACACCGTCGACGCGCCGCCGAATCATCGCCTCACGTGTCGTCACCACGCGGCTGCTCGCCGATGCCTGTACGCGCCTGGATGCGCCGCCAGCGGTGTTCGTGTCGGCCTCTGCGGTCGGCTTCTACGGCGACCGTGGCGACGAGGTGCTCACCGAGGACGCCGGTGCAGGTGACGACTTCCTCGCGGCGGTGTGCCGGCAATGGGAGTCGGCTGCGCGTCCGGCCGCTGACGCCGGCATCCGCGTTGTCCATCCCCGCACCGGCGTTGTCATCGCTGCACAGGGACCGTTGATCGACAAGGTCCGCTTGCCGTTCCGACTCGGCATCGGCGGCCGTATCGGCTCTGGGCGCCAATACGTCCCCTGGATCGCGCGCGCCGATCACGTGCGCGCGGTGCGCCATCTGCTGGTGGACGACCTTGAGGGACCGGTCAATGTCGTCGGCCCCGAACCGGTCACCAACCGGGAATTGACGCGCGCGCTGGGCAAGGCGTTTCATCGGCCCGCCGTGTTGCCGATCCCGGTCCTGGCGGTCCGGGCCCTCTACGGGCAGATGGGTGTCGCGCTCGCGACGGTGAGCCAACGTGTCGTTCCCCAACGCCTCGTCGACAGCGGTTTTGCGTTCTCCGTCGCATCGCTCGACGACGCCCTCGCCGTGGCGCTGGGCGACTGACCGCCGTCGGTCACGAACCCGGCGCCAACCAGCGGCTGACCAGCACCGCGCCGATCGCCACGATGAACAGCACCGTCGTGGCCGCCACGAACCGACGGTCGCCCTGGCGGATCCAGCGCCACATCAGCATGGCGAGCAGCGCCGCGGGCCAGGCGACCAGCACGACGACGAGCGCCGCCAGCACGACATTGCTTCCAGTCGTGCCAGTCATCACCACGATGCTTCCGACACCCAGAACGACCGCGACGAGGTCGCCGGCGCTGAATCGGCGGTCGGGCGCCGTCACGGTGACACCACGACGATGAGGCCGATGGCGAACAGTGCGACGCTGAGCACGCGCCGGACGAGTGGCGCCGGCAGCCGGGGTTGCACCCGGGCGCCGAACCGCCCACCGAGGAGCCCGCCGAGAATTGCCGGAGCGATCGCCGCAGTCAC
The DNA here is from genome assembly GCA_040904785.1 of Nitriliruptoraceae bacterium. Lineage (GTDB taxonomy): Bacteria > Actinomycetota > Nitriliruptoria > Nitriliruptorales > Nitriliruptoraceae > JBBDSV01. Next base: position 48,649 of record JBBDSV010000011.1, read on the forward strand.
CCGGCCCTGCAGCGCATAGACGGCGAGCGACACCGATGCGGTGATACCGACCATGAAGACCGTCGTCGCGGCAGCGACCTTGACGGGAACATGCAGGACTTCGCTCATCACCGGTGTCTTGATGTAGCCGCCCGACGATCCGGTCATCCCTGCGATGGTTCCGGCAAGCCCCATCAGCGCAACGCCGAGCGGCACGCGGTGCACGCGGTAGGGGATGACACGGCCCTTCTCGTCGCTGTAGGCACTGTCGAGACGGCCGCGCTGGTCGTGGTGATCGGTCATCCGCGCGCCGTCAACCGGGAGGTTGCGTTGACCCGTGCGTGTGCCGCCGACGAGGGCGCTGACGATCGCCGCGACACCGAGCACGACGACGAGCGCGCGCGGAGCGATGAGGATCGAGACCAGTGCGCCGGCGGCAGCACCGAGGCTGGCGGCGATCTCCATCGTGACACCGAGTCGGTGGTTGGCGAGCGTGCCGCGTGTGTGCACCACCGTGGCGGCGAGCGCGCTCGCCGCCACCATCGCCATGCCGAGCGGCGCCGCGTCGAGCGGTGACCAGCCGAGGAGCACCAGCACCGGAACGAGGATGACCGCACCGCCGATCCCGCCGATGGCGCCGAGCATCGCGGTCGCGCCGGACAATGCGATGATTGCGACGAGATCGCCGAGCTCGAGCACGGTGCCGCACCGCCTGTGTCAGACTTCCGCGAGCCTAGACGTCCGCCGGATCGCCACGATTCCGGCCCACTCGTCCCCCACGCCGTTCGGCTCCGAACATCTCGATGACGTGGTACGACGCACGGTGCGGCGGCGACGACGATGAGGAGGCAGCATGCTGAACGCGGCGATTGCCGGACTGGGCGCGGTCACGGCGCTGATGGTCATCACCTGGATCGCCAGTCTCGTTCGGCGGGATGTGAGCCTCGTCGATCGCGTCTGGGGACTGTCGTTCATCGTGTTCGCCGCCACGGTCGCGGCGGTCTCCGACGTCGAGATTTCCGGTCGTGCGGCGCTGGTGCTGGTGGCCGTCACCGTGTGGGGGTTGCGACTGTCGGCCCACATCACGTGGCGCAACTGGGGACACGGTGAGGACCCGAGATATGCGGCCATGCGGGCGCGGCGGCCCGCCACATTCGCGTGGCGCAGCCTGGTGACCGTGTTCGTCCTGCAGGCGGCGCTCAGCGCGCTCGTCGGCACCGCACTGCTGGCCGCGATCGCGACGCCGGATGCGCCGGCGCTGTGGTGGCTCGACGGGCTCGCGCTGGCCGTGTGGGTCGTCGGATTCGTGTTCGAAACCGTCGGTGATGCGCAGCTGGCGCGATTCGGCGCCGATCCGGCCAACCGGACGCGCGTGCTCGACAGCGGCCTGTGGCGTTACACACGGCATCCCAACTACTTCGGCGACGCGACGGTGTGGGCCGGATTCGGTTTGTTCGCTGTCGCCGCCGGTGCGTGGTGGGGTCTGCTCGGCGCGGCCCTCATGGGGGTGCTCATCGTGCGGGTCTCCGGCGTGGCACTGACCGACCGCACCATGGCGCAGTCGAGCCGTCGGGTGGGCTACGAGGACTATGTCCGGCGGACCAACGCGTTCTTCCCAGGGCCCGTGCGCACCACACCGAGTTCCTGCGACAGTGGCCAGTAGCCTGGAGGGCATGGACCCGTCCACGACCCGGCTCACCGCCTACAGCCATGGTGCCGGCTGAGCGTGCAAGCTCAGCTCGAGCGACCTGGCGCAGGTGCTGCGCCCCCTGACCCCCGCTCGGCATCCTGACCTCATCGTCTCCGGTGCCGACCGTGACGACGCGCTCGTCTGGCGTCGTCCGCACGGCCCTGCGCTCGTCGCCTCCGTCGACGTGTTCACCCCGATCGTCGATGACGCCCGCACGTGGGGATCGATTGCGGCGGCGAACGCCGCCAGTGACATCCACGCGATGGGAGCAACTCCGTTGTTCGGCCTTGCGATTGCCGCCTGGCCCCGCGAGACCCTGTCGCTCGAACTGCTCAGTCAGGTGCTCGCCGGAGGGCAGGACGCGGCGGCCGACGACGGCTGGATCGTCGCCGGCGGCCACACCATCGACGGGGCCGAGCCGTTGTATGGGCTGGCGATCGTCGGCGAGGTCGCCGATGGAGACCTGTGCACCAACGCTGGTGCACGTCCCGGGGACGCGTTGGTGCTCACCAAGCCGCTGGGAACCGGCATCATCACCACGGCCGTCAAGCGGCACACCGCCGATGCCGTCGCCTCCGGCGGGATGCTCGACATCTCCTACCACGCCGCGCTTCGATCGATGACCCGTTCGAACGCCGCCGCGAGTCGCGCCGCACGCGACCATGGCGTGCACGCGATGACGGATGTCACCGGCTTCGGACTGCTCGGCCATCTCGCCGAGCTGTGCACCGCCAGCGGCGTTGGCGCACAGCTGCAGGCCGCGTCGGTGCCGCGGCTGCCCGGGATCGACACACTCATCGCTGACGGGCTGATACCGGGCGGGACGCACCGCAATCTCGACGACAGCGCCGCGGTCGCCGATCTGTCCCGCATCGACGAGGACACACGCATCGTGCTCGCAGACGCGCAGACGTCCGGCGGGCTGCTCGTCGCGCTCGACGACACCGTTGCCGATGCCCTTGTGGCCACGCTGCGCGCCGACGGCCACGACGCGGCCCGCATCGGCAGCGTCGTGCCCGCGCCTGCCTCGGGTGCGCGCATCGTCGTCACCTGAGGCGTTCACCGGTCCGCCTGCGGCACAGCTCGCGACACGCCGTTGGCTAACGTGCGGGCGGAGGCGACCGTCGGAGATGACGCAGATGACCGGCCCGATCGACAAGCCGCTGCAGCTCGATGCGGCCACCTGGGATGCGTTGGTCGCGCACGCGCGTGAGGACGCCCCGTACGAGGTCTGTGGTCTGCTCGGGATCCGCGACGACGGCGGAATCACGCACTACCGCATCGACAACGCCGAACGATCCATGACCCACTACGTGATGGACGGCAAGCAGTTGCTGCGGGCGATGCGTCAGATCGAGGACGAGGGCTGGGAACTGGTGATCTACCACTCGCATCCGCACACGCAGGCCTATCCGTCCGAGACCGACATCCGGTTGGCCGCGTACCCCGAGGCCACCTACGTCATCATCACGCTGCAGGACCGCGACAATCCGGACGTCCGTGCCTTCCGCATCCGCGACGGCGAGGTCACCGAACGCGACATCGCGCGTGACGCGCCGGGCTCGTGATCGGTTCGCCCGGTTTGCCACCCGCCGCGCCGGAGTTTCCGTCGGCACCGGTACGCTTCTGCGGGACACGGGCCGTCGCGCCGCCGGATGCGCACGGCCGCTCCACATCGTCGACGACGCGAAGGTTTGCTCCATGGCGCGCGTGCGCATTCCGACCGTGCTGCGAAAGTTCACCGCCGGCGAGGCCATCGTGACCGTCGACGGTGCGACCGTCGGCGAAGCATTCCGCGCGCTCGTCGCCGCCGACGACGAGTTCGCCCGGCAGATCTTCGACGGCGAGGAACTGCGGGGCTACATCAACGTGTACGTCGATGACGAGGACATCCGCTACCTCGATGGACTCGACACGCCGGTCGGCGCCGAAGACGAGATCGCGATCATGCCGGCCGTTGCCGGAGGCGCCGCGTAGCCTGCGCCGATCGGCGTCGACAACTCGAGGACGCGATGCGTTTCGCGGATGTCACCGAGGCGATCGGCAACACGCCGCTCGTCGGGCTGCCGCATCTGTCGCCTGAGGGCTACCACATCCACCTCAAGCTCGAGGGCCACAATCCGACCGGTTCGGTCAAGGATCGCGTCGCCAAGTACCTGATCGATCAGGCAGAACGGTTCGGCCAGCTCGCACCCGGCCAGCGGGTGCTCGAACCGACATCGGGCAACACCGGCATCGCCCTGGCGGCGATCTGCCGCGTCAAGGGGTATCCGCTCACGTGTGTCATGCCGGAGAACACCTCCGAAGAACGCAAACAGCTGTTGACCATGTTCGGGGCCGAACTCGTGTATTCGCCGGCCGAACAGGGTTCCAACGGGGCGGTGCGCATGGCGCAACAGCTCGCGTCCGACGACCCGAACGTGTACATGCCGTTCCAGTACGGCAATGCAGCCAATCCGCTTGCGCACTACGAGACGACCGCGCCGGAGATCCTCGCCGACCTTCCCGAAGTGACCGCCTTCGTCGCGGGACTCGGCACCGGGGGCACGGTCACGGGCGTGGGACGAAGGCTGAAGTCCGTCAATCCGCAGATCAAGATCTATGCGGCCGAACCGGAATACGGCGATCTCGTCTACGGGCTGCGCAATCTGGATGAGGGCTACGTGCCCGAAGTCCTCGATGTCGACGTCCTCGACGGACGGATCAAGGTCGATTCGCGTAGCGCGCTGGAGTGGACCCGACGGCTTGCCGAGGAGGAGGGCATCTTCGCCGGCGTTTCGACCGGCGCGTCCCTCGCGGTTGCGGTGCGTGTGTGCGGACGGCTTCCCGAGGGCGCCGACATCGTTGCGCTGTCACCCGACGGCGGATGGAAGTATCTGTCGACCGGCGCCTACGCGCCCGGCGACCTCGACGAACTCGCTGACCGGATCTCGGCGACCCTGTGGGCCTGAGATGACCAACTCGCACGCGACGTGGACGGTGCTCGGCTCGGCCGGATCACACACGGGGCCGGGCCGGGTGTGCGCCGGACATCTGTTGCGCACCGAAGAGGCGACCGTGCTCGTCGACGCCGGCAACGGGGCGACGGCGAACCTCCAACGGTTCGTCACGCTCGAGGACCTCGACGCGATCTTCGTCAGCCATCGGCACATCGATCACTGCATCGATCTCATCGGCATGTTCTACGCCCGCAGATTCGATCCGCGCGTGCAGCGCCGACTCGCCCTCTACGCACCCGAGGGGGTCATCGACGCACTGACGTCGATGCTGTCGGCCGACTCCGCCCTCGAGTTCGCCGGCGTGTTCGACGTGCACGACATCGCTGCCGGGGCGCAGGTGACGATTGGTGATGTCGATGTCACCTGCTTCACCGCGGTGCACCCGGTGCCAACGGTGTCGATGCGGTTCGTCACTGCCGCCGGAGTCGCGGCGTATTCGGCCGATACCGCCGCGAATCCTGCGCTCGTC
>JBBDSV010000012.1:0-50808 GCA_040904785.1 Nitriliruptoraceae bacterium
GAAGCTCGCCGGTGACGCCGAACGGCTGACGACCGACGGGGCGTCAGCCGAGCGGGACGTCGCCGTGGAGGTGTTCTCGAAGCCGCTGGCGTTCAACGTGCTCGCGCACTGCGGCTCGTTCACCGACAACCGCTACACGGACGAGGAACTCAAGCTCGTCAACGAGTCGCGCAAGATCCTGTCGCTGCCCGAGCTTCGGGTCAGCCCGACGTGTGTGCGCGTGCCGGTCGTTGTCGGACACGCGATCGCCGCACGGCTGACATTCGACACCGACGTCGGCCGCGGTGACGCGCTGGACGCGCTGGCCGATGCGCCGGGTCTGGCGATTGCCGACGGCATCGGACGTGACGGCGAAGAGCTCGTGTATCCGACCCCGTTGGCGTCGGCGGGTCGCGACGAGGTGTTCATCGGCCGAATCCGTGAAGACCTCGGTGACCCGCGCAGCCTCAATGTGTTCGTCGTCGGTGACAATCTGCGCAAGGGCGCGGCGCTCAACGCGGTGCAGATCGCCGAACGCCTCGTCGCCGGCGCCTGACCGCGGCGGCCGCCGCGCCCCGGAAACGACGAACGTGCGGCCCCAGAAGGTGGGCGCCGCACGTGTCGTGGTCGGGATGGGCGGATTCGAACCGCCGACCTCCTCGTCCCGAACGAGGCGCGCTAACCAAGCTGCGCTACATCCCGGTCGACCATGGAGATGCTCCCGACAGGGAGCACGGCGGAGCGTACCCGTGGCCGACGGTGGGTGCGAACGGTGACGGCCGCGACGTGTCTCGCCGGTGGGTGGACTCAGCCTGTCAGGAGGAGAATCGTCGCCTCGGGTCGGCAGGCGAAGCGGAACGGTGCATACCGCGAGTGGCCGAGCCCCACCGAAACGTGCAGCCAGCGGTCACGATACCGAGATGCCCCCCGCGTCTGTCGCAATGGCAGGTCACAGTTGTTCACCAGCGCGCCAATTCCCGGCAGACGGACCTGGCCGCCGTGCGTGTGTCCGGCGAGCAGCAGATCGTGGCCGGCGTCGACGAGTCGGTCGAGTGCTTCGCGATACGGCGCGTGCACGAGCCCGAGGTGCAGCACCGCGTCGGCAACGGTCGGTCGCAGAGCAGCGATCGGCGGGATGCGGGTGTCGGCGAGATGCGGATCGTCGATGCCGCCGACGGCGACGGTTCCCGCCGACGTGGTGACCGTGGTCGCGGCATTGCGCAACGTGCGGTAGCCGTGCGCCGCAAGCCCGTCGATCAACCGTTCGGTGTCGAGCCGATGCGCCGGGTCATGCGTCGAGGGCCGCCCGTCATCGAAGAAGTAGCGCAGGGGCGACTTGACGACCGGCCCGAAGAAGTCATTGCTGCCCAGAACGACCAGTCCCGGCCGTCCGTCGCGTGTCAACGGCGCCAACGCGGCAACGGCGGCGTCCTCTGCGCCGACGGCGCCCAGAAGATCGCCGGTCGCGACGACGAGGTCATAGTCCTCCTCGGCGACACGTGCGAGAAAATCGATGCGATGTTGCTGTGTCGGCACGAGGTGGATGTCGCTGATGTGCAGCACGCGCAGGGACCCATCGCGGCGGAGCACGCCGGGAATCTCAACAGTCGCCAGTCGGTACCAACGTCGTTCGATGAACGTGCCGTAGGCAACACACGCGGCGCCGACGGCGGCGACGCCTGATGCGATCACGGCCGCCGACACCGTTCTAGTCGCCCTCGTAGCGGCCGACCCACAGCAGCACGCGCGGATCGTCCTCGAACGCTTCGTCGTCACGTTCCGCACCCGGCGCCGGCTGCTGGTCGAGGACGATGCCGTCCTCGTCGGGATCATCGGTCGCCGGGTTATACCGTCCGACGTCGAAGTCCATCTGTCTCAGCAGTTCGTGCGCTTCTTCGTAGGTCATGCCGACCATGTCCGGGACGATCGGTTCCTTTCCGGTGCCGTCCGAGACCTCCACCGTGATCCGGATACCGAGATCCTCGACTGAGCCCGGGTCAGGGTCCTGTTCGAGCAGTGTTCCTGCCGGTTCCCAGTGCTCGACCTCCTCGAAGAACACGCGGAACCCGGCCTCGAGTGCGATCTCCTCGGCTTCCTCTTCGCTTCCGGCATCCAGCAGATTCGGAATCCGACCGGTCGGCAGTGGGGGCGGTGACGGGAACGACTCGGGTTCGAACTGCTCGACCGCGACCTCCATGAACGACCGCCACATCGGCGCGGCGATCGTTCCACCGAACACCTGGGAATAGGGGTTTCCGGCGATCGTGACGTTGCGCATGAGCTTGCGCACCGGAGGGCACTCGTTGAGGAAGTGCTGCTCGCCACACGCCTCCTCGGCGGTGGCCTCGTCGGTGTAGTACCGCTGCCCGTTCGGGTAGCCGACCCAGGCGGCGGTCACGAGCTGCCGGACGTAGCCGACGAACCACGCATCGACGTTGTCGTTGGTCGTCCCCGTCTTGCCACGCGTCGGCCACTGACCGAGGTTGGCGAAGCCTGCCGTGCCGCCGCCCGACACCGGCCCGGCGAGCAGCCGGTTGACGTGGTCGGCGACTTCGGTGTCGATCACTCGTCGGCAGTCCGGGGTGTACTCCCAGATCGGCTGCCCGTCCGCGTCCTCGATCCGTGTGACCGGGAACGGCGTGCAGCGTTCCCCACGGTTGGCGAACGTGGCGTACGCCGTGGCCATTTCGATCGGGCTCACGTCGGCGGCCCCCAGGGCGAGCGCACAGTCGGGAGTCAGCGGTGAGGTGATCCCGAGACGTTGCGCCATGTTGACGACCTTCTCGGGTCCGACCTCGGCCATCAGCAGCGCGTGATAGACGTTCGACGACCGTGCGACCGCCTCGTACATGTTCAGAATGTCGTTGCCGCCCGAGTTGCGCACCGTCCAGGTCCGACCCGACGCGAAGTCGATGCAGCCTTCGATCTCCTTCGGGCCGCGGGCGTCGAGCGTGAGCGACGGCGGGATGCCGTCCTCGATCGCGGCCGCATCGAGCAGCGGCTTGAACGAGGATCCCGGCTGGCGGCCGGAACCGCCGATGCCGCGGACCGCGGGATTGACCTTGGTCCGGTCGCACAGCAGCAGACCTTCCTCGGTCTCGCCGACCCAGCTGCTGTCCTCGGCGCAGGTGCCGTAGGTGTGCGGACCGATCGCCATTGCACGGATCGCGCCGGTGCTGGGCTCCAACGCCACGATGGCACCCATCGGCTCCTGGGCGATCTCGAACGCCGGCTCACCTTCATAGGTCAGGTGCTCGCGGACCGACCGTTCGGCCTCGCGCTGCATGTCCGGGTCGAGCGTCGTGTGGATCCGCAAGCCCGACTGGAACACTCGGCGTCGCCGCTCATCGGTCGTCGCGCCCATCGCGTCCAGGGCGGCCTCCGGGACGCCGAGCGCGGCAGCCAGCTGGTCGTTGACGAGCACGCGCGACACGAGATCGGTCCAGAACGGGTACTCGGGCGGGGGCGGCTCCGAGATCACGGGGACGAGCGGTGCGTCGATCGCAGCATCGGCTTGCGCCTGGGAGATGAACCCGTGGGCGGCCATCTGCTGCAGCACGATGTTGCGGCGCGCCTCGGCGTTCTCCACGCTGTCGATCGGGTTGTTGCGCTCCGGGGAACGGACGATCCCGGCCAGCGTGGCCGCCTCGCCCAGTGACAGGTCGCCGACGTTCTTCGAGAAGTAGCGTTCGGCCGCTGTGCCGATGCCGTAGACACCGCTGCCGAAGTAGCTGCGGTTGAGATAGCGCTCGAGGATCTCGTCCTTCGTCAGTTGACGTTCCAGTTCGAGCGCGTAGATCGCTTCCTGGATCTTGCGTTGATACGTCTGTTCGGGCGTCAGGAACGCCATCTTCACGTACTGCTGGGTGATCGTCGACGCGCCCGATTCGATCTCGCCCGACCGGAAGTTCTCGAACGCTGCTCGCAGGATCGAGAAGTGGCTCACACCCTCGTGCTCGTAGTAGCTGGCGTCCTCGGTCGCGAGCACGGCATCGATCGCGACCTGCGGGATCTCCTCGAGCGTGACCGGAACGCGGTTCTCCTCGAACGTCAGCTCGGCGAGCTGTTCGCCGTTCGCGCCGTAGATGTACGAGTTCTGCGCGACGAAGTCGGCGTCACCCATCGGTGCGACGTCGAGTACGTCCGTGCGTACCGTGCGCAGGACGTCGTTGGCGGCCACGGCTGCCGGCAGGAACAGTGCGCCGACCAGCGCGCCGACTGCCGTCACGACGAGTGCGATGAGCGCGACACGAACGGCGACCGCGACGACGCGGGACGTACCGGACGGCAAGCCGGACGCGTTCGAACTCATCAGTCGAGGCCTCGCGGAGGGTTAAAGATCAGACGACGTGCGGGACGCGACCCGCGAAACGGCGAGCGTACCCGCTGCCCCCATCGTGAACGCTGGACGAAGGGGAAGCGTCAGGCCGCACCGGATCAGAGGTACCCGCCAGCGTTGGGGAAGACCGCGTTGTCCGCGGCCTCCGGAGGCTCCATGCGCTGTTTCACGTCGTCGGGAGCCTCCTCGAACGTCCGCCCCCCGAACTTGTCGCGGATCCGGGTGTCGAGGCCGGCCGCGGCCGAAGCGACGGCGACGACCGCGGTGTGCAGTTCGGGCAGGTCGAGCGCAGTGCCGAGCAGGGAGTGGCGAAGCCAGACGGCCCGGGTATTCGGGTCGTAGCTGAACGCACCGAACCCGAGCGAATGGTTCGTCGTCAGCAGGAAGCTCGCCAGCTCCAGTGTCAGATCGAGGTCGAGATTCGTGACCGAGAAGACTCCCACGTGCGGGCCGGCCGGGGACATGCCCACGGTCACGAAGATGCGTGCGTCGTCGTGCGTGAACGTGAAATTGCCGAACGCGTCGACTTCGTAGCCGCCGAGAATCGTGCGCAGCAGGTCGCCGACGTGGGTGCGCAGGTCTTCAGGATCGAGGAACACGCCGGTGCGCCGCGGCGGACGCGGGTGGATTCCGGGGGTGACGCGGGTGATCGCCTTCGATCCCGTGCCGTCGCCTTCAGCGTCGGCGGACGGCGTCTCGGGATCGTCTGGCGTCTGGTCCGCGGTGGTCATCGGCTGCTCCGGATGTCGGCCATGCCGGGAGCATGCCGGGAAATTCGCGATCCTGCACGTCGCTACCCTGCGCAGCATGCCTGCCCTTTTCGCCGTGGCGCTCCGTCGTGCCGTGTTGATCGCGGTTGCGCTGCCCGTGTTGCTCCTGGCCGTCGTTCCTGATGCCCATGCCCAGCCGACGCCGTTCGAGGGCCAGCGCTGCGACGGCGATGCCGGCGGGGGCGAGCCGCGCCGAGTGGAAGTCCTGCCGTTGCGTGGCGGCTTCATCGACCCGCCGGTCGTCGACCAGGTCGGCGACGTCGTGGATGCGGCAGCGGCCAACGATGCGGAATTGATCGTGCTTCAGTACGCATCACGCGGCGGTGTCTCGGCCGATCTGGATCGCCTGCTGACCATGATCGACGACAGCCCGGTGCCCGTCGCGGTGCTTGTCGGCCCGCTCGGGACACAGGCGCAGGCCGCCGGCGCGGCGGCACTGCTGTGGGCCGCAGCGGACGTCCGTGCCGTCGCCCACGATGCGACCGTCGGGCCCGTCGAGCCCGCCGATCTTGCCGATCTGGGCGACACGATCGATGAGGCGGCATTGCTCGCTCCGCTCGTGGCCGACGCCGGTGCCGACCCGGGCCTGACCGAGGCGCTGCTCGGGTCGTCGCTGACCGCCGACGAGCTCGATGCGGCAGGCATGGTCACGATGGTCGCCGGCGGACTCGAACCGCTCCTCGTCGACTTGGATGGAGTGGCGGTCGCAACCGCCGCTGGGAAGCACACCTTCGACCTGCCGGCCTGTGACGTCGAGGTCCGCTTTCACTCGCTCGGTCTCGTGAGGCGCATGCTGCACGCGGCGACGACCGGGCCGTTCATCTACCTGTTGCTGGTCGCCGGTGTCGGCATGCTGCTGTTCGAACTGTTCCAGCCCGGATTCGGCGTTGCGGGCATCGCCGGCATCATCACCGCGGCGATCGGGGCGTTCGGCCTGACGGTGCTGCCGGTCGCCTGGTGGGCTGTCGCGCTGGTCCTGCTCGGCCTCGGTCTCTTCGCTCTCGACACGGCGATTGCCGGATTCGGGCCGGTGACGCTGCTTTCCACAGCCGCGTTCGCGGTCGGATCCGTGTTCTTCTACCGCGCTGACGCGCTCGCGCTCTCCGGTTGGTTGATCGCGGCGACCACGGCGACGGTCTTCGTGTTCTTCGTATTCGTGATGACCAGTCTGCTGCGCGCGCAGGCCGGCCCGGAGGGCGTGGCCGTCGAGGATCTCGTCGGACGACCGGGCATCGTGCGTTCGGTGCTCAATCCAGAAGGGCACGTCTACATCGACGGGGCGCTCTGGCGGGCGCGCTGGACCGGCGACGAGCGCCGGGCGAAGGTCGGCACGCCGGTGCGCGTCCACGCAGTCGACGGGGCCGTCGTCCTCGTCGAGCCATTCGATTCCCCCGCGTCCTCGGCCGCTCGCGCATCCGCGCAGGACACACCTGACGCGTGAGTTCCCGCGTGCATTCGCGAGGAATTTGGGGGTAGTCAGCAGCATCGCCACGGCATAGTGTTTGCCCTCGGAAGTGCAGTAAAGGGGGCGTCGTGCACGCGACTGACACGACGATCACGATCGAGGGCCTCGGATCCGACGGACCCGCCTGGGCAGGCGAGGCACGATGTCGGAACGAGGATCCCGCGCTGTTCTTCGGCCCCAATCGGTTCGAGCCGAAGCGGGAACGAATCGCGCGGGAGGAAGCGGCCAAGGCGATCTGCCGACGGTGCCCGTGTCTGGCGCCGTGTCGCGAACACGCGCTCGTGACGGGCGAGGCGTACGGCGTGTGGGGTGGCCTCGGCGAGGTCGAGCGTCGCGAACTGATGGACGCGGGCCAGCAGGTTGCGACCGCGGTCTGACACCTGCGGCCGTCGCCGCGTATCGTGGCACCAACCGACCTCGCGAGGAGTGCCACGTGACCCGCTGGGAATATGCGACCGCGCCCCTGATCAGCCACGCGCTGCAGCAGATCTTGAACCAGTGGGGTTCGGACGGTTGGGAACTCGTCTGCGTCGTCGAGAACGTTGCCTACTTCAAGCGTGCGTTGGACGCCGTATGACGGACGCGACGATCCAGGCGAGACTCGACGAACTCGGCCTGGTCCTTCCCGCTGCGCCGAGCCCCGCGGCGTCCTACCAGCCGTGGTCGAAGATCGGCGATGTCGTCTACACGGCCGGACAGGTTCCCGTCGTCGATGGTGCGCTGGTGTTCGCCGGCCGCCTCGGAGACGAACTCGAAACGGCCGATGGTCAGCAGGCGGCCGCAGTGGCGGCGACGAACGTTCTCGCGGTGCTCGATGCCGCGATCGGTCTCGAGCGCACCCGCGTGTGCAAAGTCACCGTGTTCGTCGCGTCAACCGTCGACTTCGACGAGCATCATCTGGTCGCCAACGGCGCATCCGAACGTCTGGCGGCCGTGCTCGGCGAGCATGGCGTCCACGCGCGCTCAGCCGTCGGCGTTGCCGCGCTGCCGCTGGGAGCCCCGGTCGAGGTCGAGGCGGTCGCCGTCGTGCGCGACTAGCGGCGGTTGTCGCCGGCATCGGTGATGTGCCGAACGGTGCCGTCGAAGGCGGTCACCCCGATCCGGTCGAGGTGCTCGAGGAGGGGAATCGCGAATTTTCGGGTCGTCTGCCATGCGTCCTTGGCCGCCGCAGCCGTGAACGTGGCGCCACCGGGCCACTGCGTGCGCAGGATGTCGGCGGCACGGTCAACCGCAGCGCGACTGAGCAACTGGTCGCCGACGCGCACGATGCGTTGTCGCTCGATGAGATCGGCGACGTCGCGATGGTCGATGCCGTGGCGCCGGCAGAGCGTGTCCGCGGCTTCGGGTGCCACACCCTGGTGATCGAGTTCGTCGACGAAGGCCTCGAGTCGTGCGTCGCGCTCGTCTTGCGTGTCCTGTTGGTGCGGTGCGAGCGTGAACCCTCCCGTCACACGAGCGAGCACGCCTGCCTCGATGGCACGATCCAACAGCGGCCCGACGAGCGCCGTGGGGACTCCCGCCTCCACAAGTCGTGAAGCGACATTCTCGCGGTGGTGGGTTCCGCTGCCGAGCCCTTCGATGACGGCGAGCCAGGAGGAACGGGTGTCCGCGGTGACGACGGCGTCGCCCAGGCACGCCTCTTCATCGCGACGATGGCCCGTCGCTGCAACCACGTCGCCCAGTGGCCGCCAGCCGCCGGCGAGTGTCGCGAGCGCGGTCGGCCAGTCGCGGCGATCGGTGGCCAGCACCGCTTGGAGTGCCGCGCCATGTGCAGATCGAGCGCGTGCGCCGCGCACTGGCACCGGCGTGGGATCGACGACGACACCTCCTGCGACGAGCGCTCGACGGCCGACGTCGCGGATGACGAAGCGATCCCCCGTCGCTACGACGACTGGTGCTGTCGTCGTGATCCGTGCGGTCGACGCGGTCAAGAGCCGTACGCGGCACGTCGTGTGATTCGCCCCGACGTGGATGTGCAGCGCCCCCCGCTCGATGTCGTCGCCGATGGTGGACTCGAGCGTGACGTCGATGCGGGTCGTCACCGGCCATGGAGTCTCGTCAACGAGCACCGCACCGCGCGCCGCCGCCGCGCGGTCGATGCCGGCGACGTTGACCGCGACCCGCTGCCCCGGGCCGACGCGCTCAACGGGACGGCCGAGCGACTCGAGCCCGCGGACGCGCCCTGACGCGCCCGATGGCAGGACACGGACGCGGCTGCCCGTCACGAACGTGCCGTCAGCCGACGTGCCGGTCACGACCGTGCCCGCTCCACCGATCGTGAATACCCGGTCGATCATCAGACGGGGGCGGCCGTGGTCGACCGGCTCATCGAGCACATCGAGACGGTCGGCGATGGTCGACGCGACTGCTTCGACGCCGTGCTGTGCCGGCGCGTCGACCGTGACGATCGGCGCGTCGGCCAACGTGGTGCCGGAAATGCGCGCGCGGATGTCATCGATGACCATGCGGCGCCACTCGTCATCGACGAGGGTGGACTTGGTGACTGCGATCGCGACGCCAGGGATCGCCAGATGGGTGATGGCGGCAACGTGATCGTCGGTCTGCGCCGACCAGCCGTCGGTCGCTGCGACGACGAGGAGCACTGCGGGCGCCGCGCCTGCTCCGGCGAGCATGGTGGCCAGGAATCGTTCGTGGCCCGGTACGTCGACGAACGCGACCGTCCGGGATGTGCCGTCCGACCGTGCCAACGCGCCCCAGGCGAAACCCAGCTCGATCGTCAGTCCACGCCGGCGCTCTTCAGCCAGGCGATCGGGCTCCATGCCCGTCAGTGCCCGCACGAGCGTCGACTTGCCGTGGTCGACATGTCCGGCCGTCACGACGACACGATGATCCATCGGTCATGTCCACGCAGTTGTCACGCACGCGATGAGCGTCTCATCGGAGTCCGGCGGCACGGTGCGCAGATCGAGCACGACCGCTTCCTCCCGTACGGTCGCGATGACCGGGGGTGTTCCGCGCCGCAGCCGGGTGGCAAGGCTGTCGGCCTCCGCCGTCGGAAGAGCGACGCCCCACGAGTCGAGTTCACCACCCGGCGATGCGCCTCCACCGACGACAGATGTGCAGGCGACCGCGCGGGCACCGCTGCCGATCGTCTCGGCGACCTGTTGTGCGCGATCATGGAGCGCATCCACTGCGGTCATCAGCATCGCCCAGACGGGCAGCGCGACAGGCGAGTCGTCGCGCAGGTGTGCCAGAAGCGTCGCCTCGAGCGCAGCTCGTTGGAGCTTGTCGATACGAAGGGCCCGCGCAAGCGGGTAGGTCGTGCAGCGCCGGACGAGTTCGGCGTCGCCCGCGATGACGCCGGCCTGCGGACCGCCGAGCAGCTTGTCGCCGGAATAGATCACCAGATCCGCGCCCGCCGCGACGGCGTCAGCGACCGTCGGCTCGGCGCTCAGTGGCGCGCTCGACACCGGCTGCGGCAGGCCGGAACCGAGGTCGAAGACGACCGGGACGCCACGGGATCGACCGAGTTCGACGAGCGCGGCGAGGTCGACGTCGGCGGTGAAGCCGACGACTTGATAGTTCGAGCGGTGCACTTTGAGCAGCACGGCCGTCGCGTCGGTCACCGCCGCGGCGTAGTCGTCGAGGTGCGTGCGATTCGTCGTCCCGACCTCGACCAGCCGCGTGCCTGCGGCCGTCATGACATCAGGCAGGCGATACGACCCGCCGATCTCGATGAGTTCGCCGCGGCTGACGATGGTGTCGCGTCCGCCCGCCAGTGCAGCCAGCACGAGGACGAGCGCTGCGGCGCCGTTGTTCACCACGGTGGCCGCCTGGGTCCCAGACACATCCGCGGCAAGCTGTCCGACGTGTGCGGTTCGCGAGCCGCGTCTGCCGTGGGTCAGGTCGTACTCGATCGTCGAGTAGCCGGCGGCGCGTGCAACCGCGTCACGCGCGTCTGCCGACAGAGGTGCACGACCGAGGTTGGTGTGCAGAACCACCCCGGTCGCGTTGATGACGTGGCGGACGGAGCCGTCGAAGTGTTGGCGCGTGCGATCCGTGATGTCGCGAACGAGTTCGTCGAACGCCGGTGCGGTGTTGCCCGCGCGAATGTGTTCGCGTGCCTCGTCGACGCATGCGGCAGCGATTCGGGTGACGACGCGACGCCCGTGCGCGTCGATGACCCCAGCGAGCTCGGGCGCGCGCAGGAGTGCGTCGAGCTGTGGTAGTCGCGCAAACTCGTTGTCGATCACCTCGACCATGCATCCTCGCGTATGCCCCGGGTCCCCGTCGGCGCGAACCCGTCCAGCCGCGCACCCTAGGCGACGACGTCAGCGGATTCGCGTGGCGATGTGGCACGATCGTCTTCGACGTGTGGCCAGCAGCGGGGAGTCACCTATGGCGACGGCCGATCGGGCGCCGGACGATCCCCGGTCCGCGTGGGGTCTGCCGCCGTTGGGGGCACTTGCTGCTCGCGAGACCGTCGATGAGCTGACGACGCGGTTCTTGGCGCCCAATCCGTCGCCGATGACGCTCGACGGCACCAACACCTATGTCGTGAGCGCAGCCGGATCGGGCATGGCGATCATTGTCGATCCCGGACCGGATGAGCCGGCGCACTGGGGCGCGGTGGCCGACGAACTGGCGGCGCAGGATGCGACCGTCGTCGCCGTGTTCGTCACGCATCACCACGTCGACCATGCCGCTGGCGCTGTGGCGTGGTCGCAACGGTTCGGTTGCCCGATCGTGGCTGCTGACGAGGCGGTAACGACGAGCGTCGGCAGGCGGGTCGGCGACGGGGCACGGCTCGATCTGCCCGGGACGTCGGGCTGCCAGGTCGTGGCGACGCCGGGGCACACTCGTGACCATCTCGCATTGCGACTTCCGACAGGTGCCCTGCTGACCGGGGACCACATTCTTGGGCGTGGTACCACGGTCGTCACGCATCCTGACGGCGACATGGCGGCGTACGTGACGAGTCTTCGCCGGGTCCGAAGGCTCGGTCCCGACGCGCTGCTTCCCGGTCATGGCCCGGTGCTCACGCAGGATCCTGATGCAGTCATCGCGTTCTACGAGGCGCACCGGTCCTATCGCGAAGCGCAGATCCTGCAGGCGCTTGCTGACTGGCCGGCAACCGTCGAGCAGCTTGTCGCGGTGATCTATCCGGATGTGGACGAGCGGCTGACCGCACCGGCCGCGGCGTCGACTCGTGCGACGCTTGCCGTCCTCGAAGCGCGAGGGTGCGTCCGACGACGAAATGCTGCGGCCCCCGACGGCCCGTACGAACTCGCCGGGCGCCGCACAGGATGATGTGCGTGAAATCGGGGCTCTAGGTGGTCCGACGTGTCCGCGGAATCCCTGCGGCCTTGAGCGTTACCGCGGGAACGCCGGCCTCACGCCATGCCGTGTAGGTGATGCCCTTCCGCTCGGAGTATTCGGCCGCGGCATCGACGAATGCGGCTTCGAGCGCATGGAGATCGGGTTGTTCCTGTAAGTCAACGAGGCGCTGTTCGAGATCGAGGCGTTTCTGGATCAATTCCACCCGCTTTGCGGGGTCAGGTTCGGCATCGATCTCGGCCTGGATCTTCTTCAAGCGGGTATTGATCTCTCCCGCGTCGATACGGCGCCCGGGCTTGCGTTCTGATTCGAGTGCCGCGAGATACTCGCGCACGGCCTTGCCCTGTGCACGCCCCTGTGCCAGTGCGGCCTTGTGTTCCGCACTCATCTGTTTTGCCACTGAGGACTCCGATCATTGTGGGTCCGCTTCCATGCACGAAATGCATGGAAAGGTAAGCGTAGCATTCATCGGAATCGTGCCAATTCATTCAGCGCGTTCTTTCAGTATTTGCGGCGCGACTGTCGGGGCACATTCGGTCAGATGAACATCGTTGAATGCCGTGTGTGCTTGCAGGGCGGGCGCGGTCATTGTTGTCAAACGGCCAGAGTTGTGCGCCTGAACGGGTCGCGGCGACCAGAGATCGATTGGGCGCGACGCGGCAACGTGGCTATCGTCAGCTTGGTACGAGTCCAGGCGTCCGCGCCCGTCCGCCCCGCCTACGAAGCCGGCGCGAAGGAGCACATCCGTGTCATTCGAACTGCCCCCCGCTGCATCCGTCGCCGTGAATCCGACGCAGCAAGAGCTGCGCGCGTGGGCGCTGGAACTCATGCCGAACGTCACCGAGACCGAATTCGGCAACCTCGTGTACAAGGCGCGCATCAAGTCGCGTCTCGGCGCATCGACGTTCTTCGTGTCGGACGAACCGACGGGCAAGCCGACGATCTCCCGGGCCGAGGCCGATGAGTGGGCGGCGAAGCAGGACGCGTACATCGCCGAGCAGGACATGGTCCGCGTTGAGGGCTACATCGGGCCCGAAGACAGTTTCCGCACCGCGGCGCAGGTCTATATCGAGAAGCGGAACGCCAACATCGCTGGGATGCAGGAGCAGTTGTACTTCCCACCGGACGACGGGTTCAAGGCCGAGTTCACCGTCATCTACACGCCGAACCTTCCGGCCGACGGTAAGCCCAACGACTGCCTGATCACCGTCGACCTCGACAACTGGGTCACGCGCGTCTACGGCTCGGACTATTTCGGCGAGTCGAAGATGGGCGGACTGCGCATGTGGAACAAGCTGATGTATGACGAGGGTGGCCTCGCCATGCATTCGGGCGCCAAGACGTTCCCTGCGGACCAGACGCCTGACGGTGAAGAACATCTCGCGCTCATTATCGGACTTTCGGGAACCGGAAAGACGACGACAACGTTCCGAAATGTGATGGGTTCGCTGCCCGTGCAGGACGACTTCATCGCATTGATGCCCGGCGGTGACATCATCACCACCGAGAATGGATGTTTCGCGAAGACGTTCGGACTCGACCCTGACGACGAGCCGACGATCTATGCCGGCGCGACGTCGCCTGAAGCATGGCTCGAGTCGGTCTCGGTCAGTGAGGACGGCAAGGTCGACTTCTTTGACACCAATTACACGGCGAATGGACGGTGCACGTTCGGTCTCGCCGGGATCCGTCATCGTGACCCGCGCAATCTTCCGAAGGCGAGGTACCTGTTCATCTTGAACCGCAATGAGAATCTCATTCCCGCGGTCGCCAAGCTCAAGCCGGAGCAAGCCGTGTACTACTTCATGCTTGGCGAAACCAAGGGAACGTCCGCGGGCGGTGCCGCCGAGGCAGGGAAGAACCTGCGTGTCCCGGGGACGAACCCGTTCTGGTTCGAGGACGACTCGTCGCAGGGCAACCGGTTGCTCAAGCTCATCGAGACCTCCGAGCTCGAGGTCTACTTGTTCAACACGGGCCGGGTCGGGGGCACCGAAGACGACGATCGGTCGAAGAAGGTGCGCATCCCGCACAGTGCCGCGGTGCAGGCCGGCATCGTGAACTCGACCATCGAATGGGTCGAGGATCCCGACTTCGGGTATCTGGTCGCCCAGTCGATTCCCGGATTCGACGACGAGGAGCTGTTGCGGCCGCGCGAACTGTATGAGCGGCAGGGCCGTACGGACGAATACGAGCAGCTCGTTGCACAGCTCAAGCGGGACCGTGCCGAGTACCTCGCGAAGTTTGCCGACCTCGACCCGCGGATCACGGCAGGTTCGGGTGTGGCCTGAACACGATGAAGACGCGTTCGGCCGGCGGCGAGTCCGCCGGCCGACGTGTGTTCGTTGTTGTTGCGCAGGGGGCGAGTCTCGCGGTCGCGCTCGCGTGGATCGCGGCCTTCACCCTGTTCGATCCGCCGACGTGGTTGCCGTGGGTCCCCGACCGCATGCTCGACACCGTCGAGGTGACGATCCTCGAGCGCATCGCAAACATCGTGCTGTTCGCCCCACTCGGCGCTGTCCTCGGCGCATGGTGGCCACGGCGGTGGCCACTCGTGTGGATCGGCACCGCGGTGAGCGTGATGGTCGAGCTGGCACAGCTGGGCATGACGGACCGAACCTCAGACGTTGGTGATGTGGTCATGAACACCCTCGGGACCGCGCTCGGCTTCGCCGCGACCGTCTGGGTGCATGGTCGCGCGAAGCGACATTCGCGGGTTCACCCGAGACGATCACTGGAGTAGCGTGTCGGGTCCCGTGACCAGGAGCCGCCGATGAGTGCTATTTCGCGTGCGACGACCCGCACTGCCGTGCTTGCCGACGTCATTCCCGGAAGTCGCGTCCGGGATGTCGCCTTGGTGGCGCTCCATGCGACGGCGATCGCGCTCAGCGCACAGGTGGCGTTTCCCCTGCCGGGCACGCCGATCCTCGTCACTGGCCAGACGTTCGTCGTGCTGCTCGGTGCGGCGGCACTCGGTTCGGCGCGCGCGTCGTCGGGTGCGCTGCTGTTCGCGCTGCTCGGCCTGACCGGACTGCCGTTGTTCGCACACGCCAGTGGGGTCTCGCTCGGCTACATCGCCGGATTCGTCCTCGCTAGTGCGGTGGTCGGCACGCTTGCTCGGCGTGGATGGGTGGATACCGCACCGCGAGCTGCTGTGTCGATGATCGTCGGCAACCTTGCGATCTATCTCCTCGGGGTACCGGTCGTCGCCCTGGTCATGGGGGTCGGTGTCCTCGAGGCGATCACGCTCGGCGTGGTGCCATTCCTCGTCGGAGACGCGGCCAAGATCGCCTTGGCGACCGTGATCCTGCCATTCGTCCAGCGCGCCGTCGCAGATCGCCAGTGATCCCACGCCCAGCAGCCGTGGATCGCGTGTGACGGCGCGCGCGACTGCTGGGCGCACCCGCGTCGCCGCGCAGTATGCGGGCGCCCGTGCCGTGGTCACGGGTGCGGCAGGATTTCTCGGGTCACATCTCTGTCGTGAACTGCTCGCGGCCGGCGTCCGTGTGCACGCGATCGATTCGTTCATCACGGGGCGGCGCGACAATGTCGCCGCGCTGCTCGACGATCCCGGGTTCACGCTCGTCGAGGCCGATGTCGTGCACCATCTCGACGTCGGCGACGACATCGCCCTCGTCCTGCATCTGGCGTCGCCGGCATCGCCGGTCGACTATCTGCGTCATCCGATTCACACGCTCAAGGTCGGGTCGATCGGCACGCTCAATGCGCTGGGTGTCGCCCGTGCGACCGGGGCACGGTTCCTGCTCGCGTCGACATCCGAGGTCTACGGCAACCCGCAGATCCATCCGCAACCCGAGTCGTACTTCGGCAATGTCGATGCGACGGGTCCTCGGGGGGTCTACGACGAGGCGAAGCGCTTCGCCGAGGCGATGACGTACGCGTATCACCGCGATCACGGCGTCGACGTGCGGGTCGCGCGTATCTTCAACACCTACGGGCCGGGCATGCGCCATGACGATGGGCGTCTCGTGCCGACGCTGGTGGGCCAGGCGCTTCGCGGGCAGCCGTTGACGATTCACGGCGACGGGACGCAGACGCGTTCGCTGTGCTACGTCGACGATCTCGTCGATGGGCTGCTGCGACTGCTGGCCGCCGACCGGACGTGGCCGTGCAACCTCGGATCGGACCGCGAGGTCCGGGTGATCGAGATTGCTGACGCGATCGTCCGCGCGGTCGGCGGGCAGCATTCCCGCGTGTTCCTCGATCGGCCGTCGGACGATCCCGACCGCCGACGACCAGACCTGACGGTTGCGCGCGAGGTCCTCGAGTGGCGGCCTGTCGTCGAGCTCGACGAGGGGCTCGCTCGAACGGTCGCCTGGGCGCGCCGCGATCTTCCTGCCGGCTAGTCAGTGGTGACGGCCGAGGGGAACAAGCGCGCGTGGATCTCTCGTGTCGCGGTCGAGTGGTTAAGCGTGTAGAAGTGCAGGCCGGGCGCGCCATCGTCGAGCAGCGCCTGGCACAGTTCTGTGGCCACCTCGACGCCGATGCGGCGGACCTCGGCCGGATTCTCGGCCGCGGCGAGGCGGTCGGCCAGCTCCGGGGGGAACGCGGCACCCGACAGTTCTGCGAAGCGGGTGATCTGCGACACGTTCGTGACCGGCATGATGCCCGGGATCACCGGACGGTCACACCCACGTGTCGCGAGGTCGTCGACCATCCGCCGATAGTCGGCGACGTCGAAGAAGAACTGGGTCACCGCGAAATCCGCCGCCTCGAGTTTTGCCGCCAGATGATCTCGGTCGGTCTCCAGGTCCGGCGACTGCGGATGGCCTTCGGGATGGGCGGCGACGCCGATCGAGAATTGATCGCCGCCGACATCACGGGCCAGTTCGACGAGTTCGACCGCGTGGTCGAGCTCCCAGAACACTTCGTCCGCCGACGCCGGTGGATCGCCGCGGAGCAGCATCAGGTTCTCCACACCGACATCGCGGTAGTGCGTGAGGATGGAGGTGAGTTCCTCGCGCGTGTGCGACACGAGCGTGAGGTGTGCCATGGGTGTGAGGCTGGTCGTCTGCAGCAGTTCTTCAATGACCGCGCGCGTCGTCTCGCGGGTCGATCCGCCGGCGCCGTAGGTGACCGAGACGAACGACGGCGCGAGTGGCTCAAGTTCGCGGAGTGTCGTGTGCAGGCGTTCGGCCGCCTCAGACGTGCGTGGCGGGAAGAACTCGAACGATGTCGTCCGTCCGGCGGCGAGCAGGGCGTCGATGCGGGTCATTGCGAGCTCCGGGCGAGCCGCATCCGCACGTCGACGACACGAACGCCGGCGGATCCGGGCTGGACGAACACGGGGTTGCAGTCGAGGTCGCGGATCTCGTCGATGTCCTCGACGAGTGCGTTGACCCGGTGCAACAGGTCGCGGACGCCCGCAACATCGACGGCCGGCCGGCCACGGTAGCCGGAGAGCAACGGTGCCATCCGAAGGCCATTGAGCATCTCGTCGACGTCGCGATCGGTCAACGGGGTGACGCGCACACTGACGTCCTGGGTCAGCTCGACGAGTGTGCCGCCCATGCCGACGACGACGACGGGTCCGAACGAGGGTTCGTGGGTGACGCCGACCATCATCTCGACGCCGTCGTCGACCATTTCCTGGACGACAAAGGCTGTTGCGTGGTGGCCGAGGCCCTGCGCGTTCAGTCGCTGGCGCATGCGTGTGATCGCGGCGGCAACACCGTCGGCCGTTGCGATGTCGAGTTCGACGCCGCCGATGTCGGCCTTGTGGATCGGCGCGGCGAGCTTGACGGCGAACGGTCCGGTCAGTCGTTCGGCAGCCTGCCGACCTTCGTCAGGTTCAACGGCGACCTCGCTGCGGGCTCGGGTGATGCCGTAGGCGTCGAGGATCGCCGCCGCCGTGTCGTAGTCGAGCCACCCGTCGTCGCCGACAACGGCCAGCGCGTCGTCGACGAGCGCGCGAGCGGCGTCACGATCGAGTCCGTCGGGTGTGACCGGTCGGCCCATCGGCTCGCGCCGCCACCGGGAGTACTGCCACACGCGACCCAGTGCACGCGCGGCCGACTCTGGAAAGGTGAACGTCGGAACGCCGGCGGCGCGCAATGGCTCGTCGATCCCGCCGGACGACATCATGACGGCGATCAGCGGCACCGAGTCGCCAAGTTGCGTGGCAGCTGCAGCGATCGCGGCCGTGATGTCGTCGGCTGCGACCGCGCCGGTCGGGATGAAAATGACGACGATGGCATCGACTTCATCGGCACCAGCGAGAACGTCGATGGCCCGCGCGTAGTGGGGACCGGATGCGGACGCGATCATGTCGACTGGATTGCTTACCTCCGCCTCGGGCGGAAGGAACGTGCGGAGTTCGGCGATCGTGCGGTCGGTCAGGTGGGGAACGTCGAGTCCGTGGGCGTCGAGCGCGTCGGCGGCGAGGATCGCCGGACCACCGGCATTGGTGAGAATGGCGACGTTTCGTCCCGTCGGCAGTGCCTGCGTCGACAGCAGTGTTGCGACGTCGAACATCTCCTCGAGTGTGTCGGTGCGGATCACCCCGGTCTGGCGGAACAGCGCGTCGACCGCGGCGTCGCCAGCCGCAAGGGCGGCGGTGTGTGACGACGCGGCACGCTCGCCGGCGCGGGTCCGGCCGGACTTGACCGCGATAATCGGCTTTGTGCGGCCGACGCGACGTGCGATACGCGAGAACTTGCGTGGGTTGCCGAACGACTCGAGATACATGAGGACGACGTCGGTGTCGTCGTCATGTTCCCAATATTGCAGCAGATCGTTGCCGGACACGTCGGCTTTGTTCCCGACCGACACGAATGTCGCGATGCCCAGCCCGAGCCGGTCGACGTGGTCGAGCACGGCCAGGCCCAGCGCACCCGACTGTGAGGACATCGACACCCGACCCGGTGCGGGGAACGTCGTCGAGAAGGTCGCGTTCATGCGCACCTTTTCGGCGCCGTTCATGAGGCCCATGCCGTTGGGGCCGACGAGACGCATCCCATGCGCTCGGGCGCGTTCGAGCAGGTCGGCCTGCCGCCGCTGGCCATCGGGCCCGGTCTCGGCAAAGCCGGCGCTGATGACGCAGACCGCGGCGACACCGAGTGCGCCGGCCTCATCGATGACGTCGGCGACGATCGGGGCGGGTACGCACACGACGACGAGGTCGGGGGCAGACGGGCAGGCGGCAAGATTCGGATAGGCCGCGATCGACTGGATCACGTCGGCATTCGGATTGACCGGATAGACGACGCCGCGAAAGTGGCCCTGGACCAGGTTGGCGAACACGAGCCCGCCGATCGCGCGCGGGTCGCGCGATGCGCCCACGACGGCGATCCGTTGTGGCGCGAAGAAGCGGCGCAATGCCGACCGCGCGGCGTCACGATCGTCGGCGTCGACCGCGTTGAGGAACGCCGCACCGAGATCGAGGCGCATGTCGTTGCGTACGACGCCGCCGTCGGCCTGCGCGCGGTAGTCGAGTCCGAGTTCGCGGATCAGGTTGAGCATGCGAACGTTGTCGACGAGGACGTCTCCGGCGAGCGTGTCGATGCCGTCGTCGGCCGCCTGCTTCGCGACGGTTCGCACCAGTGCCGTGCCGATGCCTCGGCCCTGCTCAGCGTCCTCGACGAGCGCGGCGAACTCGGCGTGCTGGGCGTCGACGTCGTCGCGGGCGTAGCTGGCGACGCCCACGATTCGCTCGTCGTCGCCACGACCGCGGCATGCGACGACGGCGAACTCCCGGGACGGATCGAGATCCACGAACGATGCGACGTTGTCCCGGTCGAGGGTGAAGTGGCCGAGAAAGCGCCGCCTCCGCGTCTCGGGAGACGTGCGGCCCCACATTGCGAGCAGGCGTTTGTCGTCGTCAGCACGGACGGCGCGGAACGTGACGGTTGTTCCGTCACGGAGCACCTGCGCGTGCGGCTCCATCGCGACCTCGTCGTGCCGGCGACGGCCATCCTCGCGGGTCGGCGGTGGCGAAGGCAACCGGTCACCGTGCGTTGAAGTACTTCGCTTCCGGATGGTGGACGACGATCGCCGACGTGGACTGTTCGGGTTCGAGCATGAACTCTTCGGTCAGCGCGACCCCGATCTGGCTCGCGTCGATGAGTTGGAACAGTTTCTCTTGGTCCTCGAGACGCGGACACGCCGCATACCCGAACGAGTAGCGCGAACCGCGATAGCCCTGGCGGAACCAGTCGGCGACGGTGGGGCCGTCGTCGCCGGCGATCCCGAGTTCTTCGCGGATGCGACGGTGCCAGTACTCGGCGAGCGCTTCGGCCATCTCGACGCCGAAGCCGTGCGCGAACAGGTAGTCCTGGTAGCGGTCGTCGGCGAACAATTTCTGCGCGACTTCGCTGATGCGCGTGCCGACGGTGACCACTTGGAGGCCGAGCACATCCGGCTCGCCCGAGTCGAGCGGACGGAAGAAGTCGCTGATGCACAGGAATCGGCCACGATCCTGTCGGGGGAACGAGAAACGCACGAGTTCGCGGTCGAGCGGCGCGTCGGGATCCCACACGACGAGGTCGTCGCCGTCGCCGTTAGCGGGATAGAACCCGTAGGCGACCTCGGGAACGAGCAGCTTCTCGGCCTTCGCACGCGCGACCCACTCGCGGAATACGGGGCGGGCTTCGGTGGCGAGCAGTTCCTCGTACGCCTGCGGTGGTTGACCGGGAACTGGCGCGAATCCCCACTGATTCCGGAACAACGCCACTTCGTTGACGAGCGGAGCGATGTCGTCGATCGGGATTCCCCGCACGACACGCTGTCCGAAGAACGGTGCCGACGGCACGTCGACGTCGGTCGCCACCGCAGACCGCGGGCGCCCCCGGGCATCAACCTCGGGTGCGGACTCGTCCTGCCGGCTGCGCTCGTGCACGCGCCGCGGTTTGTGCGCCCGCAGATCGTCGAGTTCGTCGTTTCGGTCGTCGCCGAGCACGGCATCGAGCACGCGCAGCCCCTCGAACGCGTCCTTGCAGTAGAAGACGTCGCCGTCGTAGAGCGCACGCAGGTCGTCTTCGACGTAGCTGCGGGTGAGCGCGGCGCCGCCGAGGAGGACCGGAAGATGGTGGAAGCCGCGCGCGTTCATCTCCTCGAGATTCTCGCGCATGATCACGGTCGACTTGACGAGAAGTCCGGACATGCCGATCGCGTCGCACGACGCCTCGTCCGCGGTCTGCAGGATCGCGTCGATCGGCTGCTTGATCCCCAGGTTGAGGACGTCGTAGCCGTTGTTGCGCAGGATGATGTCGACGAGGTTCTTGCCGATGTCGTGCACGTCACCTTTGACCGTCGCGAGCACGATGCGTCCCTTAGCGGACGCGTTGCCGCCACCCGACGCGGCGATGTGCGGTTCGAGATACCCGACGGCGGCCTTCATCGCCTCGGCGGACTGCAGCACGAACGGCAACTGCATCTGACCGGAGCCGAACAGTTCGCCCACCGTCGCCATGCCGGCGAGCAGGAAGTTGTTGATGATGTCCAGCGGCGGATGCTTCGCCAGGGCCTCATCGAGGTCGTCAGTCATGCCGTCGCGGTCACCGTCGACGATTCGCCGTTCGAGCCGCTCCTCGAGCGGAAGATCGGCGAGCGACGGTCCGTCGGAGGTCGTTGTCGTCTCCCCTTCGAACAGCGCCATGAACCGATGCAGCGGGTCATAGTCGGCGCTGGCGGTGCCGTCGAGGCCCTTCGTGCCGCGCCGGTCGTAGATCAGATCGAGCGCGACCGTGACCTGTTCCTCCGGGATGCGATGCAGTGGCAGGATCCGACCGGGATGCACGATCGCCGACGTCAACCCGTGGTCGATCGCCTCCTTGAGGAAGACCGAATTGAGGACCTGGCGTGCGGGGGGCGCCAGCCCGAAGGAGATGTTCGACACGCCGAGCGTGGTGGTGCACCCGGGAATGAGTTCGCGAACCTGGCGGATGGCCTCGAGGGTTTCCGCGGCGTCGCCGCGGAGATCCTCCTGCCCGGACCCGAGCGGGAACGTGAGACAGTCGAAGATGAGATCGTGGGATTCGAGGCCGAATTCGTCGACGGCAAGCGTCGCGATCCGTTCGCAGACGCGCACCTTCCACTCGGCGGTGCGTGCCTGGCCTTCTTCGTCGATCGCGAGCGCGATGACGGCAGCGCCGTAGCGGCGTGCCAGCGGCAACAGACGGTCAGCCTTGACACGGCCGTCCTCGAGGTTGATCGAGTTGATGACGGCACGACCACCGATGCGCACCAGTGCCGCCTCGATGATCTCGGGCTCGGTCGAGTCGATGACCAGCGGCAGGGTCGACTGGGTCGCAAACCGGTCGACGATCGCGCACACGTCGGGAACGCCATTGCGGCCGACGTAGTCGACGCACACGTCGAGCACGTGCGCGCCTTCGCGTGTCTGCGATCGAGCGAGCTGGACGGCCGCATCCCAGTCCTCGTCGAGCAGGATCGTGCGGAACGCGCGGGACCCGTTCGCGTTCGCGCGTTCGCCGATTGCGAGGAACGCCGTGTCCTGCTCGATCGTCACGGCCGAGTACAGCGACGCCAGGCTCGGTCGCCACTCGACGACGAGCGCATCCTCGTCGGCCGCCTCGACCAGGCTTCCGGCCGCGCCGCGTCGGCGTGCTGACGGAAGATCGAGGCGGCGGGGACGCGGCCGCTGCCCAGCGACGGCGTCGACGACGCGTGCGAGATGTTCAGGGGTCGTACCGCAGCAGCCGCCGACGATGGCGACACCGAATTCGGTGACGAACTCGGCGTGTGCCGCCGCAAGCTCGTCGGGCGTCAATGGGTAGCAGGTCGCACCGTCCCGCAGGTAGGGGATCCCGGCGTTGGGAATGACACTGATCGGTAGGCGCGAGTGACGGGCGAGCGTGCGGACGTGTTCACGCATGTCGTCGGGACCGGTGGCGCAGTTCATGCCGAGCACGTCGATCGGCAGCGGATCGAGCGCAGCAATGGCCGCCAGCGGCTCGGTGCCGAGAAGCATCGTGTTGATGTCCTTCTCGACGGTGAACTGCACCATCAGCGGGACGCGCGTGCCGCGTTCGACGAAGATGTCGTTGCATCCGGCGACCGCTGCCTTGATCTGCAGCAGGTCGAACGACGTTTCGATGAGCAGGACGTCGCAGCCGCCGTCAAGTAGGCCGCGCGCCTGCCGCCGGTAGCCGTCCTCCATCGTCGCGATGTCGATGAAGTCACGTGCGGTCGCCGGGTCCTTGCCGAGTGACAGCGTGGGTGATCGTGTGCCGGGCCCGATCGAGCCGACGACCCACCGCGGTTGCGCGGCCGTGCTGAAGGCGTCCGCGGCGCGGCGCGCGATCTCGGCGGCGGTGCGGTTGAGTTCCTCGGTCCGGTCAGCGAGTCCGTATTCGGCCAGCACCCACGGCGCACCGCCGAATGTGTTCGTCTGCACCGCATCGACGCCCACGTCGAACATCGTCCGGTGGACATCCTCGACGACGTCGGGTCGTGTCGCGACCAGCACTTCGTTGCAGCCGTCGAGTTCCTCGCCGCCGAAGTCGTCCGGTGTGAGATCGGCCTGTTGCAGCGCCGTGCCCATCGCGCCATCGAAGATGATGACACGCGAACCCAGCGCGTCCAGGAACGGATGCGATTCGAGTGGGGGGAGTGGTGTCGTGGACATCGCCCCGCAGCCTACGGTGCCGATGCCGCGGTCGTGAACGACGATGGTGTGTGTCGCCAGGAGGTGTCCGGTTTGCTCTGGCCGCGTTCGCACGCGACGATCCGCCGCATGTTCCGATCGAAGCCACCGTTGCCGCCCGATCGCGCCGATGCGTGGTGGGCGTTTCTCGACTGTGCCGAGGTCATCGAAGCCGGTCGGAGGGTGCTGCTGTCGACGCTCCCGACGGGCCGGGTCGAGCCGGCGCCGATCGGTGTGGGGACGGATGCGGTCCGCCGGGCGGTCGCCGACGCCCGCGCGTGGATGCCGCGCTGGCGGATCGACGAGCTGCACGATGAATGGCGCGCCTGTCAGCAGCGGCTCGACGAGGCCGAGTCCGCCACGATCGAACTCGACGAGGTGGCGGCGACGACCGGTGAGCTCGAGGAGCTGCTCGAATCGGTCCAGGCGGTGATCGAGCCACTGGACGTCTTCGCCGACGCCGAACGCGCGTGGCGGCGACACTGGCGGTTGCCGCGGCACCGCGAACCTGCCGTCGGTGGCGAGGAGGCGCGATGAACGACGAACCGATCCGCTACGCCGACGCGGGCGTCGACATCGAAGCCGCCGACCGTGCGGTGGCGGCGATCGCCGCGCACGCGGCCCGGACGAGCCGTCCCGAGGTCGTCGAGGGCATCGGCGGGTTCGGCGGCCTGTTCGCGCCGGACTTGGCGGAGTTCCGCGCTCCGGTGCTGGTGTCCGGCACCGACGGTGTGGGAACGAAGGTCGAGATCGCCCGGCGTCTGCAGCGTTTCGACACGATCGGCCAGGATCTCGTGGCCATGGTCGTCGACGACCTCGTGGTGTGCGGGGCCCAACCGCTCTTCTTCAACGACTACATCGTCGTCGGGGCGCTCGATCCCGATCGCGTCGCGGCGATCGTCGCCGGGATCGCCGACGGCTGCGTCATCGCCGGCTGCGCGCTCGTCGGGGGCGAGACTGCCGAGCATCCCGGGCTGCTGGACCCCGACGCGTTCGACCTGGCGGGCTTCGGCGTTGCCGTCGTCGAACGCGACCGGATGTTGGGAGCCGCACGGGTGACGACGGGTGACGCGTTGATCGCGCTGCCGTCGTCCGGCCTCCACAGCAACGGCTACAGCCTCGTGCGCCGCGTGATCGGCGATCGATCGCTCGCCGAGACGCATGGGTTGTCGCGGCCGCTGGGCGAGGAACTGCTCGAGCCCACGCGGATCCATGCGCCCGATTGTCTCGCCTTGGCGGCCGAGGTCGACGTGCACGCTTTCTGTCACGTCACGGGCGGCGGGCTGACCGAGAACTTGCCACGCATTCTGCCCGAGGCGTGCGGCGTCGACGTCGATGCGTCGAGTTGGCGCTGGCCGGAGATCTTCCGGTGGTTGGCGGACAACGGCCCCGTCGCCACTGCAGAGATGTGGCGCACGTTCAACTGCGGGGCGGGCATGGTCGCCGTGGTGGCCGACGCCGATGCGGATGCGGCGATCGATGTGCTCCGCGGCCGCGGTGTGGATGCCTGGCGCCTGGGCCGTGTTCGCAGCGGTGGCGGTGTCGCCTATGTCGACGGTGTGAGCTGACTGCGCACGCGGTTCAGCATCACTCGGGCGTCGGTCGCAGCCAAAATCGATGCGATGCCTCGATCGACGCGAGTCGATCGTCGACGAGCCGAGCTGCGGCCTCTTCTGTGGTGATGGCCGCCGCATCTGCGTCGCCGAGTACGCGCTGCAGCGTGGCGGGAATCGATTCGAGCCGTGCACGAGCGCGCTCGACGGAATAGCCCTCCGGGTGCAGCTCCTGGGCGAGGTTGATCACGCCACCCGCATTGACCACGAAGTCCGGCGCGTACACGATGCCGTGATCGCGCAGGCGAACGGCATCCTCGGCCGTGGCGAGTTGATTGTTGGCCCCGCCACACACCAGCCGGGCCTGCAGCGTCGGAATCGTCGCCTCGTTGAGCACGGCACCGAGCGCGTTGGGTGACACGACGTCGGCGTTGACGGCGAGAATCTCGTCGGTTTCGACGGTGTCGACCCCATATTCGTCGACGGTGCGGGCGAGAGCGTCAGCATCGACATCGGCAACCGTCACCTTGGCCCCGTCGGCGACCAGGTGCCCGACGAGTCGCGCCCCGACCTTGCCCAGCCCCTGGACGGCGACATGGATGCCGCGCAGCGAGTCGGCACCCAAGGCGTGGGTCACGCCGGTACGGATCGCGAGATGGACACCGGTGGCGGTGAGCACGCCCGAATCGCCCGAACCTCCCTCGACGACGTGCGTGCCCGTCGCCCAGCGTGTCTCGCGCCGGATCATTGCCATGTCTGCCGGCGTTGACCCGACGTCGCATGCGGTGATGTAACGGCCGGCGAGCCCGGCGATCGCGCGGCCGTACGCGCGCAGAACCGGTTCGGTCCGTACCTTCGCCGGATCACCGATGATCACGGCTTTCCCGCCACCGAAGTCGAGGCCGGCGCAGGCGTTCTTGTGGGTCATCGCGGCCGACAGCCGCAGCACATCGGTGAGGGCGTCGTCGAACGAGGGGTAGTCGCGGATCCGCGTGCCACCGAGCGCCGGACCGAGTCGGGTCGAATGAATCGCAATGATGCACGTCACGCCGGTGTCGGCCAGTCGGGTGACGATCACCTGCTCGTGCGTGCCGGCCGTGAGATCATCCATCGCCATCGCACCCTCCCGCCACGGGCGTGTGCGACGAGCCTACGACCGAGTACCGTCCAGTGGCGATGCGTGTTCCCCGGGCGAGACTTCAGGTCTTCGTACCGCTCGATGCCTTCGCCGCCGACGAGCGCGAGCGGTGGTCGCGGTATGTCGAAGCGCACGGCGGGTTGACCCGTGAAGCGCGTGAAGCGCTTGAAGACGCCTACGTCCGCCGGGTATTGGCCGACAAGATCCCCGCAGACGAGCCGCATGCGCTGGTGCGTCGACAAGGGCGCCGGGTGCTGGTGTGCCCGCTGGCACTGCACGAACGGGCCGCACATGCCTTCGATGCGTTCCGGCGGGCCGTTCCCGACATCGTCGCCGAGACCAGTGTGGCCGCACGCACGATCGACGTCGTGCTCGAGCCGCTGTCGATGGGCCGTCGCCGGCCGTATGTGCTCGAGGAGCCGTGGGCCGTGCCGCTCCCGTGGCTCCTGCCGTTCGCGCCAGAAGAGCGACGGGAGCGCCGGCATCCCGAAGGACACGGCCGCCGGGTCGTCTTCCTCACGCGTGTCGATCAGGCGCGGCAGCGGCTCGACACAGCCGTTGATGCGGTCGAAGACGCCGACGCGGCCGTCGACGGATTCGCCGAGGGACTCGCGGCGGTCGTGACGTGGCTCGACGGGTTCCCCGGCGATGCCCTTGTGGAACTCGACGACGGAGCGCTGGCACCTGCGGCGGCACCCGACGACGCCGAAACGGACTGCGCCGACGTGTGGGAGATTGTCCAGGCGCTGGCGAGCGGCGACGACGTCGGTGCCCGTGTCGAGGATCTGCGTGAGAAATGGGGTCGCCGCTGGGCACTCCAGCACATCAACTGACCCTGAGCGGTTACCGTAGCCCTCCGGTGCCGCGATCCGGCGCCCCGACGGGACACCGGTCCCGTCCTTTGAGACGGTCGTATCTTCCGGAGGACCTCCGTGACCACGACGCCTGACCGTACTTCGTCCGATCCTGCCGTCATCACCGACGGTGTCGCAACGCCGACGCCCGACATCGACCAGGTCGAGACGAGCGAATGGATCGACTCCTTCGATGCCGTCGTCGGTGCGCGCGGCCAGAAGCGCGGCCGCTACCTGCTGCTGCGGCTGCTCGAACGTGCACGACAGCAGAACATCGGGCTGCCGGCGCTGACGACGACCGACTACATCAACACGATCCCCACCGAGCAGGAACCGGCGTTCCCGGGCGACGAGGAGATCGAACGGCGCATTCGGCACCGCATCCGATGGAACGCGGCAGTGATGGTGCACCGCACCAACGTTCAGCGCGAGACCGGCGGCCACATCGGTTCGTACGCATCGGCGGCATCCCTGTTCGAGGTCGGCTTCAACCACTTCTTCCGCGGCAAGGATCACCCCGGCGGCGGCGATCAGGTGTATTTCCAGGGGCACGCGTCGCCGGGTATCTACGCCCGGGCGTTCGTCGAGGGTCGCCTGTCCGAGGAGCAGCTCGATCACTTTCGCGCCGAGACGTCGGCGCACGGCCTGTCGTCGTATCCCCACCCGCGGTTGATGCCGAACTTCTGGGAGTTCCCGACGGTCTCGATGGGGTTGGGCGCGATCAACGCGGTCTACCAGGCACGGTTCAACCGGTATCTCCACCATCGAGGCATTGCCGACACGTCCGACCAGCGCGTGTGGTTCTTCGGCGGTGATGGCGAGACCTCGGAACCGGAGTTCATCGGGGCGCTGCCGGTCGCGACGCGTGAAGGGCTCGACAATCTCGTCTTCGTCGTCAACTGCAACCTGCAGCAACTCGACGGGCCGGTTCGCGGCAACGGCAAGGTCATCCAGGAACTCGAGGGGATCTTCCGGGGTGCCGGGTGGAACGTCATCAAGGTCATCTGGGGTCGCGAATGGGACGAGCTGCTCGCCCGTGACGTCGACGGTGCGCTGCTGGCACGCATGAACGAGGTGCCCGACGGTCAGATGCAGACCTACATCGCCAAGGGCGGTGCCTACGTGCGCGACCACTTCTTCGGGGCGAACGACTCCTTGAAGGAGCTCGTCGCAGACCTGTCCGACGACGACCTCGCTCGCCTGTCCCGCGGCGGTCATGACTATCGCAAGGTCTTCGCCGCCTACGACGCGGCGACCAAGACGACCGGGGCCCCGACGGTCATCCTGGCGCAGACGGTGAAGGGCTGGACGCTCGGTCCGGACTTCGAGGCCCGCAATGCCGTCCACCAGATGAAGAAACTGTCGTCGGAGGCGCTCAAGACGTTCCGCGACAATCTCGGGCTCGACATCACCGACGAGCAGCTCGAAGGCGACATGCCGCCGTACGTTCGCCCCGGTCCGGATTCGGACGAATACCAGTACCTCGTCGAACGCCGTGAGGCACTCGGCGGGTACGTGCCCGAGCGGCGCGTGCAATTCACGCCGCCCGCACTGCCTGCCGGTGACGTGTACGCCGAACTGAAGCAAGGATCGGGCAAGCAACCGGTCGCGACCACGATGGCCCTGGTCCGATTGTTCAAGGACTTGCTCAAGACCGAGGATCTGGGGCCGCGCATCGTGCCGATCGTGCCCGACGAGGCACGCACGTTCGGCATGGACTCGTGGTTCCCCACCGCCAAGATCTACGACCACCTCGGCCAGCAGTACGAATCGGTCGATCAGGACCTGCTGCTGTCCTACAAGACCGCCACCGACGGGCAGATCATCCACGAGGGGATCACCGAGGCGGGCTCGATGGCAACGTTCCATGCGGCGGCAACGAGCTACGCAACGCACGGTGAGCCGATGGTGCCGCTGTACATCTTCTATTCGATGTTCGGCTTCCAGCGCACCGCTGATCTGATCTGGTCGGCCGCCGACCAGCGCAGCCGCGGATTCCTGATTGGTGCAACCGCCGGCGGAACGACGTTGAACGGGGAAGGCCTGCAACATCAGGACCGTCACTCCATGCTGATAGCCCAGTCGAACCCAGCGATCGAGGCCTACGACCCGTCATTCGCCTATGAGATCGCCGTACTCGTCGAACATGGTCTCGCTCGGATGTTCTCGGACACGCGGGTCGACGGTGGTGAGGACGTCATCTACTACCTCACCGTCTACAACGAGCCGGTCATCCAGCCCGCGATGCCAGACCATGTCGAGGATCAGCAGATCATCGACGGGCTCTACCGTTTCCGGCCGGCGGGCGCGGGCAGTCTCCCGGCCCACATCCTCGCGTCGGGAACGCTCATCCACGAGGCGTTGCGTGCACAGCACCTCCTCGCTGACGACTGGGACGTCGCGGCCGACGTGTGGTCCGCGCCCGGCTGGAACCGACTGCTGCGCAACGGGTTCGCGGCCGAGTCGTGGAACCGCACGAATCCCGACGCCGAGGAGCGCGTTCCCGACGTCACCCGGATCCTGAAGGACAACGAAGGCCCGCACGTCGCGGTCAGTGACTGGATGCGTGCCACGCCGTTCCAGATCGCCGACTGGGTTCCCGGGCCGTTCGCAGTACTCGGCACCGACGGGTTCGGCCGGTCGGATACGCGGGAGGCGCTCCGTCGGTTCCACCGGGTCGATGCCGAGTCGATCGCCTACTGTGTCCTGGCCGAACTGGTCAAGATGGATTCCGTCGACCATGCCGTCCTCGCCGACGCGATGGGCCGCTACGACCTCGACTTCGAGCGGATCCCGTTCTTCGGCCAGCCGACGCTCACCGACGACGTGACGCAGTAGGCCGCGATCCCTGCGGTGAATCGGCACCACCGATCACCGCTCTAGACTTCGCGCCGCTCCAAGCCACCCGATGCGTGCGTGGCGCCAGCGATGACGATGAGGGTCCGATGACGGTGCGAACCGATCGACTGCGCGAACTGCTGCCGGGGCTGGCGATCGCCGCGGTCGGCATGGTCGCCGCGCAGGCGGCCGCTTCCGTTTCGGCGGCCTTGTCGCCGATCGTCGTTGCCATGGTTGTCGGCATCGTCGCCCGGAATGCGGGCGCCATCCCGGAACGCGCTGATGCGGGCTTGAGCTTCGCCGCACGGACGTTGCTGCGCGTCGGCATCGTGTTGCTCGGCTTCCGGCTCGCGATCGGCGACGTGCTGACGGTTGGCGCGCAGGCGGTCGGCATCGTCGTCGCGCTCGTGGGCGCAACGCTGGTGTTCACCACATGGCTCGGTCGCCGCCTTGGGCTGCCACGCGATCTCGCGGTGCTCACGGGCACGGGTTTCGCAATCTGTGGCGCAACGGCAGTTGCGGCCATGCGGGAGGTCGTCGACGCCGACGACGACTCATCGGCGTTCGCCGTGTCGCTCGTCACGATCTTCGGCACCATCTCGATCGCGCTGCTGCCCGCGGTCGCCCTTGCGCTCGGCATGGCCGACGACGCCTTCGGCCAGTGGGTGGGTGCGAGTGTGCACGACGTCGGCCAAGTCGTCGTGACCGCAGCCGCGCTCGGCACCGACGCGGTTGCCGTCGCGGTGGTCGTCAAGCTCGTGCGTGTTCTGATGCTCGCCCCGATCCTGCTGGGTGTCGGCATGTGGTGGCGCCGCTCGGCTCCCGATGCCGACGCGTCCGCACGCCCCGCGCTCGTTCCCGGATTTATCGTCGGATTCCTGCTGGCGGTCGCCGCGCGGACGAGCGGGGTGCTCAGCGACGAGATCCTCGCGGTCTTGCGCTCGCTCGAAGGCTGGATGTTCACCATCGCGCTCGTCGGACTTGGTGCGGGTGTTCGACTCGCTCGGCTGCGCAACGTCGGTGGACGCGCGCTTCTGCTCGGGGTCATCGCCTACGTGCTTGTCGCCGGAATTGCGCTCGGCGGAGTGGCGCTCGTCTACGGCGCGGCGGGCGTGACCGGCGGCTAGCGGCCGGCTGCAGATCGGGCCGCGAACCGTGCGCGAACCTGGGAGAATTCTCAGGTTGCACACAGCGGTCTCTCAGCACCGGCGAGCAGACTGCGCATCGATGAACCGGAATCCCGCGCACCGGAGATGCCGGTGATGGACCCGCTCAGGAGGTCACCGATGGCACCGTTTCCCCGCCCGAAGCTCTCCGCCTCCCCGTGGAAGGTCGTGACAGCGGCCACGGCGACGACCGCGGTCGCTGCGGGGGCATTCGGACTCGGCGCCGTCGTGGCGCGGCCCGACCCCGACGTCGAGCGCATCGAACTGTCGGCATTCGACCGCGACCTCGAGTCATGGGTCACCGAGTCGGCGATTCGTCAGCCGATCCCCGTTGCGCCGGCAAGCGACAGCCCGTCATCGCCGGCAAGCGACACGGAACCCAGCGTTGAGGACGACGAGGAGGTTCGGGGCGTGAGCGTGCTCGTGGCACCGACGATCGTCGACGAGACCGCCCCGAGTCCGCTCTCGCCGGTATCTGCCCCGTCACCGGTTTCGCCCGAGAGCGTCCCGAGCCCCGACTCGCCCGATACCCCAGACTCGCCGGACTCCGCCGATTCGCCCGACACGGTCGACTCCCCCGATTCGGCGGACACCAGCGACTGAACCGAGGCGCGACCTTCCGTTCAGGCGAGGTCGAGCGCGCGGTCGACCCGTCGGCGCGTGATGCGTGCTGCGTCGGGCACCTGGGCGCGGGACGGGCCCGTCGCCAAGGCGAGCCATGCACCGATTCGGGCGCGCCGGAGCGTGTCGGCCCCGACCAGCGGTGTCACCTCGTCGGCCAGGTCGCGTGCGTACGCGGCGGCGTGAGAGACGTCGTCGCCGAGCGCTTCGAGGTGGGTGATGAGGTTCGCGGCGTCGTTGGCGATGAGGCCGTCGCCCGCGCCATCGACATCGAGGAGCCCCACGATCCTGCCGCCGGCGATGAGCAGTTGCCCGTCGTGCAGATCGCCGTGGACGGGCACGACGGGACCGTCGATCGTGGCCGCCACCTCGGCGGCCGCGGCGATGTCTGGGGCCCGCTCTGGGACGTGGCGTGACAGCACGGGCACGTGGCGTCGCGGGTCGGCGAACCGACGCGGCTCGGCGGTGCTCGTCAGTCCGCTGTCCGCTATCGCCGTGTGGAGTGCGGCAATCACGGATACGGGCGGCGCATGCTCGCCCGCGGCCAGCGTCGCGCGCAATGTCGTGCCGGCGAGCGCCTCCATCGCGAGAATGCCGAGCCCTTCGTCGACGCCGATGATGCGCGGCACCGGGACGACACCCACCAGCTGCATATGGGTCGCGGCGATCGCGCGTGCGCGGTCGGCCGACAGGACCTTGAGGAACACGACACGCCCGGTGCCGGTCGCGCTGGCGATGCGCACCTCGATGACCGCCCGCCGCGTCGGGCGATACGCACGGGTCTGCAGCTCGACCTCGCCCGCCGGTGCACCGAGTCTGTCGAGCAGTTCGCGGACGCGCTGGCGCGACACGGCCGACGGCAGTCCGGGCAGCAGGGGGTCGTATGGAAAGCGCCAGACCGAAACGGCCAATCCGTCGCGTTCGAGGACCAGCGCACCGTCCGGCGGCGCGTCGGAGGACCCGTGGACGACGAACAGCACGTCGCGCTGGCCGTCGGGTCCGCGCACCGTCGCCGCGCAGACGCGTGACACGGATCGCCCCCGTTCGTGGAGCCCGCGGGGGGTGACCGCCACGAGTTCGAGATCGGCAGCCGCGCACGCGACCTCGAGCAGACCGGACACGTCGGCGGGTTCCAGGTCACGGACGAGCGAGAGCGCGTCTGCCGCACCGCGGTCGTGGGTCTGCGTCGTGGCCTCCGATTGCGCTTGACTGCCGGACATGAAGCTACTGGTGGTCGAAGACGAGCGGCGGATCGCCGACTTCGTCGAACGTGGGTTCCGGTCGGCCGGATTCGTTGTCGAGGTCGCGCATGATGGTCCCTCGGGGCTTGCTGCGGCGAGGTCCACGGACGTCGATCTCGTCGTGCTCGACGTGATGCTGCCGGGGATGGCGGGCGACGAGGTCCTGCGCCGCCTTCGCACCAGTCGCCCCGACGTGCCCGTCATTCTGCTCACGGCCCGCGACACCGTCGACGACCGCGTCGCCGGACTCAACGCTGGCGCCGACGACTACGTCACCAAGCCGTTCAGCTTCGCTGAGCTGCTCGCTCGCGTGCATGCTCGGCTGCGAGCGCGTGACCAGCATGAATCGACGGTCATCGAAGCCGGCGGGATCACGCTCGATCTGCGGACACGGTCGGCCGAGCTGGACGGTGCGACCGTGGAGCTGACCGCCAAGGAGTTCGCTTTGCTCGAGGTGTTCATGCGCCACCCGCGCCAGGTCCTGTCGCAGGCGCAGCTGATCGACCGGGTTTGGGGTTACAGCGACGACGGCGGTTCGAACGTCGCCGAGGTCTATGTGGGCTATCTGCGGCGCAAGCTCGGCCGTCACGTCATCGACACGGTCCGTGGTGCCGGCTACCGCTTCGTTGGCACGTGATGCGCCGCCGCTCAGTGAGTCTCGAGGTGTCCGCGGTCGCCGCGGCGGTGCTCGTGATCAGTCTCGCGGTGCTCACGCTGCTCGCGATCACATTCATGCGGCAGTACGGCGAGCGAGAACTCGACCACACGCTTGTGCGTGAGCAGCAGCGTTTCGCGCAGAGCGTTGCAGCGTTCGCCGCCGAAGCGCTCGCGACCGATCCGGAGCCGACCGTCGCCGAAGCCGTCGATGCGGCAGTTCGGCGCTATTTGCGGCTGAATCCGCCATCCGAGGCGTACGCGGCATTCGTCGATCTCGCGGCGGGAGGGCGCCGCCTTTCGACGACGGCAACGACACCACTGCTAACGCCGCTCCAGGAGGCCACCGAGCTTCCCGAAACGCCCGCCGGAGTCATCCGTACGGTCGACACGCCCGCCGGGCCGGCACGTGCGACTGCCGTTCCCGTCGAGCTCGGCGGCGAGCCGGTGGCAACGATGCGGATGTATGCGCCGCTGCAGCCGGTGTATGACCAGGTGCGCGACACGGCCACGTTCATGGCGATCGCTGCCGCCGCTGCGCTGCTCATCGGTGGTGCGCTGTTGGTGGGGCTGTTGCGCCGGTCGCTGCGCCCGCTGCGTGAGCTTGCGCGTTCGGCACGTGCAACGGATCTGGATGACCTGACGGCACGCGTCGAAGTTCCCGCATCAAACAACGAGGTGGCCACGCTGGCCGCCGAGTTCAACACGATGCTCGGCCGGCTGCGCGAGGCCTACCTGCAGCAGCAGTGGCTGATCGCCAGCATGAGTCACGAGCTCCGCACGCCGGTCACGATCGCCCGCGGCCACCTGGAACTGTTGGCACAGACCCTGCCCGACGCCGCCGAAGCGGCAGACACTGCGGCAATCCTGCGTGACGAACTCGTACGGCTCGGCGACATGGTCGAAGATTTGCTCGCGATGGCTCGCGCAGAAACGGACGATTTCCTGCGACCTCGCCCCATCGATCTCGTCGCCTGGTTCGAAGAGCTCGAACTCAAGCTGACGGGGCATCCCGCGAGCGCGCAATTGCAGATCGAACCGCCGCCGTCAATGGTCGTGACCGCCGACGCCGAGCGGTTGACCCAGGCGGTCGTCAACCTGGTGGCCAATGCCTACCGCCACAATCCGCCGTCAACGTCGATCCGGGTGACGGTTGAAGCAAGCGACACTTGGGTGCAAATCGCGGTGACCGACGATGGTCATGGCATCCCCGACGCTGTGCGATCACGGCTGTTTGAACCGTTCGTGCGGTCCGGTGAGGCCGAGGGGTCGACGGGACTCGGGCTCAGCGTCGTCAAGGCGATCGTCGATGCCCACGGTGGCGAAGTCCTCATCGACACGTCGAGTTCGGGCACGACGATGACAATCAGCCTGCCGCGGGACGGCGCGCCCGGCGTGTAGCTCCGTGTCACGTCGATGCGTGTGATTCGTCGTGTGCAGGGCCGTAACGACCTGTTGCTCGGGGCGCGATCACCTCGCGCCCCGAGCAACAGAGACATTCGACAGACACACCTTCGGCACGCTCGGTATGCGACGGTGCCCGCCGGTCGACCGTCCGCACCGAGGAGAGCGCATGGCCGATCGACACCAGGACCCGATTGCGCGGGCAGCCGTGCGGTTCGTTGGGCTGCCGACCAGCGTGCACGCGCTGGTCATCGTCGTGCTCCTCGGATTGTCGTGGGTCATCGTGTATGCGGCCGGCGGGACGCGCACCGCATTCCCCCATGTCTTCTACTTCCCGATCGTTTTCGCGGCGCTGCCGTTCGGGGTCACCGGCGGCGCGATCGCGGCGGTCGCCGCAACTGTGCTGTGCGGACCGGTCATGCCGCTGGACGTCGCCACCGGCGAGACACAGGCGGTTGCGAACTGGCTCATTCGCGGCGGGTTCTTCCTCGCCGTCGGTATCGCCTCGGGCGTGTCGACGGCGACCCTGCAACGCCGGTTCGCCGTCGGGCTGAACGAACAGCTCGCCCATGAACTCGCGCTCGCCGTGGACACCCGTGCCGTGAGCGACGACGGTGAGTGGAACGAGCGGGTTCGTGACGTGCTCGATCATGGCCGTTTCCACCCAGTGTTCCAGCCGATCTATGCGCTCGATGATGGTCGACTTCTCGCCGTCGAGGCGCTCACGCGGTTTGACGCCGAGCCGCAACAGCCGCCGAATGTGTGGTTCACCCACGCTGCTCACGCCGGGCTGGGAATCGAGCTCGAACTCGCGGCGATTGACGCCGCGCTCGCGGCCAGCCGCACGCTTCCCGACGGCGTCGCGTTGACGTTCAACGCGTCACCGGCGACGCTCGGCGGGCCGCGGCTCGCCGAGGTCATCGCGCCCTACTCGGCGCGGCGCCTCATCGCCGAGGTAACCGAACATGCAATCGTCGACGACTATCCCGCCCTGGCGCTTGCCGTCGGTGAGCTTCGCCGTGCTGGCGTCGCGATCGCGGTCGACGACACCGGCGCTGGGTTTGCCAGCCTGCGGCACATCGTGCGGCTCAAACCCGACTACATCAAGCTGGACACGAGCCTGACGCAAAATCTCCAGAACGACCCGGTGCGGCGTCCGCTCGCCGAGAGTCTGGTGCAGTTTGCGCGGCGGACGAACACGTCGATCATCGTCGAGGGCATCGAGACGTCGGCGGATTTGTCGACGTGGCGAGGGCTTCGTGCCCATGCGGGCCAGGGATTCTACCTCGGGTATCCCGACGGTCTGCCGGTCGCGCGACGCGCCGGCGCGATCAATGGGAAGGGCCGGTGACCGGTGCGCGTTGACTCACCCGGAGTTCGGTCCCCGACGGTTTGACCGCGCGGATAATCGCCGCATGCATCGCCGGTGCCACTTCATGGGTGATTTCGACCGACGGTTGGGCGAATCCCGCTGCCACGAGTCCCTCGAGATACTCCGTGCGGGACAGGGCACCGGCGATGCAACCGACAAAGCTGCCGCGCTGGGCACGTTCGTGGGGTCCGAGGTGGTCTTCGGCGATCACATCCGAGATGCCAATACGTCCGCCCGGGGTGAGGACGCGAAAGATCTCGGCGAGTACCGCCGATTTGTCGGTGGAGAGATTGATCACGCAGTTCGAAATGACCACGTCGACCGACGCATCGTCGAGCGGGATCTCTTCGATCGTCCCGTGCAGAAACTGCACGTTCGTCGCTCCGTCACGAGCGGCATTCTCCCGTGCGAGCTCGAGCATTTCGTCCGTCATGTCCACGCCGTAGACGAACCCGTCACGACCGACCCGGCGGGCGGAGAGGAGGACGTCGAGGCCTGCGCCCGACCCGAGGTCGAGCACACGTTCGCCCGGTGCCAATTCGGCGATCGCCGTCGGGTTCCCGCATCCCCAACTGTCGACGAGCTGCTCATCGTCGATGCTGTCGCCGTAGAGCGCCGCACCGAATCGTGGGGGAGCGTTGTGCGCCGTTCCGGCGCAACATCCTCCATCGTTGTCACGCGGTTCCAGTTGCGGCAGCACGCGCCGCTGGCGCATGCGCGCCGCGTTGGCGGCATTGGCATAGTTGGCGCGAACGGACGCGCGCAGGTCAACGTTGTTCGCCTCGCTACCGACGGTCATGTGCTGGCCTTTCGTCACCGTGTCACATCGATGGATATCAATGTATCGACGTTTGTCAATATGTATGGCAGACTCGGGCCATGACGACACACACGTTGCCGATCGCTGCGCCGGTTCTGCCGTGCTGCGAACCGGTGGTTCATGGGGAAATCGATGCGGCCTCGGCAACCGTGCTCGCGCAGGTATTCCGCGCACTCGGCGACCCGACGCGCCTTCGTCTCCTGTCACTGATCGCGACGCAGCCCGATGCTCAGGCGTGTGTCTGCGATCTGACTGCCGCCGTTGGCTTGAAGCAGCCGACGGTGTCGCACCACATGAAGCAACTCGTTGGCGCCGGGCTCGTCGTGCGGG
This sequence comes from Nitriliruptoraceae bacterium, assembly GCA_040904785.1. GTDB lineage: Bacteria > Actinomycetota > Nitriliruptoria > Nitriliruptorales > Nitriliruptoraceae > JBBDSV01. The sequence goes on from JBBDSV010000012.1 coordinate 37,466, forward strand.
AACAACGGGGCAAATGGGCGTACTACCGCGTGCGCGAAGAGACACTCGAAGTCTTGCGCGATGCATTGCGGCCGTCGGCGGGGGAGGCCGACATCAGCGCGTTGCACGAGGGGAAGTCGATGCGCTAACGACCGTCTCTGCGGTTCGCGCGCTGACGCGGCTCGGATATGGTCCGGCCACTGATCGCCCTCGGACACGGGGACACCGTGAGTGCACTGTTCGAGGAACTGGCAAGTGCGGCAACCGTGATGGGCGAACTCAGCCTGCGGCGGCGTCGCGAGCCGACACGTGGTGTCGATGTCTTCGAGGTCAAGCTCGGCGACGAGTACCTCATGTCGAGCCTGTTCACCGTCGCCGAAATCGAGCTCGCCCGGCGGGCGCTGGCTCGACTCGACGATCGCCCGCTCAGGGTCGTCGTCGGCGGGCTCGGGCTCGGGTACACGGCCCGTGCCGTGCTCGAAGATGCCCGTGTCTCGGAGCTCGTGGTGGTCGAAGCACTAGCGCCGGTGATCGAATGGCACGAATCATTGATGCTCCCGGAATCGCCGAAACTTGCCGGCGATGAGCGCTGCCGGTTCGTGCATGCCGACTTCTTTGCGTTGGTGCGCGCCGGGCACGGCTTCGACCCGCATGGGTCTTCGTTGCGCGTGGACGCGGTGCTCGTCGACATCGACCACACACCCACGCATGTGCTTGACGCGTCACATGCGGACTTCTACACCGATGCGGGGCTGCGGCGTCTTCGCGACGTGCTGCGCCCAGGTGGTGTATTCGGCCTCTGGTCGGACGATCCGCCGGACGAAGCGTTCCTGCAGCAGTTGGCGGGCGTGTTCAGCGAGTCGCACGCAGAAGTGGTCGAATTCGACAACTTCTTGATCAATGGAACGTCGGCGAACACGGTCTACATCGCGTTGCGATGACGTGATTGCGTCGTCGGCTTCGCCGACGTGGGTGCGGCGAGAAACGCACGATCAGTCGCACGGCAGCCGTCGACGTCCGGCCTCGCTGGCCCGCCGTGCGACGTCGCCAAGGGCTTCGGCGAGCACCCGCAGGCCTTCGGGATCCAATTCGTAGTAGGTGTAGCGGCCTACGGCCTCGGAACGGACCCAGCCAGCCTCGCGCAATGCCTTGAGGTGGTACGACACCGTCGGCTGCGTCGCGCCGGTCGCGTCGACGAGGTGACAGGTACACAGCTGTTCGTCGGCCAAGAGCGTGATGATCCGGCGGCGCAGCGGGTCGGCGAGCAGTGCCACCGGCTCGAGGCGTTCGTCTGGGGCAGCGACGGTTGCGTTCACCGGCCACGCACCTGAACAGGGGCCGTTTCGCCGTAGAACCGCCGGCGTGCCCACAGCGAGACGTAGACCAGCCCGACAAGCGCCGGCACCTCGATCAGTGGACCGACGACTCCGGCGAGGGCTTGTCCAGATGTTGCGCCGAACACGCCGATCGCGACCGCAATCGCGAGTTCGAAATTGTTTCCCGCCGCGGTGAACGACAGGGTTGCGTTGCGCTCGTAGCCCAGTCCGATGCGCTTTCCGACGACAAAGGAGACGCCGAACATCAGTGCGAAGTAAACCAGCAGCGGAACGGCGATTCGTCCGACATCGAGTGGCCGCGAAGTGATCTGCTCGCCTTGGAGTGCGAACAGCATCACGACGGTGGCGAGCAGCCCGTACAGCGCCCATGGCCCAATGCGCGGCAGGAAGGTCCCCTCATACCACTCGCGGCCCTTGCGTTTCTCACCGAGCGTGCGCGAGAGATAGCCGGCAAGCAGCGGTACGCCCAGGAACACCAGAACGGCTTGGGTGATTTGCCACAGGGACACGTCCAGCGCCTGCTGTTCGAGGCCAAGCCAGCCGGGCAGTACGGAGAGGTAGAAGTAGCCGAGCAACGAGTATGCCGCAATCTGGAATACCGAGTTGATCGCGACCAGCACGGCTGCAGCATCGGTGTCCCCGCAAGCCAGATCATTCCAGATGAGCACCATCGCAATGCAGCGGGCGAGCCCAACGATGATCAATCCGGTGCGGTACTCGGGCAGGTCCGGGAGGAACGTCCAGGCGAGTGCGAACATCAACGCGGGTCCGACGAGCCAGTTCAGTACGAGCGAGGTGATGAGCAATCGTCGGTCGGCGGTCACATCCCGAAGCTGCCCGTAGCGGACCTTGGCCAGCGGCGGGTACATCATCACCAACAGCCCAATGGCGATCGGCAGCGAAACCGTGTCGATCTCCAGCGCCTCGAGCGCATCGCTCACGCCGGGGATCAGGCGTCCGAGCAGCAGGCCACCCAACATGGCGGCCCCGATCCAGACCGGAAGGAACCGGTCCAGCAGCGAGAGCTTGTCCAGCACCGCAGCATCGCGTGCGTCGACGGGCGGGGGAGTGACAGGTTGCATCAGCGGGTCCGGTGGTCGAACGTGACATCAAGTTAGATGGATGTTATCAACCGCGGTCGATGTCAGTGGCCGGCGCGGGCGGCCATATGTGCCCGATGCTGAGACTGCACAGATGAGCTACGATTCACTCAATCGTGACTGACCCATCTGTGTCTCTCAAGGATCGCGCAGCGCTCCATCACGCGTTGGGTGAGCCGACGCGCCTACGTATCGTTGACACATTGCAGCTCTCCGATCGTTCTCCCGTGGAGCTCATCGAACTTGCTGGCGTCTCGACCAACCTGCTCGCGTTCCACCTCAATGTGCTCGAGGATGCCGGCTTGATCGCGCGTGGTCCCTCGCAGGGCGATGCGCGGCGCCGGTACGTCCGACTCTGCCCTGAACGGATCGCGCTGCTGAGCGATCCACAACCGCTGTCCCCACCTCCGCGCAATGTGCTGTTCGTCTGCACGGCCAACTCCGCCCGATCTCCACTGGCTGCGTTCTTGTGGCACGCCTACACCGGGCTGCCCGCACTGTCGGCTGGAACGCATCCTGCCGAACAGGTGCACCCCGAGGCGATCGCGGTCGCGCGCTCACACGGCCTGGACCTGAGCGGTGTGACTCCGCGTCGCCACGACGATCTCGGCATCACACCGGACTTGGTCGTCTCGGTGTGCGACCGGGCGCACGAAGCCACTCTCGACGTCAACGTGCGGCAGCTGCACTGGTCCGTTCCCGACCCCATAGGTGGCGGACCCGCGGAGTTCTCCCGCACGTACGATCTGCTCACCGAACGCATTGAACGCTTGGCTCACGCTGTCGTGGTCGCCTGAAGCGATGGGGATTACTGATGGCCGTCGCGAGCAGCACAGGCGAGAAGCGATGCTCGCGCGGTTCGTCGACCGCCCCGCGAATGGCTCATGGAAGTTCGCGACGACGAAGGAGGCCTCGTGACGGCGGAACCGACCGTGCTGTTCTTGTGTGTGCACAACGCCGGCCGTTCGCAGATGGCCGCAGGTTGGCTGCAGCACCTCGCCGGCGATCGGGTTGATGTGCTCTCGGCCGGCTCCGAGCCGGCGGAGCACGTGAACCCCGTTGCGGTCGAGGCGATGGCGGAAGTTGGTATCGACATCGGCGGATCCCAGCCCAAGCGCTGGACCGACGAGGCGCTCGAAGCGACCGACGTCGTTGTCACGATGGGCTGTGGCGACGCCTGCCCGGTCCTGCCCGGCAAGCGCTACCTCGACTGGGACCTTGAGGACCCCGCAGGAAAGGGTGTCGACGGGGTACGCCCGATACGCGACGAGATTCGCCACCGCGTCGAAGACCTCGTGGCCGAGCTTGGCATCCAACCGGACGGGAGTTGAACCTGGGCTCGGTTGTCACGCCGAACCGGCGTCGGTTGTGTGGCGTCACCTCGCTCAGCGGATGGACATGGTCGCGCGAAGTGTCGGTTTTCGAAGGTGGTCAGGGGCGGGATCGAACCGCCGACACCACGATTTTCAGGTACGCGGTTTGACGCGAACTGAGTGGACTGCGTCGAACTGAGCGAATTGGCGGTCGCTGAGGCAATTGTCGGCTGGACGGATTTGGACGGGGCTGGCTGCCGTCAAGTCGGCTCTCGATCCAGGACGCTCTTGTGCTTCACGCACCCGGTGGGTCACCGCGGCCGCCGTTCGTGCGGAGGGTCGTCGGAAGATTCGCTCGCGCGGTGGAGTTCCTCGGGCGTGTCGAGATCGGTGGCTGTCTTGCCCTCCGGGTCTAGTGCGACCCAATCCGCCACCGCAAGGATGTCGACCGGCAGATGGTCGATCAGTGACATGGCACGGCGCTCACCGCTGTCGAGCAGGTGTCCCAGCGCGGGACGCGCTGAGGCACGCCAGGCGCCGATCAGGGGCTGTGGGCCGCTGGTCGTTCCCAAGATGACGGACAGGCGGTCCGGCTCGGCGACGAGTCGGTCCACCAGCAACGCCAGCACGGCGGACGACAGCCAGGGATGGTCCACTGCCACCACGATCACGAACTCGTGGCGAGCGGTCACGAGCGCCGTTTCGATGCCGGCGACCGGGCCGTGATCGCGTCGCAGGTCCGCGAACACCGGTACCGGAGTGCCACGATGCCCGGCTTCTCCGACCACGAAGACCTCGTCGGCGACCGGGCGAAGAGCGTCTATGGCACGGACCACCATCGGTACACCCGCGACGGGCACCCAGCGCTTGTCCGTCCCCATCCGCCGCGACTTTCCGCCGGCGAGCACCGCGCCGGAGAGGGGAAAGCGACAAGGCATGGCATTCCTCGTCCACGGGGTGCGGGTCACAGCGTATTCTGCCGGCCAGCGACCGGAGATTCGTCTGATGGATCCTGAGGCATGGTTTCAGCGATTGGCCGAAGAAGGACTCGAGGTCAACCTCGAAGACGAGGTGCAGGCGTTGCTCCTCGACCTCGCGCGGATCGCCGCGCATTCGAGCGAACGGTGGACCGCGCCGCTGTCGACCTGGGTCGCGGGGATCTCCTTCGCTCAACTGCCCCGTGAGCAACGCACGGAGCAACTTCGCGCCCTGGTCGCGTCGCTCGACACGGACCCGGCGTGAGAGTTGCCGGCCGACTGCCCCTTTCGCAACATGGTGAGATGCCCCGTCCGGAACCGGCGCCCGAACGGGTGCAGACTCACGTCTTCGCTGACGTCCCGGCGGCTGGGACGACGAACGGCTCCGGATGCGTCAAGCCTCGAGAAGTTGGCTGAGCTGTCTGACGCTCGGTACGCGGCCGCTGATGACGACCTTGCCGTCGACGACGAGGCCCGGGGTGGACATGATGCCGTAGCTCATGATCTGGGCGGTGTCGGTGACCTTCTCGATGGTCGCGTCCTTGCCGAGTTGGGTGAGTGCATCGCGTGTGCGGTTCTCGAGGGTGACGCAGTTGTTGCAGCCGGGTCCGAGCACCTTGATGTCCATGGTCCGTTCCTTTCGGGTGGGTGATGGTCGCCGGTCAGGCGATCAGGTCGAAGATGAAGCCGATGGCGATGATCCCGCTGGTGACGGTGGCGACGTAGATCGCGAGCAGGGGCAGTCGCATGACCCGTTTCAGGAGGATCATGGCGGGCAGCGACAGCGCGACGATGCTCATCATGAATGCCATGGCGGTGCCCAGGCCGAGACCCTTTGCGTAGACGGCCTCGACGAGTGGGACCACCCCGGCGACGTTGGCGTAGAGGGGGACGCCGATGAGGGTGGCGGCCGGGACCGACCAGGGGTTGTCAACGATCCCTGTGGTGATGAAGAAGTCTGCGGGGACCCACCCGTGGATGCTGGCACCGAGTGCGATGCCGACGAGGACGTAGATCCAGACGCTGCGGAGGATGTCGATCGTCTCGACCGTGGCGAACTCGACCCGGTCGGTGAGGCTGGGCTTGCCGCCGTCGATGCCGGTGGGGACCGAGATCTCGGTGACGAAGGGGTCGATCCAGCGCTCGAGACGAAGCCTGGACAGCAGCACGCCGGCCGTGATGGCCATCACCATGCCGGTCAACACGTACAGGGCCGCGATGCGCCACCCGACCATGCCCGCGAGCATGACGACACCGACCTCGTTGATCAGCGGGCTGGTGATCAGGAAGGTCAGTGTGATCCCGAGTGGCACGCCTGCCGCGACGAAGCCGATGAACAACGGCACGGAACTGCAGGAACAGAACGGGGTGATCGCACCGAAGGCCGCGGCGAGCAGGAACCCGACCGCGACGTGACGGCCGGCGATCAGGTCACGGACCCGTTCGGGCGGGACGGACGAGCGCGCGACGGAGATCACGAAGATCAGCCCGGCGATCAGCAGCATGATCTTTGTGGCGTCGTAGAAGAAGAAGTGGACGGCGCTTCCCGGCCGCGACGCGGAATCCAGCCCTGTCAGGTCGTAGACGACCACATCCCACAACCGCTCGTTCACCGCGTACAGCAGGGCCCATACGACGGCTGCGGCAACGAGGATGCCGACCAGTCGGCGGGTCGCGGGGTCGCGTGACGGTGGTGCCGCGTCGCGGTCCTGCCCGGTCGGGACGGGTTGGTTGCCGGTCCCCTGCTCCGTCGTCGTCATCTCGTCATCTCCGCATCCTCACGCTCACACGCCGTGCACGACGGATCGACCTGCTCTGCGGCCTCGACGGCAGGCAGCGCGGCCTGAAGCGCCGCGAACCCCTCAGGCTCGATGCAGTAGCGCACGCGTCGGCCGCGCCGGTTCGCGCGCACGAGGCCGGCGTCACGGAGCACCTTCAGGTGGAACGACAGCCGGTTGGTCGGGACGCCGAGCGCCACCTCAAGGTCGCAGTGGCAGCGGGCACCGTTGGCGGCCAGACTGTCCAACACCGCCAGGCGGGTCGGGTCCGCGACGGCACGGAGCAACTCGAGGCGATCGTCGGTCCGGGGGCGGTCGGCCCGTAGGACCTCCGCATGCGATGTTCCAACCATGGTTGGAACATATGCCCGCAGACACGCCCCGACCCGGGCCTAAAGGCCCGAAGTCGTCGACTGCCGGTGAAGAGGCGGGCTGTCGAACGACGATGCCTATACCGTCGATCATCCTGAGCCACGAACGGAGACAGCCGACGACCGGTCTGATCGGCGCGCGGTCGGGCCAGACGGATCGAGGACCACCGTGAGCGAATACCTACCCGAGCCGTACCTCGCGTTTCGCGACCGGTTCCCGGCGGTGGCGGAGGCGACAGACGCGGTGGGGCGCAGCCTGCAGGACGCAGGACCGCTGGACGAGCGGACACAGCGCTTGGTCAAACTCGGCATCGCCGTTGGGGCCGAGGCAGAGGGCGCGGTGCGTTCCAACGTCCGCAAGGCTCTCGACGTGGGCGTAACCGTCGAGGAGTTGCGTCACGCCGCAGTACTGGCCGTCACGACCGCCGGCTTCCCTACGGCGATCGCCGGCCTCGCGTGGGTCGATCAGGTCATCGAGGCGCAACGGACGACCACCAGCGAGGGATGACCTCGGCGCACTGGGCGAAGGCTGGTGCTCAACCGCCGTTTGGTAGACCGAGTTCGCTCATCAGTCCCACGACCCGCTCGCGGATCTCGTCCCGGATGGGACGGACGGCGTCGACGCCTTTCCCGGCGGGGTCCTCGAGTTCCCAGTCGAGGTAGCGCTTGCCGGGCAAGACTGGGCAGGTATCTCCAGAGCCCATGGTGACGACCACGTCGGTGGCCTCGAGGGTCTCCTGGGTCCATGGCTTGGGTTGAGCACGGCCGAGGTCGATGCCGACCTCGGCCATCGCCTCGACCGCGGCGGGGTTGACGTTCTCCGCTGGCTCCGAACCGGCCGACAGGACGTGGACACGGTCACCGGCGAGATGCGGGAGCCAGCCTGCGGCCATCTGCGAGCGCCCGGCGTTGTGGACGCAGAGGAACAAGACGGTAGGGGTCTGGGTCACGGCGTGTCCTTCTCTTGCGGCGGTGGTCACGAGAAGGTGTGGGCGCGGCGCGGCTCAGGCGGCGGGGACCGCGCGGGCGAGACGGGCGACCCGCTCGGACAGTTGTGCGAATGCGAGGGCGAAGTCCCCCGGCCCGCCGTCGGCGGGATCCGGGATGGACCAGTGCAGCATCGGCGCGACGAAATCCAGCGTCGATTCGTGCGCGCGGTCGCACACCGAGACCACGAGGTCGGGTTCGACGTCGAGGTCGTCGTAGCGGCGGGGCTCCGCATCGGTCAGGTCGAGCCCGTGCTGGGTCGCGATCGCGATGGCGCCCGGGTGCACTCGCTCGGCCGGCTGGGTTCCCGCCGACAGCGCCGGCCGGCCGGTGCGCGCCTGTCACAGATGGGCGGCGAGCTGTGAGCAAGCGGAGTTGGCGGTGCAGACGAAGAGCACGTGATGCAGGTGTCCACCGAGCGGTGGGGGATCGGTGAGTCCCGCCAGCCGCTCGGGCCGAAGGCGGACGTAGCGCCGTCGCGCGTCACCCTGGGACGGCCCCCGTTCGACCAGGCCGACGTCCTCGAGCCTCCCGTCCCTTCGATGTCGGCCGGATCGCATTGCCGCTGATGATCTACTTCGCGGTGATGTTCGGTGTCTCCTTCGCGCTTGGCAGGCGGGTCGGTTTGCTCGGAGGATGTCCCTCGATGAGTCTGGCCTTCCGCATCTCCCGAGGCCGACTCGAAGTGCCGAACTGCGTGCACCTGCTCCTGGCCCTCGGACTGCTCTACGTCGTTCTCATCGGCGTCGGAGGGCTAGAGGAAGGGACCCGACCGTTCGGCGAGGGGTTCCGAGACGCAGGTCCTGGCCAGTGTCGGCAATCCGCTTGCCGGCTCGTTCGCAGGTATCGCTCTCACACGGTCTCGAGCCGCACGTGGGTGTCGTAGAAACTGACGCTGCCCCCGATCGGGTCGACCATGCAGGTGTTGGTGACCGTGGGGTCGGTCCACATTGCGGCGTTGGCGTGGATGCCCTTTCGTCGCCTCTGCTCACCCTTGATCACCGTGCCGTCGATGGTCACGTCATTCGCACCGGTCGCCCAGTGACCGAACCCGAGAGCGAAGCTGACCACACCTGGCCGAATACCCTGGGTGATGATCACCTTGCCGACCATCGGTTGCACGTTGCCGGCGCCATGGTTCCACTCACCACGCGGGTTGGTTGCGCTGACGACACGGACGTCCTGGCCGTCTCCGAGACCGAGACGTTCGGCGTCGCGCGCGTTGATCAGGATCCCGTTCTCAGGCATCAGCGCCGACAGCCAAGGATCGGCGACCGTGCGGCTCTTGGTCTGCGAGATGACCCGGTGCGTGATGAGCTGCAGGTCGTAGCCGTCCCGGTAGGCGGAGGGTTCGGCACCGAGGTAGTCCTGGACCGGGACGTAGGTCGCGTACCCGGGGTAGTGCCGACCGGTACCTGCATGAATCGTTTTCGCCGTCTTCTCCTGGTACAGGTTCAGCAGCTTGCCGTAGGGGTGCGCAACCCGGTCGCCGTCGTAGGCATCGACGTGGTCCTCGAAGCGCCCACCCCGGTTGAGGACGGTGACCACCTTGCGCCACACGTTCGTCCCGACGATGGCCTCCCAGCGTTCGGGGTCGAAGACGCTCCTTGGCAGGTGTTTTCTGGCGGCGAGGAAGACTTCCATTTCGCGGTCGTCGGCGTCTGCGACCGCGCCGGAGCCGTCGGGCTTCTCGCCGAAGGCGAGGTTGGCGACCTGCCGCAGGTAGAGGTCGTCGGGGTGGCGAAGGTCGAGGCCTTCACCGAACGCGTCCGCGCCGAAGCCTGGCAACTCGAGCCGTTCAGCGAGACCAAGGATCAGGGTCTCGAGACTGATCGGGTAGGTCTGTCCGAAGACGGTGGAGTCCTCCGGGATCGGCGCGATCACGGGCTGGCGGACGGGTTGGACCTTGTTTGGGATGTTCGGGTGGCTGCCCTGGAACTCCCAACGTTCGAGGAAGGTCAGGTCGGGGAAGATGTAGTCGGCATACATCGAGGTCGAGCCAATGAGGATGTCGCTGGCGATGAACAGCGGGAGCTTGTCGACGTCGGTGAGGACTTCGGTATTCGTGTGCCCGGCGGGCAAGGCGTAGGTGGGCGCCCCCATGTACAGGATGAGCGCCTTGACGGGATAGGGGTAGGCGTCGCCGATGGAGGGGATCGTCTCCTCGTAGATGTCGCTCGAGAGCGGATACCAGTTGCGCTTCGCGGGGTAGCCCTCGAACAGGGTCGACTTCTCGTAGTCCAGGCCGTGCCGGATCGAGCTCACGCCGAACGACGACGACTTCCCCGCCACCTTGGTGACGTCGAAGAGTTCACCTTTGCCCTTGCCCTTGGTGTCGTAGGTGTTCGCCGCGATGACCCCACCCTTGGCGTCGAAGTTGCCCAGCAGCATGTTGACGGTCATCCAGCCCAGCACGTTGTAGAACCCGTTCGTGTGCTGGCTGACGCCGCGATGGATGTCGACGGCGGCTGCTTTGCCGTGGCTGGTGAGCTCGTGGGCGATTTCGACGAGGTGATCGTCACGGACGCCCGCGAGTTCGGCCCACTCTGCAACCGTGTGTTCGTGTGACGTCTCGAGCAGGATCTGCAGGCCGCTCTTGACCCTGGTCCCATCCGGCAGGGTGGTGTCGACCAGCAGGTCGCCGAAAATGGGGGTCTCGACGTCGTTGATGTCGACCGGCATCGGCCGTCCGTCGACCATGACGAGGAAGAAGCGCTCCTCGTACTCTTTGGTCTCGCCGCTCTTGGGGTCGGCGAAGGGACGCTGCTCGGGCATCGCGAGCGGCTGGCCGTCCACGTCGATGTCGGCGGCTCGCACCAATGGCCCGGGCCCTTCGCCCGTGACCGAAACCAGCAGACTCGCGTTCGTCCAAGAGTTCTCCCCGCGTGCCGAAGCGGCTGCCGGGTTGGCGCAGGCGAGAAAGTCCGCGTCATAGCGACCCTCGTCGAGCATCCAACGGATGAAGCCCATCGCCAGCGCGCCGTCTCGGCCGGGTTGGACTGGGAGCCACCGCCATGCCTTGCTCGCAGCCGTGCTGAATCGGGGATCGGCGACCGCGATGCGCGTCCTGCCGTTGACCAGGTTGTCGGTCAAGCGAACCGTGCGGTTCGGGGGCCCGTAGTTGGCAGCGAAGACGTTGGCACCCACGAACAGGATGAACCGGCTGTTCTCCGTGTCGGCCTGCCAGTAGAACTTCTTGCCCTCGGTGAACTCGCCGCCGATGTACTGCTCGCTGATGGCCTTGCACGTGAAGTACAGCGAACCCTGGCAGACGGTGGTGTGGCCGTGGGCGTTGACCGAACCGAAGCTTGCGGCGAAACGCTTGTACAGGTCACCGCGCCCGTCCTTGAGCCGGCCCCACGCGAGGACAAGCTGGTTGTTCCTGGGACCGAGGTCAGGATGCTCGGGATCGATCAGGACGTCGAGGTGGTCGGCGTGGACGCTGCGGAACTGCTCGACCAGTGCGGTCTTGGCCACCGGGTCCTCCTCGTCCCAGATGGCCTTGACGTCCGTCGCCATCGCCGAAGCGAGCTCCGGGTCGCGCAGCGCGAGTAGGGCGCGCAACCCTTCGACGTCGCGAGACTCCTCACCGTCGACGTCGGTGAACAGGCGGCCGCCTTCGACGATTTCCTCGATCGCCTGCTCGAAGCTGATCGCGGTCCAGCGGTTCTCGCCCCGCTTGCCAGCCCGCTTGAGGACCTTGCGGATCCGGTAGGGGTCGTACGCGGTCTGCAGCCCCGATTGCCCCTTCGGGCACAGAGCACCGTCGACAGGAGCGGCATCGTCGATCGTTGTGGCGTAGGGGAGGTGCGGAAGCATGGTCCAGGGGCTGAACGGATTGCCGTCGATCTTGGTCACGACTCCGTCCTGCAGCTTGGCGCGGATACCGCAGCCGGTGTTGCACTGCAGGCACGACGACAGGATGTGGTTGTCGGCCAGATCGAGTCCGTAAGGCGTGTCCGGTCGCGCACCGGACATGACGCCGGTCCCTGCGGCGGCCACTGCACGCCCCGCAGGACCGAGTGCAAGCCAACTACCCAGCATCGCGCCACCCGCGAGAAAACCGCGGCGGGAGACGTTCGTCGAGGCGGTCTCGGTCACGTCAGGCGACGACATCGGAGCTCCCCTTGCCGGTGAGTCGAGGTTCGAACGCGCGGCTGAGACGCCACCCGAGATACATGATTCCCATGGCCATCGCGACGCAGAAGAACGCGACCAGGTACTCCATCAGCGTCGCCTGGTAGAGGTAGTCCAGGCGTGGGTGCACGAAAGCTTCCTGCAGACCCTCCAGCTCGGACACGGCCTGACCCGGGATCAACACGTTCAGGCGTGAGCTGACGAAGGCGACCGCGATCAGAGCGCCCGCGACCACCCAGGCCCGGGGACGCTGGGTGATCAGCAGCAGGAACGGCACGATGCCGCCGAGGACCACGTGAACCACCCAGAACACCCACCAGTAAGGGCCCGTGAGTACCAGAGACAACTCTGGAGAGCTGGCCCGCGGATTCCACAGGGCGATGGAGAACTCGGCGAACTCCAGCACGAAGTACACGGACAAGCCCACGAGCAGGATCACGCGTAGCAGTCGCAGCACCGACAGGGCCTGCGCGCGTGCGTCGGCCCCCTCGACGTCGCCGATCACCGCCCGCACGAGCAACAGCGTGGCCGCGCCGGCCGTCATGGCGGAGACGAACAGCAGGATCGGTAGCAGGGCGCTGTGCCAGTACGGCTTGGCGTCGACGACGCCGAAGAACGCACCGCTTTGGCTCGGGACCATCACGATGAGGAGGACGCCGAGCACCAAGAGCGGACGGAGCCACCCACGGTCTGGCCGGTAGCTGAGGAACCACACCAGGGCACAGACGGCGAGCAGCGCGAGGTACGTGAAGGTGTTGAACGCCATCATGCTGGTGAACGATGGCGTGAGCACGATCCGCCACGCGCGTTCCATGCGCCCAAGGTCCAGGCCTACGGCCAGCAGCGCCGGGGCAATCGTCGCCACCACCAGCACGCACGCGATCCGCAGCGAGCGGGCCGTGTCGAGGCCCTCATGCCGGAACAGATAGCCGAGCGAGGACACTGCGAACGCACCCGCGGCGATGCCGACCCCGTGGAAGTAGATCGCGATCCACAGCCCCCACGGCACGTACGATCCGTAGCCGGCGGGCAGATGCCCGCCCACGAAGCGCATCGCCAGGCCCCCCAGGCCGAGAACGAGACTGACGACGAAGACCGCCCATAGGGCACGACGCCAGGGGACCAGGGAAGCGTCGGCGGGCTGCGGCGGTGAGGCCTCGGCCCGGTGCTCGGCAGCGATGCTCATCGTGCGTGCTCCCTCAGACGATGTAGTACACGCGAGGCTTGGTGCCCATGTGTGGCAGGAGCGTCTGCACGTTGTGCTGCGTGATCAGTTCGCTCACCAGACTGTCCGGATCGTTCGCATCGCCGAAGTAGGTGGCGCGGCCGATGCAGGAGGTCGCACATTTCGGCAGCTGCCCCAC
>JBBDSV010000012.1:50908-53402 GCA_040904785.1 Nitriliruptoraceae bacterium
ACGCCCGGCGGCAGGTTGTTCTCTGCCACACACGCGATCGTGCACGCGTGACACCCGATGCACTTCCGCGTGTCGATGACCATGATCCAGCTGCGTTCCTCGACCGGCTTGGCCATCGCCTTCTTGAGGTCGCGCTGCATACGGAGCAGCACGTCCTCGTCCGCGTCGGCAGGCACGTTGTCGAGTACGGAGAGCTGGCGGATGGTCTCGTCGCCGATCGGGTCGTCGGTCGCTTCAGCTGCACGAGCACGCACGACGCCGGTCGCTGCGACTGCGACCGCGCCCCCCACGAGTGCGCCAGCGCGGACCACCTCGCGTCGGCTGAGAAGCCGAACTCCCTCGGCGCCGACCTCCTCCTCCGGGACGCCTTGCCCGCCAGTCGCCTGATCGTTGCTCGGGTCGGAACTCATCGTCTGCCTCCCCGCTCGCTGTCGCTCGACGTCGGGCTCACACGGCGGACGCTTGGCGTGGGGAGCCCTACGGCTTTGCCCTCGACGGTCCCGGTCTGCCCGACCGGGTGTCGGTGCCTCCCCACGAGTCGCTGGATGGCGGCGTCAGGAGACCTCGGGGAGATTCGTGGAAGGCTCGCTTCACAGGACAGGCAGCGGAGCGAGCGGGACGGCGTGGCGAGCTGTCGCTCGAAAAGGGATGTGCCGCTGGTCGAGCGCGCGCGAAGAACTGAATCCTCAAGGCACACTCCCGCGCCACAATCCACGCAGGTTCCCACGGCCGGCCGCGGCGCCGCCAGTGCGCACTTGAAGCAATCCACCCGCCGCCTCCTCGCTCGGACGGGGGCGCATGGACAGAGCGCTCATCCGACGTCCCTAAGCTTGTCGATCAACCTGCTGACGGACTGCGGCCAACGTTCCCGACCATCGGGGGCCAAAGGTCCTTACCCCGTCCCGCCGGTCAGGGAACCCACAGATCCGTTGCCTGACCCGCAGCTCCGATCCGCCAGACAGCCGCTCCGGCGACGTGGCCCAAGTCCGGGCGACCGCGAGGTATCGTCTCCTGACGATGTGATGGAGGTTTGTGGTGGCAACGGCGGATCTGCCGGTAGCGGCCGATGCGGCCTGCTGCGAGCCAGGGCCGGTCGGTCCGGCCGCACCGATGCCTGATGACGAGCAGATCGCGGCGATGGCCAAGGCGCTGGGGCATCCGGCCCGGGTGCGGATCCTGCGTGTGCTGGAGGCCCGTCAGGCGTGTATCACCGGGGACGTGGTGGTGGAGCTGGGTCTCGCGCAGTCGACGGTGTCTGAGCACCTGCGGATCCTCCGGGAGGCTGGGCTCATCCAGGGCGACGTCGATGGTCCCCGGACCCGCTACTGCATCCGACCGCAGGGCGTCGAGGCGTTCAAGGCCGCCATCGTTTCGCTCTGAGAGGCCGAGGTTCGGGCCGGTTGCGCCGTTGGCGAGCGCCTTGTATCGTTTATCGCCGATGCACGATAAAGCATCCCCAAACGATGTGTGAGGTTCTGTCATGGCGACCGTTGAAGTGTTCGATCCCGCGATGTGCTGTTCGACGGGGGTGTGTGGTCCGACGGTGGATCCGGCGTTGACGCGTTTCGCGTCCGATCTGGATTGGCTGGCCGATCAGGGCGCGAACGTGCGCCGGTTCAACCTCGGGCAGGAGCCGGGGGCGTTCGAGGATAACGAGACGGTACGCGCGTTGCTCCACAGCGAGGGCGAATCGTCCCTGCCGGTGGTACTGGTCGATGGTGAGAAGCGTTCGTCTGGTCGGTATCCGTCCCGCGACGAGTTGGTGGAGTTGACCGGGCTGACACCTGCGGTCCGGGAGCTCACCACCGAGTTGATCACGGAGCTGGCGGCGGTCGGTGCCGCTGTCGGTTCCAACTGTGAACCGTGCTTGAAGTACCACTACAACGAGGCCCGCCAGCTCGGGGTGACCAAGGCCGAACTGGTGCTCGCGGTCCGCGCCGCGCAGGTGGTCAAGGACACCCCCGCGGGCAAGGTGCTCGACCTCGCTGGAAAGCTGCTGGGGGTCGATCGCACCGAGCTCGGGGGCAGGGTGCCGGACGGGACGGATGCGGAGGGAGCTTGCTGTGAACCGCACGGCGCTTCTCTGCCGCTCGTGGAGCAGGCTTCCTCCGGTGGGAAGTGCTGCTGATGTCGGCGTTGAAGCGGCTGCTTGAAGAACCGACCCGGTTTCTGTTCTTCACGGGCAAGGGCGGGGTCGGAAAGACCTCGTTGTCCTCGGCGGCGGCGATCGCGCTGGCGGGGCGTGGCCGTCGGGTGCTGCTGGTCAGTACCGACCCGGCCTCCAACCTCTCCGAGGTGCTCGACACCGCGATCGGGCGTACCCCCGTGGCAGTGCAGAGGGTTGACGGTCTCGACGCGCTGGACATCGATCCGCAGGCCGCGGCTTCTGCCTACCGTGACCGGATCGTGGGCCCGTACCGGGGTGTGCTACCTGATGCGACGGTCGCGGGCATCGAGGAACAGCTCTCCGGCGCGTGCACGGTCGAGATCGCGG
>JBBDSV010000013.1:0-10262 GCA_040904785.1 Nitriliruptoraceae bacterium
AGATCCCCGACGGCACCTACGTCTGGGAGGACTACGCCGAACACGACGGCGTCGAACCGCCGAAATTGCACCGGCAGCGGATCACGCTGACGCGTACACCCGACAAGCTCGTCATCGACTTCACCGGAACCTCGCCGCAGGCGAAGGGGCCGATCAACCACGTCGGTGACGCCGCCGACGGCAACTTTCTCAAGAAGTGGCTCGCACCGATTCTGCGCAACCTTGCCGATACGCCCGAACGCATGGCCGAACTCGACGTGAACGAAGGCATCGTCGACCTCATCGAGATGCGCTTCCCCGAGAAGGGCACGCTACTGACACCGGTGTTTCCGGCGCCGACGAATGCACGCACGTTCGTGATCCTGCGGCTGCTGGGTGTGCTCGCCGGAGTCATCGCCAAGGCGGTCGACGGCTACATGCCCGCCGACCAGGAGACGATCCGGTACACGGGCGTCTACGGCACACGTGCAGACGGCACCTCCTACCTCATGCGCGAAGTGCTCGGCGGTGGATCCGGCGGCCGGTACTACGCCGACGGTGAGGACACGATCCACGTCGTGCCCGACTCGCGCAACCTGCCGACCGAGTTCACCGAGTCCCGTTTCCCGTTCATCGTCGAACGACTGGGGCTGGCGCAGGACTCCGGCGGGCCCGGCACGTTCCGCGGCGGGCTCGGCTACGACAAGCACATCCGCATGCTCGAGGACGCCTCGTTCATGTCGATCGCCGACCGGTCGATCCTGTCCTGCTGGGGTGTGCGTGGCGGCAAGGCCGGCGCGCCGTTCTCGGTCACCATCGACCCGGGCGGCCCCAACGAGCGGGCCATGGAGGGGCTCGTCGACGACGAACCCGTCCGCGCCGGCGAGGTGATCCGGATTCGCACGACCGGCGGCGGTGGCTGGGGCGATCCGCTCGAACGGGATGCCGAGCTCGTGCGACGCGACGTGTCCTGGGGGAAGGTTTCGCGGGCCGTCGCATCGTCCGAATATGGGGTCGTGCTGGAAGGCGACGGCGACGAGCTGGCGGTCGACGAGGCGGCAACTGCGGCGCAACGCGAATCGATACGTGCGGCGCGCGGTGAGGTGCCGTTTTTCGATCGCGGTCCGGGCTACGCCCGGCTCGACCCCGAAGGAAGACCTCGGCCGGACGTGGACATCGTGTGACAGGCCTGCGGTGTGCTCACAGCGTGACCGTGCCCTCGATCAGCGTCGTGGTCCGTCCCGCGACCCATACATCGGCACCGTCGTGGGTGATGTGGATGCGTCCGTCACGGCCGATGCGGGTGCCCTGCCGCGCGATATAGGGAGCCGCGAGCCGGCCCGTGGCCAGCAGCCACTGCGCCAGCGACGCGTTGAGGCTGCCAGTGACCGGATCCTCGAGGAATGCTCCCGAGTCGTCCGTGGACAATGCGCGCACCTCGAGGTCGATGCCCGGATGCGACGAGAATCCGGCGAGACCGATGTCCACGGTTCCCGATGACAGGGGAGCCACCGCGGACGGGTCGGGATCGACCGCCAGCACGGCCTCGTCGTCGGCGAGGAGAACGCCGACCCACCCGGGACCGTTGTCGACCCAGGCAAGATCGACGACGTCGTCGGCGTCGAGACGCAGCATCGCCAGGATCCGGGCGGTGTCGTCGGCGTCGACACTGCCGGACCGACGCAGCGGAGGAGCGGCGAACGCCAGGTCGGTTTCGTTGCGCAGGGTGACGAGGCCCACGCCGCATTCCTGCACGATCCGGTCGCCACTCGCAGGCGTGCCGCCGGCGGCAAGCCAGGCGTGGCAGCTTCCCAGGGTGGGGTGGCCGGCGAACGAGAGTTCGGTCATCGGCGTGAAGATGCGCACGCGATAGTCGGCGTCGTCGCCCGTGGGAGGCAGCAGAAAGGTCGTCTCCGCCAGGTTCGTCCACCGCGCGAAACGCTGCATCTCCCCGTCGGACAGACCGTCGGCGTCGATTACGACGGCGAGCGGATTGCCGAAGCCGGCGACGGCGCCGAAGACATCGACCTGTGCGAATCGGCGTCGGGTCATGGCGAACTCCGCGCATCGGGGTCGGATCGCTGTCGGCGGGGAAGGGTGACACGAAACGTCGAACCCTGCCCCGGCGCGCTGTCGAACGTGATCGTGCCGCCGTGCGCCGCCACGATGCTTCGGGTGATCGGCAGGCCGAGGCCGGTCGACCGTTCGCCACCGGTCGGTTCGACGCTGGTGCGCGCGAAGGCCTCGAACACACGGGTGTGTTCGTCCGGCGGGATGCCGTGGCCTTCATCGGCGACATCGATCGTGACCGTCTCACGGTCGGCCGCGCACGTCACGCGAATCGTGGCGCCGACACCGGCCGGCGAATACTTCACGGCGTTCGATACGAGATTGTCGAACACCTGGAGCAAGCGCCGCTCGTCACCTTCGACGTGGACGGCGTCGTCGGGGCACGAAACGGCGATCTGCAGGTCCTTCGCTGCAGTCGCGACCTCGTAGGTGTCGACGGTGCGACGTACGACGTCACCGAGCTCGACGTCTTCGACGTCGAGCACGATGTTGCCCCGCTCGAGCGCCTGGACGTCGACGAGATCGTCGACGATCTCGATCATCTGGTCGCTCAGTGCGCCGATCCGTTCCAACAGCCGCAATGCGCGTGGTTCGAGGGCGTCGCCGAGCATCCGTTCGAGCAACTGGGCGAATCCGCCGATCGAGCCCAGCGGGTTGCGCAGGTCGTGCGCCACCATGGCGAGGATCTCGTTCTTGCGGTCGTTCAGTGCGTCGAGGCGCGCATGCGCCGCTGCCAGCTCCCGGTGCAAGCGGACGAGTTCGTTGTTGGTTCGGCTCAGCTCGAGGAGGGTGTCGTCGTCACCACTCGACGGCACCGGTACAGCCGCGCAACGCACGTCGAGAGTCGTCGCGACATCGTCGGACACGTCGGCACGAATCGCGGCGATCATGGCGCCGATCTGGTCGGCGTCGGCTGCGCCGACGACTACGGCGGTGTCGCCGTCCCGGGCCGCGACACACCACAGCACCTCGTCCCGATCTGCGACCCGCATTTGCACCGGTGCGGTGAGCCGGTCGGAGAACGTGTCACGCAACAGCGTGAACACGTCCGGCGCGCTGCCGGAAATGACGCATTCGGCAAGTGTCGCCGCAGAAGTCGCGATGCGGTCCGGGTCGCGCAGCACCCGGACGATCGTCCCGTTCGGGTCGCAACGCACGGCGAACGTCGCGGTCATGCGGCCTCCACCAGGTCGTTCGCGAGCGCGACGGCCACGACGGCGTCGGCGGCGGTGCCGTCGGCGCCGACGTCGCGCCAGAGGCCGGGAACTTCGAGGAAGGCCCGGCCGCCGGCGATGATCGGCACCGTCAAGCTGGCGCGCAGACGGGCGATCGTGTTGGCGACGTCGGGGACGTGTGCGCCGATCGTTGCCGACAGCGCAATGACATCGGGTTCGTGCTCGGCGACGAGAGACACGAGCGCCGGCGTCGGTGTGTTGGCGCCGGCGAAGACGGTCGTCCATCCGCGCAGCTCGAAGAGGTCGGCGACCATGCGTCCGCCGATCTCGTGCAGCTCACCGCCGATGCTCGCCACGACTGCTGTCCGACCGATCCGCGGCGTGGCGAACACCCGCGGATACAGCTGCGCCATGGCGACCTGGGTGGCGGCCGTGACGAGGTGCTCCTGGGCGACCGAGATCCGACCGGTTTGCCACAGTCGTCCGACCTCGCGAAGGCAGGGCTGCAACACCTCGAGATAGACGGTTTCCAGGGCCATGCCGTCGTCGACCGCGTCGGTGATCGAGGTGATCGCCTCGTGCCGCTGGCCGCCGAGGACCCGCCCGAGAAACGTCCTTGCCAGGTGTGCTCCCGGCCCGCTCGTTGCGAGCAGCGACGTTGTCGCGTCGATGGGTTCGGGTGGGTCGGCTTGCACCGCGGCCAGCACCTCGCGTGCCGCCGCAGCGTCGTCACCGAAGCGCGATGTCAGTTCGTCGTTGATCGCCGACAGCTGAGTGGCCAGGTCGTCAGCGGTCAGCCCGAGGTCGAGGAGCAGCCGGGTCACCCACGCGATGTAGTCGGCGAACAACTCGGTGCGGCCGGTGTGAACGGCGCTCGCCAGCTGATGCAGGTGGAAGGCGGCATCCTCGGCGCACCGGTCGGCAGCCGCCGGGCCGAGCCGTGTAGTGAGCCGTTCATCAGTAGCGAACTGGCGGTGCGTCGCTGCCTGCGCGATCGCGACGCTGTCGGATCGCAGCTGCACGGCCAGGTCGACCACGTTTATGACGTCACGTGGTCGAACGCGTCGACACGCGCTGAACCGGGGACGAGCTTGAGCCCGGCCGGGATGCCCGCATGACCGGCGACACGCCCGTGCCCGCGATGCCAGTCCTGAAAGGCCGCCTCCGACACCCAGTAGGTCAGCAGCCAGAACTCCTGCGGGTGCTCGCGCGGGCGCACCACGTCGAGTCGCAGGAAGCCGTCCACGTCATCGACAAGCCCCGGTCGGTTCCGGCATGCGTCGACGACTGCCTGCTCCCAACCCTCGTGAACTTCGAAGCGGCGGACGGCGACGTGACCCGCTGTCGGCGCTCCCGACGGTCGGGCGTCGTGCTGCGACGCGATCGTGGAGGCACGCACCATCGTGATGCTCCTTGGTCGCCGGCCGTCGGCCGGGCTACGACGGTATCGCGGACCACATCCTTTTCGACCGCGGGTGGGCCGATCTGCTCCGTGGCCGTGTCGGCGCCATCGCCCGTGACGCACCCCACATCAGGGCGGCCGCGACGAGCGTCAGCGCGGCCGACATCTGCCATGCGCGCGCGTACGAAAACGTTTCGGCGACGATGCCGAACACCACGGGCCCGAATGCCGTTCCGCTGGCCAGGCCGGCGACGGCAACGCCGCCGGCGCGGCCGGGCGCGTGCGGCAGTGCACGCACGAGCGACAGCAGCAACAGGCCGCTCCACCCCCAACCGGCGGAGAACACGCCCAGCGTGCCGATCGTGAGCAGCACCGGCGCGCCACTCGCACCGACGAGCATCGCGGCCGCGCCGAGCGTCAGCATCATGGCGATGATCCCGAACTGTTCGCGGCCCGATCGGTCGGCGACGACGCCCATGACGATGCGAGTGGCGACACCCGCGACGCTGCCGACAGCCAGCAGCACGCCGGCGGTCGACGGTGATCGGCCCATCGCGACCGCACTCTGGGTGAGGAACACGCTGATCCCGCCGGCCGCCGTCATGCCGAAGGACGCTGCCACCGCAATGAGCACGAGTGTCGCCGGCGACGGTGACGACGCGGCGTCGGTGTCGCCGCTGGTCTCGTGTGCGACCCGCGGCGTCGGCTGGGGATGCGCGCCCGACAGGTCGGTCCGTACACGCGGCAAGAGCATCGCCAGTGCCACCAGAAACGCCAGCCCGACACCGAACGCCCACCGCCATCCGAGGGTGACCGCGATCGCCGGCACGGTCACGCCGGCGATGAGGCTCGCAACAGGAACCGCCGATTCCTTGATACCGAACGCGAGTCCATGGAGTCGCGGAACGACGGCGCGGTTGATGAGCACCGCCAGCCCCGGGTCGGTGAGGGCGACGGCCAAGCCGCCGATCACGAGGAACGTGAGCAGCGTCGGCCAGCCTTGCGCAGCTGTGGCGATTCCGGTCAGTGAGAATGTGCTCACCGCGGCGCCGAGCACCAGCGCACGTCGGGGGCCGATGCGATCGGCGACACGGCCGCCGAGCGGTCCGCTGACCGCAGCGACGAGGAAGGCGGCCGACACGGCCGAACCGATCTGCGCGGCGGACAGGTCGAGATCGGCGCGGATCTGCACGGCGAGTCCGCCGACGAGGAAGAACGGCAGCGCGGCGAGGACGAAGGCGCACGCGGTGACGCTGATGGCGATCGTTGTGGCCGTCGACGCGGCTCGCGCATCCGCTGAGGTCATGTGTGCCCCCTTTGTGCCCCGGTCGCGACGCCGCTTGCAGCGGGCGCCAGGAGGGTAGGCAGGGGCGAACGCGAGTGCGGTGCATGCCCCGGTTGCGCGGCCCCGATAGGTGCGATGCGTAGCCTTCATGCGACACGAGGTGCGCCGGTGCCGCACACCCTCAACCGGTGGAGACCGCCGCATGGCCATTGATGGACCTGTTGCGACGCTGGATGCCGATCCGGACGAGGAACCGACCACGCGCGAGCGTCTGGCGCGATTGCTCGAACGCCGGTTGGACATCCCGATGGCGAGCCTGGCGGTCGTTTGGGCGGGGCTCGTGGCCTACGAGCTCGTCGCGCCTCGAGAGCAGGCATCCTGGCTTGCCGTCGTCGGAAACGTCATCTGGGCCGTCTTTGGCGTGGAGTTGCTCGCGAAGCTGATCGTCTCCGGCCATCCGGTCCGGTTCCTGCGTCGCCACTGGCCTTCTGTGCTGTTCCTGATCCTGCCGGTCCTGCGGATCCTGCGGGTGACGCGTGCCCTGCGCGTCGTTCGCGTGCTGCCGGCCAGCCGGGTGGTCGGGTCGTCGTATCGTGCGGTTGGCACGGCCCGGGGCCTGTTGACCGGCCGCTTGCAGTTCTTGCTCGTCACCACCGCCGTCGTGGTCTTCGGCGGCGGCCAACTCCTGTTCGTCGTCGAGCGCGGCCGCGAGGGCGCGCTGACGTCGCTCGGCGATGCCCTGTGGTGGGCGGCGAATCTCGGGATCTCTGCGAGTCTGGTCTACCACCCGGTCACGCTGATCGGTCGGCTGCTTGCGATCGTGCTGTCGGGCTATTCCATCGTGGTGTTCGCCTCGCTCGCGGCGACCGTCGGCGCATTCTTCATCGAGTCCCGGCAAGAACGTGCGAGTGCCGAACGGCTCGACGACTGATTCCCGGCCGCCGGGACCTTCGCCGCTGCGCGTCGAAGACGTCCCTCACGTTCGTGACGCGGTCGTCGCGCGTTCGGTGATCCCTACTGCGTAGGCTGCGCGCATCCGCACACGAGGTGACAGATGTCGACGACCGCCGGGCCGCTCGCCGGCATCCGCGTGATCGATCTCACCCGGGCGTTGTCGGGGCCGTACGCGACGTTGATGCTCGCCGACGCGGGCGCGGAGGTCATCAAGGTCGAACGTCCGGACGGCGGTGATGACGCGCGCGGATGGGGCCCGCCGTTCGTCGAGCGTGACGGCGTCCGAGAATCGGGCTACTTCCTGTCGGTGAACCGATCGAAACGTTCCATTCGACTCGATCTGAAGGACGACGAGGATCTCGCCGCCCTGCGCCAGCTGATCGCGGACGCCGACGTGTTGGTCGAGAACTTTCGGCCAGGGGTCATGGACCGCCTGGGGCTGTCGGCCCACGAGCTCGAGACGCTCAATCCGCGGCTGATCGTCCTCTCCATCACCGGGTTCGGCGAAGGCGGACCGGACGGCGAGCGATCCGGCTTCGACCAGATCATCCAGGGTGAGGGCGGGTTCATGGCACTGACAGGCCATCCCGGCGGGCCGCCGACACGGTTCGGCATCCCGATCACCGACATCCTGTCGGGCATGTTCGGCGCCTACGGGGTCGTTGCCGCCCTCCACGATCGCGAACGCACCGGCGCCGGGCAGCGCGTCACGACGTCGCTGCTCGCGTCGGCGGTTGCCGTGCACGCCTATCAGGGCACCCGATACACGGTCGGCGGTGAGGTGCCGGGGCTGGGCGGCAATCGACACCCCAGCATCGCCCCGTACGGCGCCTTCCGGTGCGCCGACGGTTGGATGAATATCGCCGTCGGCTCCGAGGGGCTCTGGCAGCGGTTCGCGCCTCTCGTCGGCATCGACGTCGACGATGCGCGGTTCGCGCGCAACGGTGACCGCGTCGAGAACGTCGATGAGCTCGAGGCCCTCGTCAATGACGTGTTGTCCGCCGACACGGTCGATGCGTGGGAGCCGCGTCTGCATGCCGCCGGGATTCCGGCGGGCCGCATCCGGACGATGGACGAGATCTACAGCTGGGAGCAGGTGCGCCACATCGGCGCGATCGCCCACGTCGACCATCCCGTAGCCGGTGACATCGATCTGCCGGGCCCTCCGGTGCAGTGGTCGCGATCCGGCCGGCGGGCGCCCGAGCCACCGCCACTCCTCGGCGAACACGACGCGGAGATTCTTGGTCGCGAGCAGTCCTAGCGCTGCCGATCCTGCGTCCTGCGTGCTGGGTACCGTGTGCCCCTGCGACGAGGAGACAACCGTGCCAACCCCCCATCTGAGCGCCGAGGCGGGCGAGTTCGCCGACACGGTGCTGCTGCCCGGCGACCCGTTGCGGGCCAAGGCGATCGCCGAGACGTGGTTCGACGAGCCGCGCCAGGTCAACGCGGTGCGCAACGCGCTCGCCTACACGGGCACCTACGAGGACATGCCGATCTCGGTGCTCGGCACCGGCATGGGCATCCCGTCGGCGTCGATCTACTGCAAGGAACTCGTCACCGAATACGGCGTCTCGCGGCTCGTGCGTGTGGGATCGTGCGGTGCACTGCAGGATGACGTCGCCATTCGTGACGTGATCCTTGCGGCGGGCGCGTGCACCGACTCGGGCGTCAACCGTGCGCGCTACGCCGGGCTCGACTTCGCGGCGACCGCCGACTTCCACCTGTTGCGTGCCGCGGCAGACGCCGCTGAGGCCCGCGGTGTCGCGGTCCGCATCGGCAACGTGCACTCCGCCGACCTGTTCTACGACCCGCGCGGATTGGCGCCGACGATGCAGAAAATGGGTGTGCTGGCCATCGAGATGGAAGCCGCCGGGATCTACGGGGTGGCCGCCGAGTTCGGCGCCCGGGCCCTGACAGTGCTCACGGTCAGCGACCACGTGCTCACCGGCGAGGAGACCACCTCCGAGGAACGCCAGACGACGTTCGACGACATGGTCGGCGTCGCGCTCGACGGGTTGCGTCGCGACGCCGGGTTGGTGTGACCGCGGTGTCCGACGTGGCCGGAGACGTCGAGACGCTGACGCGTGAACTGGCGGCGCGCGGCTACCTCGCAGATCGCGGGCTGGCGACGGCGTTGCATCTGAGCCTGACGTTGCCGCGTCCGTTGCTGCTCGAAGGCGACGCCGGCGTGGGCAAGACCGAGGCCGCCAAGGTGCTCGCCGATGTGCTCGGCGCGACGTTCCTGCGTCTGCAGTGCCACGAGGGCATCGACCGGTCGCAGGCCCTGTATGCGTGGGACCACCCGCGGCAGCTGCTGCACCTGCGCGCGATGGAGGCGGCGGGCGAGGACGCGCTCGCGCGCGAGAACACGCTCTACGACGAACGGTTCCTGCTCGCCCGTCCGCTCCTGCAGGCGGTTCGACTGGGGTCCGATGCGCTGCTGTTGATCGACGAGATCGACCGGGCAGACGACGAATTCGAGGCGTTCCTCCTCGAGCTGCTGAGCGATTTCCAGGTCTCGATTCCGGAACTGGGAACGATTCACGCGACCTCGCGCCCCGCTGTCGTGCTCACCTCCAACCGGACGCGGGAACTGTCGGACGCGCTCAAACGGCGCTGTCTCTACCACTGGATTGACCATCCCGACACCGAGCGCGAGATCGCGATCGTGCGGGCGCAGGCCAGCGACGTGCCCGACGACGTGGCGGAGACCGTGGCCACGATGGTCGCGCGGTTGCGCACGTTCGCGCTCTACAAGCCACCCGGCGTCGCCGAGACGATCGACTGGGCGCGGGTGCTCGCGGCGCACCGCGATGCCGGGGGCGAGATCGACCGCACGATCGTCGCCGACACCCTCGGCGTGGTGATCAAGGACCACGGGGACCTGGCACAGGTCCGCACGCAGCTCGATGACCTCCTCTGACCACGACGTCGTGTCTGACGACCCCGAGGCATGGGTCGTCGGCATGGCCGATGCGCTTCGTCGCGCAGGTGTCGCAGTCGGTATCGGTCAGGCGCTGGCCTGCCGCAACGCGCTCGCCGCCGTCGACGACACGGATGCCGACGACCGCTACTGGGCGGCGCGGTTGACCCTCGTCGCCGACGTCGCCGACCTGGCCGTCTTCGAGCGGGTGTTCCGTGTCGTGGCCGGCGATGTGAACGACGAGTCACCGTCGCGCCGCGACGTGTCCGCGGTCGTCGACGCGGGATCGGATCGCGCGGGTGCCGGCGGTGGCGCCGACGACGAACAGGTGGTCGTCGGGGCCGGAGCGTCGGTGCGTGAGCGGCTGCGTCACCGCCGGTTCACCGAGGCGTCGGCGGACGAACGCGCCGCGATCGACGAATTGTTCGATCAGCTGCGGGTATCGGTGCCGCACCGAACGAGCCGTCGGACCCG
>JBBDSV010000014.1:0-9433 GCA_040904785.1 Nitriliruptoraceae bacterium
CGCGGACCCCATCCTTACCATGGATGTGCTCTGCCGACTGAGCTACCAGGGCGGGTGCGGACGCGCAGGGTAGCCAGACCCCATGAGAGCGTCGAACCAGCGCGCGTTTCACGGGGTGAAGGTGAACATCGCGTCCACCTGCGATATCGATGGTGCCGCGCCGAGATCGACCGCGGCGGTTCGTGGAGGGAGCAGGATTTGAACCTGCGAAGGCTGAGCCGCCTGATTTACAGTCAGGTCCCTTTGGCCACTCGGGCATCCCTCCGTGTGCACCCAGCGCCTCGGGCACGCGCGGATGGTAGGCAGTCCCCCGCACCCCGGCAAACGGGCGCGTGAGGGCGTGACGCGGCTCACACGTCGAGGTCGACGGTTTCTCCCGGTCCCAACACGTGCACGGTGGCGATGTCGCACGCTTCGGCCAGTTGTTCCGGCAGCGCGATGAACACGTCGTAGTGGATCGGAATCGCATGCGACGCGTTCGTGTCGGCGACCATCCGATAGCCGTCGCGGATGCTCAGGCTCGGGCCGGCGATCGGTGCCGCGACCACCTCGACATCGCGGGGCGCCTCGAATCCATCGCCCGGGTGCAGCAGTACGTCATCGATGACGTAACCGATGTTCGGCGGCCCCGGTGAGCCGTCCACCATGGGACAGTGCGTCAACTCGTAGGCGTCGAGACGTACCCCTGCCACGGTGGTCGATTCGCGGTCGGCCAGCACGGTGACATCGTGACCGTCGAGCAACGTGGCGACGTCGGCGTTGGCAACGAAATGCGCCCCTTGCTCGGCCATCGGCTCGAGCCATGACGCGTCGAAATGGTCGCCGTGGCGATGTGTGTACAGGACGGCGTCGACAGAACCCATCACGTCCGGGGTGAAGGCCGCCGTCGCCGGCATACCGGGATCGATGAGCAGCCGCGCGTCGCCGGTCTCGACGAGCAGGCAGGACTGCGGATACTTCGTGATGCGGATCGCCATGCTCCCTCCCCTGGTGGCGTCGTGCATCGAGTCTACGCACGGCGCCGGCGGCGTCGACCGGTCCGTCTAGGATCGTCGCAGCGATCGAGGAGCGCCGAAGTGGCAGACGCAAGTTTCGACATCGAGGCGGGAGTCGACCGTCAAGAGGTCGACAACGCCATCAATCAAGCCGCCAAGGAAGTCGCGACGCGGTTCGATTTTCGCGACACCGACACGGTGATCGCGTGGTCGGGCGAGGCTGCGATCGAGCTGGAATCCGCAAGCGAGGACCGTGTCCGCGCCGCGCTCGAGGTGCTGCGCGACAAGTGTGTCAAGCGCAAGGTCTCGTTGAAAGCGCTCGACATCGGAGAGCCACGCGAGGCTGCTGGCGGGCGCAGCCGCATCGATGTGACGCTGGTCACCACCTTGCCAGCAGAGCTAGCCAAACAGATCGTCAAGGACATCAAGGCCACCAAGCTCAAGGTCACGCCGACGAACATGGGCGATCGCATCCGCGTCGCGGGCAAGAAGCGCGACGACCTGCAGGAGATTCAGGCGCTCGTCCGCTCGAAGGATTACGACGCGCCGCTGACCTTCGCGAACTACAAGTCGTAGCCGATGCCCGAGGGGCACACGCTGCACCGTCTGGCACGCGACCACCACCGGTGGTTCGCGGGCACTGCGGTGGCCGTCTCCGCGCCGCAGGGCGGTTTCGCGGCAGCGGCGGCGCAGCTCGACGGGCGCGCGTTCACGCGTGCGCACGCCTACGGCAAGCACCTCTTCCACCATTATGACGACGCGATCGTGCACATCCATCTCGGCCTGTTTGGCCGCTTCTTCACGCATGAGGTTCCGCCGCCCGAACCTCGCGCAACGGTGCGCTATCGCGTCGTCGGCGCCGGGCGAGCGATCGATCTGGTCGGCGCGACCCAGTGTGAACTCGTCACCCCGGGGGACGTGGACGCGATCGTCTCCCGCCTTGGACCGGATCCGTTGCGCCGAGACGGCGATCCGGAAGAGGGCTGGCAGGCGTTGCAGCGGCGGCGCGTTGAGATCGGCCGTGCGCTCATGGATCAGGGCGTCGTCGCCGGTGTCGGCAACGTCTTTCGTGCAGAGCTGCTCTTCGCGTTCGGCATCCATCCCCTGGTGGCGGCGTCCGACATCGATCACGACCAGTGGTCGGCGATGTGGGACCAGTTGCGCCAGTGGATGCGATCGGGCGTGCGCACCAACCGGATCGTCACCGTCGACCGCGAAGAGGTGGGGTGGAGCCGGTATCGCCTGGCACGGGAACGTGCGACCTACGTCTACCGGCAGGAACACTGCCGCCGTTGCGGCACACCCGTCCGCCGCTGGGACCTTGCCGGACGCTGGGCGTACGCGTGCGAATCGTGCCAGCCGCGACCAGCCAGCTCAGCCTGACGGACCGAGCCGGCCCATGCGGCGTGCCTGGTCCTCGAGTGCGGCGACGCGGGCATCAACAGGTGGATGACTGGCGAACAGCCGCATCGCCGCACGCCCGCCGAACGGGGCGGCGATGAACAGGTGATTCATCGCCGGCGCGGTCTCGGCCGGCGTCCCTCCGAGGCGCACCCGACGGGGATCGTGTGCGGCGGCTTCGAGCTTGCGCAACGCGCTGGCCAGCGCCATCGGCTTCCCCGTCAGTTCTGCGCCGGTGTGATCCGCCAAGGATTCGCGTGAACGGCTGATTGCCGCCTGGATGATCATCGCCGCGATGGGGGCGACGATCGACGCCACCAGCGCGACGATCGGATTGGGCCCGTCGTCGTCGGTGCCGAAGAAGGGGATCCAGCGCAGGAACAGCGCGAGGTAGGTGATCGCGGTCGCCACGGCCGCAGCGACCGAACCGATGAGGATGTCGCGATTGGCGACATGCTGCAGTTCGTGGCCGATCACGCCTTCGAGCTCGTCTCGCGTCAGCGCGTCGTACAGCCCACGGTTGATGCACACCGCTGCGTGTTGCGGACTGCGGCCCGTCGCGAACGCGTTCAATTGCGGCGACGGCGACAGATACAGCGCCGGCATCGGCATGCCCGCGCGGTTCGTGAGTTCGCGCACGATCGCGTACACGTCGGGGAACTGCTGCTCGTCCATGGGTTCGGCGCGCGCCATGCGGATCGCCAGGCGGTCGGAGAACCAGTACGCATAGGCATTCATGCCGAGCGCGACGACGAGCATCGTCGTCAGCCACGTCGACCCCGAGCCGCCGTCGAGCATGGCCCCGATCGCGAGCAACAGACCGGACAATCCCGCCAACAGAACGAAGGTCTTGACGCTTCTCAACACCAGCATCACCTCCGCGGCCGACAATATCGCTGGCGACGCGGGCAGACCCTGACCGTGCGTGCATCTGGCGCAACGTGGGCGTCGCGCCTGCCGACGTTCAGCCGGTCGTGACCAGAGTGGCCAGTGACGTCGCGCCGGACACGAGCCCCGGCAGCACACCGAGGACGACCGTGCCGACCATCAGGACGGCGACCACGAACGACAGGTTGAAACCGGCTTGGACTGCGGGAACACCCTCGGGTGCGGTGTCCATCCAGATCGTGCGGATCACCTTCAGGTAGTAGAAGAAGGCGATGACCGAGTTGATGACCAGGAAGACCATCAGAACCACGCCGAAGGTCGTCACTTGTGTCAACGCGGCCTGCACGATCGCGAACTTGGCCCACAGCCCGACGGTCGGCGGAGCGCCACCGAGACTGAGCAGGAATATCGTCATGGCGAGCGCCATCAAGGGGCTGCGCGAAGACAGCCCGGCATAGTCTGCGATGGACCGGAGTCCGGAGCGGCGGCTGATCGCAATGGCGACGCCGAACGCCCCGATGTTCATGAACGCGTACGCGATGATGTAGAAGAGCACGGCCTGCACGGCAGCATCATTGACCGCGGCGTTCCCGGACTGCGCCAAGCCGAACGGAATGAGCATGTAACCGGCTTGCGCGACCGACGAGTAGGCCAGCAGCCGGATGAGGTCGCGCTGCTGGAGCGCAACGAGGTTGCCCATCGTCATCGTGAGAATCGCCAGGACACCGACGATCGGCGCCCACACGGCAGCGGCGGGTTCGAACGCGAAGAACAGGATGGCGACGAGCCCGGCGAAACCGGCCGCCTTCGACGCCACCGCGAGCATCGCCGCAACCGGCATCGGTGACCCCGTGTACGTGTCGGGTGCCCAGAAGTGGAACGGCACCGCCGAGACCTTGAAGCCGAAGCCGACGATGACCAGCATCATCGCGCCCAGCAGCAGCGGCGGGACGTCGCCGAGTTCGTTGATCGCCGTCGCGATGCCGGTGAGCTTGGTCGTGCCCGTGAAGCCGTAGACGAGCGACATGCCGAACAGCATCAGCGCCACGGAGAGCACGCCGATCAGGAAGAACTTGAGCGCTGCCTCCGACGAATAGAGGTCCCGCTTGCGCAGGCCGGCCATGATGAAGGCCGGGATCGACACGGTCTCGATCGCGACGAACAGCACGATCAGGTCGCGCGCCGACGGCATGATGAGCATGCCGATGAACGCCGTCACCAGCAGGAAGTAGTACTCGCCCTGGAAGTAGCGGCCTTCGGCGAAGAACCGCCAGCTGATGCCCAGGATGGCGAGCAGGCTGCCGAGGAACAGCAGTTTGAACACGACGGCGTAGTCGTTGACGACGAAGCTGTCGGCGAACGTGGTCCGTTCCTGGCCCCACAGCGCGACCGTGAATCCGATCGCCACAATGGTGCCGAGTGCGGCGATCGGGTTCACGAGCTGCTTGGCGTTCCCACGCAGCGCGAGGTCGACGGCCAGCACGATGAGCGCCGTGACCACCAGCGCGATCTCCGGCGCGATCGCGATGAAGTCGATCGACATCGTCGTCCCGTCCTTGTGTCGTGGGCCGTCGGGGCGTCAGCCGCCCAGATACCCGATGAGGTTGGCGACCGCGGCGTCCTGGACACCGAAGATCAGCACCGGGAAGATCCCGAGCGCGATGATCAGCACCAGCAGTGGCGTCCACGACACCCATTCGATGCGCATCACGTCGTCGAGCGGTTCGGCGGCCCACCGTTCGGTCGGATTTCCGAGGTTGACGCGCTGGAGCAGCCACAGGAAGTACCCGGCGGTCAGCACCGTGCCGAGCGCCGCGAAGACGACCAGGCCGAGATACAACCCGCCGTAGGTGTCGCCGAGGCCCAGGCCGGGCTGGATCGCCGCCCACATCGCGGTGAATTCGCCCCAGAATCCCGCCAACCCGGGCAGCCCCAACGATGCGACGGCCACATAGGTGAGCAGCACGCCGTAGCGCGGGATCTTTTTGAGCATCCCACCACCGATGACGGCGATCTCCCGCGTGTGGTAGCGCTCATGGAGGCTGCCGGCGAGGAAGAACAGCATGCCGGTGATGACGCCGTGCGCGATGTTGCCGAACAGCGCCGCCTGGATGCCGGCTTCGTTCATCGCTGCGATCCCGAGCATCACGAAGCCCATGTGCCCGACCGACGAGAACGCGATCAATCGCTTGACGTCGGTCTGCGCGAGGCAGCACAGCGACCCGTAGATGATGCCGATGACCGCCAGCACACCGATCATGGGCGCGAACCGCACCGCACCCTCGGGAAGGATCGGCAAGGCGATCCGCACGAACCCGTAGGTGCCCATCTTCAGGAGCACGCCGGCGAGCAACACGGAACCGACCGTCGGAGCCTCCGTGTGTGCGTCAGGCAGCCAGGTGTGGAACGGCCACATCGGCACCTTGATCGCGAAACCGAGGAAGATTCCCAAGAATGCCCACGTCTGGAACGTGACGCCGCCCGGAGCCATCGCCGAAAGTTCCGGAATCGACCAGGTCGTCGCGCCGGCCTGGAAGTAGATCGCGAGGAACGCCACGAGCATGAAGATCGACCCGAAGAGCGTGTAGAGGAAGAACTTCACGCTGGCGTAGTCGCGACGCGGTCCACCCCACATCCCGATCATGAAGAACATCGGGACGAGCACGAGCTCCCAGAAGATGAAGAAGAGCACCAGGTCGAAGGCGACGAACGTGCCGGCCATACCGGTCTGCAGCAGCAGCATCAGCGCGAGGAACGCCTTGGGCTTGCCGGGCGCCGGCAGGTACTTCGTGGTGTAGATCGCGCACAGGAACGTCAGCAGGTATGTGAGGAAGAACAGTGGCAGCGAGATCCCGTCGATGCCGAGTTCGAACCGGGCGTTGATCGCCGAGATCCACGCGGCATCGGTCGTGAACTGCAGTTCGCCGCTGCGCGCGTAGTCGAACCCGGCAGTGATCGCCGCCACGAGCGCGAACGCCGCACCGGTGATCACCACGGCGAGGCGTCGGATCGTCTGATCCATCGCCGACGGCATCACGGCGAGGACGCCAGCCCCGAACAGGGGGAGGAACAAGGCGACGACGAGCGCCCACGAGGCGGTGTTCGGATCCATTGACGTCTCTCCTCTAACTCGCCGCGGCGGCGAAGGCCAGCACGAGCACGATCACGCCCGCGACGAGCGCACCGGCATACCGCTGGACATCACCCGATTGCAGTCTCTTGAGTCGGTCGCTCCACCACGCGGCACTGAACGCGGCACCGTTGATGCCACCGTCGATGACCCGCTGGTCGACGACGTCGTACGTCGCGGACGCCGCACGCTTGGTGGCGCGGCCGGCACCGGCGACGACGCGGTCGATCACCTCGTTGCTGGTCCACGTCGCCCAGGCGGCCAACGTGTCTCGCACGGGCACGACGACGTAGCGGTAGCCCGCATCGTCGAACCCGTACTTGTTCTCCAACGCACGGGAGAAGGCACCCATGCGCGATGTCGGGTCCTGGTCGGGCAGGCCGCGGCCATAGAAGCGGTAGGCGATCGCGACCGCGACGAAGAACACGCCGAGCACGATCGCCAGCAGATCAATGTGGAAGCTCGGCGGCCCGTGCAGGATGTGGCTGCCCTCGATGAACGGGTAGCCGATGTGCTCGAGCAGTGGCGTGGCCGTCCAGGTCTCGAAGCTCTGCGGCCGCTGCCAGAACGGCGAACCGATGTAGCCGGCGGTCAACGACAGCACGGCGAGCACCATCAACGGCCCGACCATCTGCCGCCCCGACTCGTGCGGCGCGTGGTGGCTGCGGTTGGTGCCGGAGAAGATCAGGAAGCAGGCGCGCGCCATGTAGAACGTTGTCACGCCCGCAGCCGCGATGCCGATCCAGTAGACGAGATCGCCGGTGACGAACCCGTCATGCGCCCACGAGGAGCCCGAAACGAGGATCTCGTCCTTGGAGAAGAATCCCGCCGTCATCGGGAAGCCGGCCAGTGCCAGTGAGCCGACGATGAACGTCCAGAACGTGTGCGGCATCGCCTTGCGCATGCCCCCCATGTCCGACATGTTGTTGGAGTGGACGGCGTGGATGAGCGATCCGGCTCCGAGGAACAGCAGCGCCTTGAAGAACCCGTGGGTGAAGAGGTGGAAGATCGACGCGGTGTACCCGCCCACACCGAGCGCGGCGATCATGTAGCCCAGCTGGGAAACAGTCGAGTAGGCGAGCACCTTCTTGATGTCGTCTTGGACCAGCGCCAACAGGCCGCCGAAGAACAGCGTGATCACGCCGACGACGGCGATGGTCCCCATGACGATCGCCGACTGCGCCATGACGGGATAGAGCCGAGCAAGCAGGAAGATGCCAGCGGTCACCATCGTCGCCGCGTGGATGAGCGCGGACACCGGTGTGGGGCCCGCCATCGCGTCGGGCAGCCACACGTGAAGGGGCATCTGGCCGGACTTCGACACGCAGCCGAGGAAGATCAGCAGCATCCCGAGCACGATCGTGCCCTGCGCGAGCTCGCCGCCGGCAGCGGCCTCGTTGAGCGCGAGGATGTTGAACGGCGTGGCGGTGTCGAGTCCGAACATGCCGGCCGCGAGCACGATCACGCCGACGATCAGGCCGACGTCACCGAACTTCGTCGTGAGGAACGCCTTGTTGGCCGCGTCCTGATTGGACTTGTCTTCCCAGTAGAACCCGATGAGCAGATACGAGCACAGCCCGACGAGCTCCCAGCCGATGATGGCCTGCAGGGTGTTGTTGGCGATGACCAGCAGCAGCATCGAGAACGTGAACAGGCTCAGCATCGTGAAGAAGTAGGTGAACCGGGGCTCGCCCTTCATGTATTCGCGCGAGTAGATGTGCACCATGAGCGACACGAGCGTGACCAGCAGGAACATCATCGCGGTCAACCCGTCGACGAGCATGCCGAGCTCGAACACCGCGCCATCGCCGAGCGGCGCCCAGTGCACGGCACGCTCGAATGGTTCCATCGGCGAGTTGACGAACGTCTGCCAGGCGATCGCCGCCGCGAGCACGAACGCGATGCCGAGCGACGCGACGCCGATCTCGCTGCCCTTGCCGCGCAACGACTTGCCGAACACGGCGATCAGCACTGCCGACGCGAGCGGCAGCGCCGGGACGAGCCAGGCGTATTCGATCACCGACACCGACGGTCCTCCATGAATGGCCCCCTCACCAGCGCATCAGATCTGCGTCGTTCACATCGACCGACGCGCGGTTTCGGAACATGTTGAACACGATCGCAAGCCCCACCCCGACTTCCGCCGCGGCGACGCCGATGATGAACAGCGCGAAGAGTTGGCCGCTGGCCGCCGCCTCGGCGGGGAACAGCAGGTTCTGGAACGCCACCAGATTGATGTTCACCGCATTGAGCATCAGTTCAACGCTCATCAGCACGAGCACCGCGTTCCGTCGGGCGATGACGCCGTAGATCCCCACGCAGAACAGGAACGTGGCGAGCAGCAAGGGCCCCAAGGGACTCATCATGCCTCTCCCCCGTCCGAATCGTCTTCTGGCGGCGGGTCGGCCAACGCGATCTGCACGAACGGGGCTTCGTCCCCCGACTCGCCCGACTCGCGCCGCGCCAGCAGGATGGCTCCGATGAGTGCGGCGAGCAGAAGCATCGACAGCAATTCGAACGGCAGCACCCACGAGGCGAACAACGACACGCCGACGTCGGCGATCGACGGCCCGGTTACCGCGGCCCGCGGTGCATCACCGAACGCGTCGACGATGAGCCCTGCCAGCACGAGGAACAACACGCCGGACACGGCCATGCCCAGTCCCCGGTTCTGACTGTCGAGCGCTTCACGCCCGATCGGCGCACGGGTGAGCATCAGGCCGAACAGGAACAGGACGGCTACGGCGCCGACATACACCACGAGCTGCACCAGTCCGAGGAAGTCGGCGTGCAGGGCGAAGAACACGCCGGCGATGCCGGCGAGCGTGGTCGCCAGGAACAACGCGGCGTGCACGAGGTTGCGGGACGTGACGGTCAGCACCGCCGCGCCACCGGTGAGCACCGCGAGCAGCAGGAACGTGATCTCGTGGCCGGTCACGCGTCCCCCCCGTCCTCGAGCATCTTCTTCTTCTGCTTGCGCACCCATGCGGCCTTGGCCTTCGCCCGCGCCATCCGCTCG
>JBBDSV010000014.1:9533-10252 GCA_040904785.1 Nitriliruptoraceae bacterium
TCCTGGTCGATCTCGCCGGCACCCTCGACATGGACATCGGCGGCCTTCGGCTTGCTCTCGGCGTCACCACCGTCCTCGGCCGGAGCTTCGGCACCATCGGCGCCACCGTCAGCGGCCTGCGTGCTGTCCTCTTCACCCACGCTCTGGGCCTCACGCAATTGCTTCTTCTGCTTGCGCACCCATGCGGCCTTGGCCTTCGCCCGCGCCATCCGCTCGGACTTGCCCTCGGCGATCAACTGGTCGTAGGTCTCCTGGTCGATCTCGCCGGCACCCTCGACATGGACATCGGCGGCCTTCGGCTTGCGTGCGGTGCCCTCACCGTCTTCGGCAGCGGGCGTGGACGCCTCGGCAGCTTCGGCCGCTTCGATCGCCTTAGTCTCGTCGGCCTTGGCCTTCTCGATCGCCTCGGCAACCTCTGCGGGCGGAAGCGCGCCGTCGTCGAGCGCCGGCGGCGGCGGGACGGTGTCCATCCAGTCGCGCAACTGGTCCATCTCGTGCAACAGGCCGTCGAGCGCGTACTCGGAGTACTCGAACTCCGGCGACCACCACAGCGCGTCGAACGGACAGACTTCGACGCAGATGCCGCAGTACATGCACAGCGAGAAGTCGATCGCGAACCGGTCGAGAACGTTGCGTGTACGTGCGCGGCCGCCTTCCTTGGCGGGCGGCACCGTTTCCTTGTGCGAATCGATGTAGATGCACCAGTCGGGACACTCACG
>JBBDSV010000015.1:0-51882 GCA_040904785.1 Nitriliruptoraceae bacterium
GGGGCGGGCACATGGCCCGCCCCACACGTTCGTGCTCACGTCAGCCGGTCACACACGTTCGACCGGCCGGTCGCGTCGGTCATGACAGCGAAAGGCCTGTGCCCTCGAGCCATGCCTCCACGATGCCGCGGTTGGCGTCGACCCAGGCACGAGCATTCTCCAGCTCCGAGCCTTCCTCCGAGAGGACCGCAACGGTCATCGCGGAGATCTGGTCGTTGGTGAACTCGAAGTTCTCGAGTGCGGCTGCTGCCTCGGGGTGATCGGTCGAGAAGCCACTGCGCGCGAGCGCGTGGATCTGGTCCGGCTCACCCAAGGCACCCTCTGGGTCCTCGAGATCCTTCAGGTCGTACTGGCCGTACGCGGGGTGCGGCCGCCACAGCGTGACGAGGATCGGCTCCTCGTTCGCGATGGCGTTCTCCAGCTCGGACAGCATCGCCGGAGTCGAGCTCTCGATGAGTTCGTACGAGTCCTCGAGACCGTAGGTCGGCATGACCTCGTCCCGCGAGATTGCCGTCAGACCGGCACCCGGCTCGATTCCTACGATCTGACCGTCGAAGAGGTCCGCATTGTCCGCCAGGTCGGCGAGCGAGTTGACCTCGTCAACGTACGCAGGAACCGTCCAGGTCAGCGGCGCTTCTGCGAGCCACGGACCGAGGTCCTCGACGTCATTGCCGTACTGCTCCATGTACTGGCTGTGCGTGTTCGGCAGCCAGGCATCGAGGAACAGGTCGAGGTCCCCCGAGGCGACACCATCGAAGACGATGCCCGGGTCGAGCTGTTCCTGCTCCACCTCGTATCCATTGTCCTCGAGGATGACCGTCCACAGGTTCGTGACGGCGATGGCCTCTTCCCACGGCATCCAGCCGATGCTGATCGTTGAGCCTTCACCCACGTTGCCGCCGTCGGCGGGCTCTTCGGGTGCTTCGGGCTCTTCGGTGTCTTCACTCTCTGGCGCGGCCGTGTCCGGCTCTTCGTCAGCGTTGTCTCCGCCACAGGCGGCGAGCACAAGCGCCGCGGCGAGCATGCCGACCAGCGTGGTCGCGCGCCAGCGGGAACGCGTGCTTCTCAGGAACTTCAAGACGTACCTTTCCATTCGGGTATCCGTCGTCCATTTCCGCATCGGGCGGAATGGACATTTCGACCGGACGTCCGCGTGACGGCCGTCCGGAAGTCTGTGGAGTTGTCAGGACGTGGCGCCCGACGTTGTCGTCGCCGTCGTCGATGTGTCGCCGCCGCCTTCGGCCGGCGTGTCGTCGTCTGCATCGTCGTCCGAGAGGCTCTGCTCATCAGTCGACGCGGGTCCTTCCTTGCGACGCCCGCGGCCCTCACGACCGAACGCTGCGGTCACGCGGTCGAGGTAGATCGCGAGCGCGACGACGCCGAGACCTCCTTCGATCCCCATGCCGATGTCCATGCGGGTGACCGCGCGGACGACTTCGGCTCCCAGCCCGGGTGCACCGCCGAGGCCGGCGATGACGACCATCGACAGCGACAGCATGATGACCTGGTTGATGCCGGCGAGGATCGATGCGCGTGCAAGTGGTAGCTGGACGCCCGTGAGCACCTCACGGGGGCGTGCACCGAACGCATGTGCCGCCTCGACGACCTCGGCGTCGACCTGCCGAATGCCGAGCTCGGTGAGTCGCACCGCAGGCGGCATGGCGAAGATCAGCGCGGACATCACGCCGGGGACGCGGCCGATGCGGAAGAAGAACACCGCGAGCAGCAGATAGACGAACGATGGCATCGTCTGCATGAAGTCGAGAATCGGCTTGATCGTCGTGCTGACGCGCTCGTTGCGTGCCGCGAGGATGCCCAGCGGAACACCGATGATCACCGCAAGAACGGTCGCCACGAATACGAGCGCCAGCGTCTGCATCGCGAACGCGAACATGCCCATCGCGTCGACGAGCAGGAACGCCACGATCGTGAAGACCGGCAGCCCCCACGACCGCGTAGCGACAAGCGCGATCCCGGCGAACACGGCGGTCATGATCAGCGGCGAGGGCGTGATCAACGCGAGTTCGGTGTAGTCGACGATCCCGCCGACGATGAACCGGATCGCGCTGAAGAGCCAGTCGAACGTGTCGATGACCCAACGGACACCGGTGTCTGCCGCGTCGCCGAGCGGAAGTTCGACGTTCAGGGCCTGGGCAAGCAGTGGATTAAGCATCGACTTCCGCCTCCTCGTTCGACAGTGCGGCGAGCAAGTGGGCGCGAGGCACGACGCCGAAGAGCTTGCCGGTCTCGTCGGTCACGGCGATCGGCACGGTGTGGTGCGCTGCCAGACCGGCGAGCTCCGACAACAGCGTGTCGTGCTGCGCCGAGGCGTAATCCTCGATCAGCAGATTCTCGATGGTCGTCGCGCCCGATCGCAGCCCGGCGGCGAGCCGGTCATCGCGGGCGACGCCGAGGACGCGGCCTTCGGAATCGAGCACGTAGACCCCGTTGAACTCTTGTTCATCGAGCCAGTCGAGCACTTCGCGCGGCGAATCCTTGGGCGAGAACGTGCGGCGGGGTTTGCGCATCGCATGCACCGCCGTGAGAACGCGCGAACGGTCAACGTCCGACACGAAGTCGGCGACGTACTGGTTCGCGGGGTTGTCGATGATCTCGGCGCCCGTGCCGACCTGCACGACGCGGCCGTCCTTGAGCACGCAGATGCGATCACCGAGGCGCATTGCCTCGTTGAGGTCGTGCGTGATGAAGACGATCGTGCGGTTGAGCTCTGCCTGCAGTTCGGCGAGCAGGTCCTGCATGTCGCGCCGAATCAGGGGATCGAGCGCGCTGAAGGGCTCGTCCATGAGCAGGATGTCGGCTTCGGTCGCCAGGCCGCGCGCCAAGCCCACGCGCTGCTGCATGCCGCCGGACAGTTCGTGGGGGTAGGCGTCGACGCGATCGCCGAGGCCGACGGTGTCGAGTGCGTGCAGGGCACGTTCACGCGCCTCGTCCTCGTCGATGCCCTGGACCTTGAGGCCATAGGCAGCATTCTCGCCCACGGTGCGGTGGGGAAAGAGCGCGAAGTGCTGGAAGACCATGGAAAGCTTGCGTTGACGCATCGAACGGAGCTCTGCCGGGCTGAGCTGGTCGATGCGTTCGCCGTCGAGTTCGACCGTGCCCGCGGTCGGCTCGATAAGGCGATTGAGCATGCGGATGACCGTCGATTTTCCGGATCCGGACAGCCCCATCACGACGAACAGTTCGCCCTCGTCGATGTCGAGGTCGACTTCGGCGACCGCGAGGAGCTGGCCGGTGCGCTCAAGAATGTCGGAACGGGACATGCCCTGTTCCATGAGTTCGAGCGCCCGGCGTGGATGCGGACCGAACACTTTGGTGAGCCCGCGAACACGCAACTTCGGCATCAACAACCTTGGGTCGGGAGCAGATCAGGACACGCGCTGGCTCGAGACGAAGAACCCCCGGTGTCTCGAAACCAGGCCTACGCATCTCGTAGTAGCCCGTCATTGCCCACCGTAGGGTGGTCGCCTGCCCATTGCAAACGAGGATGACACCGGCGCGCTCAGGTCCGCACGGAATTCTCGACCCCTGCGCGCAACTCGCGCACGAGTGTGCGAACACGCTCGGGAGCGGAATCGGGCAAACCTTGCGCGATCGCATCGACGATCGCCGATCCGACGATGACCCCATCCGCGTATCCGGCGACTTCCGCTGCTGAAGCGCGATCCTTGACCCCGATACCGACGGCGACGGGAAGATCGGTGTGCGTCCGCACACGTGCGACGAGATCTCGGGTGACGTCTCCGGCGACGCGTTGCACACCGGTGACCCCCAGCAGCCCTGTCGCGTACACCCATCCGGATGACGCCGCACCGATCGACGCGAGCCGTTCGTCGGTTGACACCGACGACGCGAGAAAGATGGTCGCCAGGCCTGCACCTTGGGCCGCTGCACGCCACGCATCGGCTTCTTCGACGGGAAGGTCAGGGAGGATCACACCGTCGACGCCCGCCTGTGCACATTCCTCGGCGAACCGGGTGTACCCGCGGGTGTCGGCGATCGTCACGTACGTCATGACGA
Organism: Nitriliruptoraceae bacterium; assembly: GCA_040904785.1. Classification (GTDB taxonomy): domain Bacteria; phylum Actinomycetota; class Nitriliruptoria; order Nitriliruptorales; family Nitriliruptoraceae; genus JBBDSV01. The sequence continues at coordinate 4,039 of JBBDSV010000015.1, forward strand.
CGATGGGCACGTCCACGTCGAGCGACGCGATGAGCTCGAGTTGGTCGGCGACGCGCACACCGGCATTGAGGACGCGCTGATTGGCCGACTGGATGATGGGGCCGTCCATCATGGGGTCGGAGAATGGAATGCCGACCTCCAGCACGTCGGCGCCTGCTTCGACGGCTGCGGCGAAGCACGCACGCGAGACGTTGGCGTCGGGAAAGGTGCCCGTGAGATAGGCAATGAGCGCCGCGCGACCCTGCTGATCAGCGGCGTCGAACGCGGCAGCAATCTGCGCCGCTCCCCGGGTCGCGGCCGTCATGACGACTCCGGCGGCGCATCGGCGAACGCGCGATCGACGCCGACATCCCAGCCGGCGACCTCGACGACTTCGTCGACGTCCTTGTCGCCACGTCCCGACATCGTCACCACGACCCGTGCAGAGCTGTCGAACAGTTCCTCACGGTGAGCAAGCAACCAACCGACGGCGTGGGCCGGCTCCAACGCGGGAATGATCCCCTCGAGCTCACACGTCGCGCGGAATCCGCGGAGCGCTTCGTCATCGGTTGCGCTGACATACGTCGCGCGACCGGTTGATGCGAGCCAGGCATGTTCCGGGCCCACGCCGGGATAGTCGAGGCCGGCCGACACCGAATGCGCCGGCCGCACCTGGCCATCGTCGTCGACCAGCACGATCGAGCGCGATCCATGCAGGACGGCCTGGCGTCCTTCAGTGATCGTGGCCGCCGAACGGCCGGATCCGACACCCTCACCCGCGGCCTCGACGCCGATGAGGCGGACCGCCGGGATGCCGATCCATTCGGCGAACGACCCGATCGCGTTCGATCCTCCGCCGACGCAGGCGATGATGGCGTCCGGCTGGCCGCCCGCCTGGTCGGCGAACTGGTGGACGACTTCGCCCGAGATGACTCGCTGCAGCTCACGGACGATCGTCGGGAATGGATGCGGACCCATCGCCGATCCGATGAGGTAGTGCGTCGAGTCGGCGTTCGTCACCCAGTCGCGCATCGCCTCGTTGATCGCGTCCTTGAGCGTCTGGGTCCCGCTCGTCACCGGCACGACTTGCGCACCGAGCAGCTGCATCCGCACGACATTCAGTCGTTGGCGCCGACAGTCCTCGGCCCCCATGTAGACGGTGCAGTCCAGTCCGAACAGTGCGGCAGCCGTCGCCGTCGCCACGCCATGCTGCCCTGCGCCCGTCTCGGCGATGATGCGTGGCTTACCCATACGACGTGCGAGCAGCGCCTGTCCCACGACGTTGTTGAGCTTGTGTGACCCGGTGTGCGCCAAGTCTTCGCGCTTGAGCCAAACGTCACAACCGACGGCTGCAGACAGTCGCTCCGCGTGATAGAGCGGCGTCGGCCGGCCACCGTAGTTGCGGCGCAATTCGTCGAGTTCATGGGTGAACGTCGGGTCCTCCCGCGCGACATCCCAGGCTGCCGACAGCTCGGCGAGCGCCCCGGAGAGCGCTTCTGGCACGAATTGTCCTCCGAAGGCACCGAAGTACCCCGGGCGATCAACTTCCGACGCCGCAACATCGCTCATCTCTGTGCCACTCGTCGTGATCCGACGTGCCCGCCGACGCCCCTTCCCGCCGCCACCAGGGCAGCAAGCGCGCTGCCGGCATCCGGTGCGGTGACGAGCGATTCGCCGACCAGGACCGCGCCTGCGCCGAGACTCGCGTATCTGCGAACGTCGTCGGCATCGCGAACACCGGATTCGGCGACAGCGACGACGCCCTCGGCGATCAGCGGACGCAGGCGGGCGAACGCATCGCGATCGATGGCAAACGTGTGCAGGTCGCGCGCGTTGATGCCGATGACCTTCGCGCCGGCGCGCTGCGCACGTGCGAGCTCGCCTTCATTGTGCACTTCGACCAGCGTCGCCAGACCTGCCTCGTCGGCGGTCGCCGCGAGTTCATTGAGTGTCTCGTCGTCAAGCGCCGCCACGATTAACAGCACCGCTGCCGCGCCGTGCAGGCGCGCTTCCCAGACCTGGTACGGATCGACGATGAAGTCCTTGCGCAGCGTCGGCACACCGAGCGACGCGACAGATGCGAGGTCGTCAAGCGAACCGAGGAATTGCGCCGGTTCGGTCAGCACCGAGATCGCTGCTGCGCCCGCGTCGCGATAGCGCTCTCCAAGCGCTCGCGCGTCGACGTCGGGAGCCAGCCGACCCTTCGACGGCGAGGCCCGCTTGATCTCGGCGATCACGGCGACGTGCGGACCACGCAGCGCGTCGAAGAACGACGGCGGCGACGCGACGGCCCGGGCGGCGTCCGCGAGTGCGTCAAGCGGAACGCGAACACGTGCGTCCGCAACACGTCGTCGTGCGCCGTCGAGCAACGCGTCGAGATAGTCAGGCACACCTCTCCCCTCGACTCGTGAGTACCGCGAGACCTGGGCAGCATCGCCGCGTGATCGCCAAGGTACGGCCTCCCCGCAGACCGATCACGCCGGGCCGAGGGCTTCGGCAGCATGAATCGCGGCGATGACGGCATCAGCTTTGCTCCGGGTTTCACGCTCCTCGAACCGTGGAACCGAGTCGGCGACGATGCCGGCACCCGCCTGCACGTACGCAGTGCCCTCCCGCACGATGACGGTGCGGATGGTGATGCACGTGTCCACGTTGCCTGCGAAGTCGACGTAGCCGACCGCTCCGGCGTAGGGGCCGCGGCGCGTCGGCTCCAATTCGTCGATGATCTCCATCGCGCGCACCTTCGGTGCACCCGAGACGGTTCCCGCGGGGAACACAGCACGCAAGACATCAACCGGACCGAGATCCGCCCGCAACGTGCCACTCACCGCGCTCGTCAAGTGCATGACGTGACTGAAGCGTTCGACCCGCATCATCGCGTCGACCGTTACCGACCCCACGTCGCAGACACGGCCGAGATCGTTGCGTGCGAGGTCGACCAGCATGACGTGCTCGGCCCGTTCCTTCTCATCGGCAAGCAGTTCGTCAGCTCGCCGTGCGTCCTCCTCGGGATCCGGACTCCGCCGGCGGGTCCCCGCAATCGGCCACGTCTCGACGTGGCGATCGTTCACTTGGACCAGCGCCTCAGGTGACGACCCGACGATCTGTGCGTCCTCCAAGTCGAGCAAGTAGAGGTACGGAGACGGATTGATGACGCGGAGCACGCGATAGATGTCCAGTGCACTCGCCTGCGTGGGGAGTTCGAATCGCTGGCTGACCACAGTCTGGAAGGTGTCACCTGCACGGATGTACGCCTTGATGGCGTCGACCATCGCTTCATATTCGCCTGCGGAGAGATTCGACGGCGCGGCAGAACCGCCAGCGTCAACGGCCGGTGGGGCAACCATCGGCATGGCCGCCAGTGGGGTTGCCACCCGCGCAACGATCGACTCGAGTGCCGTCACCGCCGCGTCGTAGGTCGCGTCGAGCTCTTCGTCGGCGACGTCGGCAACAACGACATTCGTGACGACCGTCATGACCTGGCGCAGATGATCAAGCGCAACGACGTGGCGGGGAAAAAGCATGACGAGGTCATCGAGTTCAAGGTCGTCGCGTCCGCTGGCCGGAATCCGCGTTTCGACCTCACGCACGGCGTCATAGCCGATGTAGCCGACGGCACCGCCGTGCAACGGAATCCCTGTGACCGGTGGTGCACGGAATGCGTCGACGGCACGCGCCAGCGCATCGAATGCGCCGTCGGCGTTCGCGACGCCGGGCGGCGGAGTCCCGACCCACCGGACGGCACCGTCGCGGCCGTGGAGTTGCAGGAACGGGTCGACACCGACGAACGAGAATCGTCCCCACCGCTCGCCATGCTCGGCAGACTCGAGCAGAAAGCTCGGTCCGTCACCGCGCAGCTTCGCGTACACACTCAGCGGCGTGTCCATGTCCGCGAGCAACTCGCGCCGCACAGGAACGACTCCGTTTTCGCGTGCGAGCGTGCGAAACTCTTCTCGCGAGGGTTGGATCTCGCCCGCCGCCCCGGTCATATCAGGCCCCCTGACCGCGCGTTGGCGATGATTCGGCCGTCGCAAGCGGGCGAGAGAAGCACGATCGCGTACCCGTGTGGCACGCCACACCATCGCCCTGCTGGTCGACGCGAACGAGGAGCGCGTCGCCGTCGCAGTCAACGAGGATTTCCACGAGCCGCTGGGTGTTCCCCGACGTCTCGCCCTTGTGCCATAGCTGCTGGCGCGACCTGCTGAAGAACACCGTTTCGCCGCACTCCAGCGTCTGCGCCAGCGCATCAGCGTTCATCCAGGCCAGCATCAACACCTCGTCGGTGTCGTGCTGCACGACGATCGCGGCGACGAGCCCGTCGTCGTCGAATCGCAACTGGCGTCGCAGTACGTCGTCGAGCTTCCGCGCAGACACGATTCCTCCCCGCACCGGCGATTCGACACCCGCAAACGTGCGTTCGGAGAGCGTAACCGGTTGGTGCGCCTCGCCCTGTCGCCAGACGTGGTCTACCGTCGCGGTCACACGACGTCGCAGCACCGAGCGGTGTGCGACTGACCGCCATCGACAAGGACGCGACCGTGAGCATCCCCGCCGCTTGGCATCCCGATCCGACCGGTCGTCACGAGTACCGATACTGGGACGGGGTCCAATGGACGGACTACGTCGCCGACGCCGGTCAGGTCGCGACCGATCCGCTCGTCGCGGCGGCTCCGGCAGCGTCGGCGAGTACAGCAACGCCCGCACAGACCCAGCCGACAGAGACCAGCAGCGCGGCGGCACCGGCCGATGCGAGTTCCCGCGAAGTCGGTCGTGCGGAGTCCCCTGCCGAGGGCTCGCTCCCGGACCACACGAGCACGACAGCAGATGTCGGCGATCACGACGTGACGGACGAGGCAGCCGAGACCAACGAGACACCGGCAGGAGACGACCACACCATCCCGCAGGCCCGCCCCGAAGACATGCGGCCGAGCGACGCGTCCACGGTTTCCGGCGAGGTCTCACCCGTCGGGCGGTCGATCATCCCGGCCGAATCGCCCGTTACCGCTGCCGATGGGGACTCGGCGACCGCATCGGGGTCGGGGCGTCAACCGGCAGACGACGCCTTCGGCGGTGCAGACGTTGAACCGCGGCCGACCAGCGACGGCGACACGGAATCCGCTGTGGACGCCGATGGTGACGCCGCATCGAGCGCGGCCGCCGAGACCGAGGGCGCGGCCTGGGCGGACACCGATGACGCCGCCACGAGCGGCACCGATGACCCCGCACCGAGTTCTGCGTCGCACGAAGCCAGATCCGAATGGGGTGTCGCGCGCGATGCAGATCCCGCGTCGGCCACGAATATGCCGAGGGAAGCCTCCACAGAAGACGACGAGACCGACGCGGCTGAGCTGATGTTCCCACCACCGGTGCCGCAACCCGCCGTTGTCGGGACTGCGAGCGAATCAACGGTGCAACCGAATGGTCTCGCGACCGCCGCGATGGTCATCGGCATCGTCGCCCTCGTGCTCGCGATCATTCCGGTGGTCGGTGTCCTCGGCGTGCTCGGCGGCATCCTTGCGCTGATCTTCGGCATCGTCGCACGCGGACGTGCCACACGCGGTGCGAGCGGCCGCGGCGCTTCCACTGCGGGGATTGTCACCGGCGTCATCGCCATGCTCCTCGGCGTCGCAACTACGGCGATCGTGGTGCTCGTCTTCGACGGCATGGGCGCTGAACTGGCGGTTTACATGGAGTGTGTTGCCGAGACCGGCGACGAGCAGGCTTGCGCGCAGGCGTTCGAGCGTGCCCTGCTCGACCGGTTCGGCGCACCCTGATCGGCGCGTCCGGGTCACGCCGGCCCGTCGGCCAATCGCACGGGAAGTCCGGCAGCAGACAATGCAGCCTTCACGTCGCGAACTCGAAGTTCACCGAAGTGAAAGACCGACGCCGCGAGAACCGCCGACGCCCCACCATCAATCACCGCGTCAACGAGGTGCTGGGGCGTTCCCGCACCGCCCGAGGCGATGACCGGAACGCCCACCGCCTGGGTGACTGCGCGCAGCAAGTCGAGGTCGAATCCGTCCCGCGTTCCATCGCGGTCCATCGAAGTGAGCAGAATCTCGCCAGCGCCCGCATCGACGGAGTCGACGCACCACGACACGGCATCGATGCTCGTTGTCGTGCTTCCTCCGTGCGTAGTCACGTCCCACCCGAGTTGTGCGTCTTTCCGTCGTCGTGCGTCGACCGCGACGACGACCGACTGTGAGCCGACCGCGGCGGCGACCTCTTCGAGCAGCGCTGGCCGCAGAATTGCCGCGGTATTGAACGCCACCTTGTCCGCTCCGGCATGCAAGATCCGCCGTGCATCATCGACGCTCCGCAACCCGCCTCCAACCGCGAAGGGAATGGAAACCTCGTCGGCGACCCGTTCGACGACATCGACGATCGTGGCCCGATCGTCCCGAGAGGCGGTGATGTCGAGAAACACCAGTTCGTCAGCGCCTTCACGATCGTAGGTGGCGGCGAGCTCCACCGGATCGCCTGCGTCACGAAGATCAACGAACTGGATGCCCTTGACGACGCGACCATCGGCCACATCGAGACACGGGATCACCCGGACGGCGAGGCCATCGCCCGCGGTTGGCACACCCCGAACAACGGTCACGACGTCGCCACCGCCGCCAACGCGTCGGCAATGTCGACGGCGCCGCTGTAGATCGCCTTGCCGACGATCGCCGCGTCAACGCGCGGATGGCAGGTGGCGAGCGCGCGGAGATCGTCGGCGCTGCTTACGCCTCCCGACGCGGTCACATGCGCAGTCGTCGCGTCGGCAACGGCACACAACATGTCGATATTCGGGCCCTCGAGCATGCCGTCCCGCGCCACATCGGTGTAGACGAACCTGGGGACGCCCATTTCGGTGAAGGTCTCGACGGCGGCGAACAAGTCGCCCGCGGCTTCGGTCCATCCGCGTGCTTGCAGCGTTCGTCCGCGCGCATCGAGTCCCACGGCAATCCGCGGTCCGACTGCGTCGAGCACCTGGGCAACGAACGCCGGATCGGTCAGCGCCATCGTGCCGATCACCACACGCTCGGCCCCGTAGCCAATCGCAGCCTCCACGTCGGCAAGCGTGCGAACGCCGCCAGAGGCCTGCACCCGACATCCCGTCGCCTCGACAATGGCGGCGATGTGGTGCCGGTTGCGAGGTTCACCGGTGAATGCCGCGTCGAGATCGACGACGTGCAGCCAGGTTGCGCCCGCTTCCACGAAACGACGCGCGGCGTCAACCGGATCGTCGTCGTAGATCGTCTCGGCGTCGGCACGGCCTTGGGTCAGCCGCACCGCATGGCCGCCGCGAATGTCGACAGCTGGCAGAAGCGTGAACACCGTGGACCTCGTTGGTCAAACCGCCGGAAGAGCCGGCAGCGTACTTCCGCGGCGAACGCGGCCCGTCAGCCGCGGTGTGCCGCAACCCAGTTCGCCAGAAGTCGTTGGCCGACGACACCCGACTTCTCCGGATGAAACTGTGTACCGGTCACGCTGCCCTCACGGACGAGGCATGGGAATGTCACGCCGCCGTACCGGCACCATGCGCGCACGTGCGCATCATCGTCCGGTACGGCGTAGTACGAATGCGTGAAGTAACAGCGCTGCCCCGCAACGCCTTCAAGCAGCGCATCTGCGGGCTCCGTCGCATGGACCACGTCCCATCCCAGGTGCGGAACGATCACGTTGTCGGGGAATCGTACGACTTGTCCGGGCAGGAGTCCGAGTCCTGGTTCGTCCCCCTCCTGCGAGGTCGCATAGAGCAGTTGCATGCCGACGCAGATGCCGAAGACCGGCCGCGCATCGGTGATCCAGGTACGCAGGAGCGTTTCGAGTCCGGACGCACGAAGCCGTTGCAGACAAGAGTCGAAATGACCGACGCCGGGCACGATGAGCGCGTCGGCGGCCTCGGCCGTCTGCGGATCGGCCGTGATCTCGGCCTCGGCGCCAGCGGCGACGAATCCGCGCCGCGCCGACCGGACATTGCCGGCCCCGTAATCAAGGACCGCAACGCGCAGTGCGCTCATGCGCAGCTCACTGCAGGACGCCCTTTGTCGACGGCACGCCGTCGCCGGTGACGGCAACCGCTCGTCGCAGCGCGACGGCGACACCCTTGAACACCGACTCGTAGACGTGATGGGTGTTGTCGCCACGGGCGTTATCGATGTGGAGCGTTATGCGCGCATTGGCCACGAGCGCTTCAAAGAAGTGCTTGACGAGGGTCGTCTCGAAGGCACCGACCACTTCGACCGGTGTGTCGACGTGATACTCAAGATAGGGCCGGCCGGAAAGGTCGATCGCCACCGCCGTCAACGCTTCGTCGATCGGCACCGTGGCGTCTCCGAACCGTTCGACCCCCGCGCGGTCACCCCAGGCTTCGCTCAGTGCCTGACCAAGTGCGATGCCGGTGTCTTCGACGGTGTGGTGCGCGTCAATCTCGAGGTCGCCCGTCGCGTGAATGTTCAGATCAAGGCGACCGTGGCGACCGAGCTGGTCGAGCATGTGGTCGAAGAATGGCACGCCGGTCGAAACCTCGGATCGTCCGGCACCGTCGAGGTCGAGTTCAACCGTGATCTGCGTTTCGTTGGTGGTGCGTTCCACACGTGCACGCCTCGCCACCTGTGCCCTCCTCGAACTGCGCTGACTCGGATCGGGCACCGCAGTGCACGGCGCCCGTCGATGGTGAGCAGCCTACGGCGTCGATCACGTCGTTGGCGCACCCAGAATCTCACGGAACGCGGCCAGGAACGCCGCGTTCTCCGCCGGTGTTCCAATCGTCACACGAATGCATCCGGTGAGCCGTGGACGCGTCGCGAAATCCCGAACGAGGACGCCGCGCGCGAACAGCTCGTGGAAGACGTCGTCACGGCCCGTCCGGACGAGCAGGAAGTTCGCCGCAGACGCAAAGACCTCAACGTCCGGCAGCTGCGCGAGCGCGGACGCAAGGCAATCGCGCTCTGCCGCGACTTCTGCACGGTGCGCGAGAAATGACGATTCGTTGGCAAGCGCGAGTTCGCCGATGGTTTGCGTGACCGCGCTCAAGTGGTAGGGCAGGCGCACTTTCTGTACATCGTCAACGACCCATGGTCGCGCGACGAGATATCCCAAGCGCGCACCGGCAAGCCGAAAAGCCTTGGAGAACGTCCGCACGAGCACCAATCGCGGCAGTGTCTCCAACAGCGGCGACATCGACCGTTCGGGCGCGAAGTCGATGTACGCCTCGTCGACCACAATGAGCGCGGCGGTTCGCTCGTGCAGGGCCCGGACGGTCGATGCGTCGACGACGGTGCCGACGGGATTGTTCGGTGACGCGAGGATGATGACATCGGGCTGTGCTGCGCATGCCGCGTCGATGGTGTCGGCGGAGTAGGCGAAGTCATCGTCGAGATCGATTTCGATCACCGGTGTCATCGCGGTCCGGCACAGCTCGGGATACATGGAGTAGCTGGGCCGAAATACGACCGCCTGCCGTCCGGGACCGCCGTACACCTGGAGCAGTTCGAGGAGGATCTCGTTCGACCCGTTGGCCGCCCAGACCTGATCGACGTCGCAGTTGTGCCGGCGAGCCAGCGCGGCGCGCAGGGCGACGTGCTCCCGGTCGGGATACCGGTGCAGGTCGAGCGCCTCGATCCTCGCGGCGGCAGCCGCCAGGAATTCACGTGGCGGTGGTTCGGCCGTCTCGTTGGTGTTCAGGCGAACCGCGACATCCGCCTGCGGCGCACCGTAGGGCACGACGTCGTCGAGCTCGGCGCGCACCGGCACGCGCGACGGCGTTGCGTCGTCCGCGGTCATCGTCCGCCCTCGAGCCGAACTTCGACGGCACGCCAGTGGGCGGGAAGATTCTCCGCGGTTGCCAACTGTTCGACGGTTGGCGCCAATTCTCGGAGCGAATCGTCGTCGTACTCCACGAAGTTGACGGGCACCAGGAACGATGCGGTGGACAACCCACCGGTGAATCGTGCCGTTCCCAACGTGGGAAGTGTGTGATTCGGACCGGCGGCGTAGTCCCCGAGCGACACGGGCGTATTGACGCCGACAAAGATCGTTCCTGCGTACCGGATCCGCTCAGCAATCGAGCGCGGATCGGCCGTATGGATCTCGAGGTGCTCGGCGGCATACGCCTCAGCAACCATCACCGCGTGGTCGAGGTCGTCGACGAGGGCGACGGTGCCCTGGCCCTTGAGTGCGGCTTCGACACGCGCGCGGTGCCCCGTGCCCGCAACCTCGGTAGCGAGCGCCTCCTCTACCGGTTCGATGAGTGCGGCGTCCGGCGTGATCAGCAGCACGCCGGCCATCTCGTCGTGTTCCGCCTGCGCAACGAGGTCGGCTGCGATGACCCGCGGATCGGCCGTCGCGTCGGCAACGATGGCGATCTCCGTCGGACCGGCGATCGCGTCGATGCCGCACCGACCCTCGGCCTGCACCTGCTGCTTCGCCGCCGCGACGTAGGCATTTCCCGGCCCGACGATCTTGTCACACGGAGGGATCGTTTCCGTGCCGTATGCCATCGCGGCGATCGCCTGTGCACCGCCGGCGGCGATGACCGTCTCAACGCCGAGAAGTTCGGCGGCAGCGAGGATCGTGTCGTTCGGCTGCCCGTCGTGTCCGGTCGGCGGCGTGCAGAGCACGATCTCCTCGACGCCCGCGACGAGCGCCGGCACGACGGTCATCACGACTGTGGACGGATACGCGGCCTTACCCCCGGGCACGTAGACGCCGACGCGTTGGATCGGGTGGTGCCACTGTCCCATGACCGCGCCGTCGCGGTGGTCTTCCCAGTCGGCCGGGCGGGCACGCTCGTGAAACCAGCGGACCTGCGTGATCGCCCGTTCGAGCGCGGCGCGTACCTGCGCATCGAGCCCGTCGAGCGCGCGTCGACGGATTGTCCGATCGACGGCGAGCGTCGCCTGTTGCACACCGTCGAACTCGGCGTTGAGCGCGAGCACCGCCGCGTCGCCGCCATCTCGGACGCGTTCCAAGATGGACGCAACGGCCGTTCGAGCCGCCATCATGCCGTCGCGCGGCCGTGGAAGAAGCTTCCGCGGATCACCGCGGTCGCCGCGCAGATCGAGCACAGTCAGGCGCTGCATCAGGCTTCCTCGAACACTCGGCGTACCGCTCCCCCGGCACACACCGGGTGGGCGCGAGCGTAGCCGGGAGGTTTGCGCGATCAGCCCGCGCGACGCAGTCCGTCGTCGAAGCGTGGTGGTGGCTCGAAAGTGCGCACGACGGGCCTGATGTCGACGGCGTCTGGACCGAACGCGGCCTTGAGATCGCCGAACAATCCCCCGCGCCGATCGACACGCAGGTCGTCGCCGAGCTGGTAGAGACGTGCGGAACCGTCCGGCTGCACCACGCGCAATTGGACGGCGACGGCACCCGCGTGATCCGCGAGGATCGCCTTGAGCCGTCCGATCGCCTCCGGGGTGCACTGTGCCTCAGCGAACGACACGACGACCGGTGCCCCACGTGCCTCCGAGAGATCCGGCGCCACAACCTTGTTCGCCGTCAGCTTCGCCGTTCCGTCGCGTACCTCGAGTCGGCCAGCGATGACCAGCACCGCATCCTCGTGGAGCGCCTCGAAGGCCACGCGGTACGTCGCGGGCCAGAACACCACCTCGACCGCTCCGGTGAGGTCCTCGAGCGTGGCAACGAGATACGTGTCGCCTTTCCGCGTGAACTTCTTGCTGAGCGCGGTGAGCACCCCACCGACCGTGACGTTGGCTCCGTCATCGAGTTCTGCCAGCTGCGCACACGAGTGATCTACATGCTCGTCAAGCACACGCTCGACACCGAAGAGCGGATGGTCGGAGACGTAGAGTCCGAGCATCTCGCGTTCGAACTTCAGCAGCTGGTCCTTGTCGAATTCCTCGGTCGAGATCTCGATGTCCGCGTCGAGAGGATCGGCACCCCCGGCGACACCCGCGTCGAGACCGTCGAATAGGGAGAACTGTCCCGCAGCTTCCGCCCGCTTGCGCTGCACGGCGGCGTCGACGATCGGTTCGTAGACCTCGAGCAGTCCCCGGCGTGTGTGGCCAAGCGGCGTGAACGCGCCAGCGAGCACGAGGTTCTCGAGGGTGCGCTTATTGAGCACGCTCGAGTCGACCTTGGCGCAGAAGTCCGCAAAGTTCGTGAACGCTCCCGCCCGCGTCCGTGCGTCGACGATGGCGTCGACGATGCCTTGGCCGACGCCGCGCACGGCGGTGAGACCGAAGAGGATCTCGTCACCGCGCGGCGTGAAATCGGCGCCGGATTCATTGATGTCCGGCGGCAACACCGGGATGCCCATGCGCCGGCACTCGTTGAGATACAGCGGCTTCGAATCCTTGTGATTCTTCACACTGGTGAGCAGCGCCGCCATGTACTCCACGGGATAGTGCGCTTTGAGCCACGCCGTCTGGTAGCTCACCACGCCGTAGGCAACGGTGTGCGACTTGTTGAAGCCGTACTCCGCGAAGCGTTCGATCAGGTTCCACAGGTTGGTGACGAAACTGCGGTCATAGCCACGGTCGAGCGCACCGGTCGTGAACTGCTCGCGCTGAGCTTCCATGAGCTCGCGGTCCTTCTTGCCCACCGCCTTGCGCAACGCGTCGGCTTCAGCGAGCGAGAAGCCACACAAGTCGGTGGCGATCTTCATCACCTGTTCTTGGTAGACGATGACGCCATAGGTCTCACCGAGAATCGGCTCGAGATCAGGGTGGTCGAACCGCAGCTCTTCGATGCCGTTCTTCCGGTCCGCGAAGGTCAGGTGCATTGATTCGCCGAGCGGGCCCGGCCGGTACAACGCGATCAGTGCGGAGATGTCCTCGAACTGCGTCGGCTTGAGGCGGCGCACGAGCGTCTGCATGCCGGCAGAGTCGAGCTGGAACACCCCGAGCGTGTATCCGGTCGAGAGCATCTCGTACGTCGCCGGGTCGTCCATCTCACCGAGCAACTCCGGGTCGTCGAGATCGACGTCGAGTCCCCGGTTGTCGCGGATGTGCCGCTCGGCGTCCGAGACGACCGTCAAGGTGCGCAGACCGAGAAAGTCCATCTTGAGCAGCCCGAGCGCCTCTGCGGCGTGCATCTCGTACTGGGTGACGACCTCGCCGTTCTCGGTCTGGAGCAGGGGAATCGTCTCGGTCAACGGGTTGGCGCCGATGATCACCGCGGCGGCGTGGATACCGTGCTGGCGCTTCAGCCCCTCGAGCCGCTCCGCGGTCTCGAGGACGCGCCGGTACGTCGGATTTTCGCGGGCCGTGCGGAGTTCCGCAGACTTCGTGTACGCCTCCTCCAAGCTGGCGTCTCGGCCCTGCACCGCCGGCGGCATCATCTTGGCGAGTTCGTCGCCGACCTTGAACGGCTCGTCAAGTACGCGCGCCGCATCGCGAATTGCCGACTTCGCCTTGATCGTCGAGAACGTCACGATCTGGGCGACATGTTCGCTTCCGTACCGTTCCGCGGCATACCGGATCATCTCCCCGCGACGACGATCGTCGAAATCGATGTCGATGTCCGGCATCTGCAATCGCGCCGGATTGAGGAAGCGCTCGAAGATCAACCCGTGCCTGATGGGATCGACGCGAGTGATGTCGGTGCAGTAGGCGACGACCGATCCGCCGGCCGAACCACGGCCGGGACCGACACGGATGCCCACCTCACGGGCATGCTCGCAGAGGTCTGCCACGATGAGGAAGTAGGCGGGGAAGCCCATGTCCTCGATCACTGACAGTTCATACTCGACCCGCTGTGCGACCTCTGCAGGCACCGGATCGCCGTAGCGCGCGACGGCACCGGCCCACACCTTGCGCCGCAGATACTCGGCCTCAGTGAGCCCGTCGGGGCACGGAAATGCGGGCAACAGATCGAGACCGAACTCGATCGTCGCATCACACATCTCGGCGATGTCGAGCGTCGTGTCGAGCGCCGCGCGGTGGTCGGCGAAGCGTTGCCGCATCTGTTGTGCGGTGGTGACGTAGTAGTGCGGACCGCTGAAGCGGAATCGGTCAGCGTCGGTGATCCGTGCACCCGTCTGGATGCACAGCAGCGCGTCGTGCGCTTCGGCGTCGTCCGGTTCGGTGTAGTGCGAGTCGTTCGTGATCACCGTGCGCAGGCCGAGCTCCTGCGCGAGCCGTTCGAGCTGCGGCCACGTTCGCCGCTGCTCCTCGAGGCCATGGTCCATGAGTTCGACGAAGAAACGCTCGGCGGTGTAGATGTCCTTGAGGTCGCTGAGCACATCGCGTGCACCGTCGACGTCGTCAGCGAGCAATCGCTGATTGACCTCGGAGCCCAAGCAACCGCTCAGCGCGATCATCCCGTCGCTGTGCTCGTCGAGCAGCTCGAGGTCGACCCGCGGCTTGTACCAATAGCCCTCGAGGTACGCCCGCGTCGACAATGCAACGAGATTGCGATAACCGGCGTCGGTGGCAGCCAGAGCCGTCAGATGGAAATTGCGCTGTCTGCCGTCGGCACCGCCGAGCCGTTGCTCGTGGCGCGACCCGACTGCCTGATACAGCTCGGACCCGAGGATCGGGCGCACACCGCGGCTGGTCGCGGCCCGGTAGAAATCCACGAGGCCGAACAGCACCCCGTGGTCGGTGATGGCGACCGCCGGCTGATCGTCACGCACGACCTTGTCGACCAGGTCGTCGATGCGTGACGCACCATCGAGCATCGAATATTCCGTGTGCACGTGAAGGTGCACGAAACGGTCGTCGCTGTCACGTCGCGTCACTCGTGTGCGCTCCCCAACGTTGCGCGGCTGACGGGCATCTGGCGGCACCACGACGGTGCGTCGAGCATCGCCAACCACGTCGTCGCGATGGATCACACCGGCGTGTGTCGGGGAAGAACCACACGCCTGTGGTTTCCCCCGCGACCCTAGCAGTCGCATTCGTCGCGTCGATCACTGCGGCCCAGACGAATCCTCGGCGCGCGGCGCGTCGAAACCGTGGTGCGGGCACCGGACACGGTCGACGGGGATCCCACATCGTTCGCACGCCGTGGCCATGTCGTCGGGCACGGTGTCCACGACCCGAACACGCGCACCGGTGATCGGATGGATGAACTCGAGTTCGATCGCGTGCAGTGCCTGACGCGCCAGACCTACGGCGGCGCTGAGACCACGCGGCCCGCCGTAGACCGTGTCACCGAGGACGGGATGGCCTGCCCCCGCGAGGTGTACGCGAATCTGGTGCGTGCGTCCCGTCTCGAGTGTGCAGCACAGCAACGCCGCCTCACCCACGTCACCGTCGCGCTCGACACGTCCCTCGGCAACCAGCGTGTAGTGGGTGACGGCCGGGCGCCCGGACGAGACGACGGCGAAGCGCATTCGCATCCGGGGGTCCCGCCCGATCGGGCCATCGATGCGTCCGTGCGCCCGCGCCGGCACGCCGGCCACGAGGGCCAGGTAGCGACGCGTCACCGCGCGTGCCGCAATGGCCTTCACGAGCGCGCCGTGGGCCGCCGCGGTTCGCGCGACGATGATCAGCCCACTCGTATCGCGATCGAGTCGATGGACGATCCCGGGACGTCCCGGATCACCGACTCCGTCGGGCACCAGCTCGGCGGCGCGCAATGCGTCGGCGAGCGTGTCACCCTCATGGCCCGATCCGGGGTGAACGACGAGGCCCGCAGGTTTGGACAACACCAGCAGGTGCTCGTCCTCGTACCGCACCGGCGGAACGGCAGGCGCCAAGGTGTCAGGAGCCGCCGGACGTTCGCGCACGGCGATCCGTTGACCGAGGCTCACACGCAAGGAGCGCGGCGCGATCGAGTCGTCGACCGTGACCTCGCCTGCGTCGATGCGACGCGCCGCCTGCGCACGCGAGATGCCCGCCATATCAGCGACGACGACGTCGAGCCGCGCACCGTCGTGCGCCGCGTCGACGGCGAACGTGTTCACGAGCGGCGCTCGTCCACCCAGAGCGATACGGCGAGACAGATGAAACCGACGGTGATCGCAGCATCGGCGACGTTGAAGCGCGGGAATGTGCCCCAGGCGACGAAGTCGACGACGTGCCCGCCGCCGAAGCCGCCACCCGGCGCGCCGGCGCGGAATACGCGGTCGATGGCATTGCCCATGGCACCGGCAAGCAGTAGGCCGAAGGCGACCGCCTGCCACCGATTCGGGACGCGCGGCAACGATTGGAAGACGATGACACCGACGACGACGGTGACGGCGAGGAACAACCACGGTGGCGCCGGTACGCCGAAGGCCCCGTGCGGGTTGTAGACGAGCTGCCACCCGATGTGTCGGGACAGCCACGGAACGAACTCCCCGGGGACGAGTACGTGTTCGACAGCCGTCTTGACGACCTGGTCGAGCACGGTGAACACGAGTGCGATGCCCAGACCGAGCATCCGGGCACGACGAGGCGCAGGTGACGTGTCGATTGCGATCTCGTCGGCGTTGGGGATCGGCACGTCGCTCAGCGGCCGGACTCGTCGCGGCGTTTGCAGCTCATGCACAGCGTCGCGTACGGCAGCGCTTCAAGACGCGCCAATTCGATCGGATTGCCACACCGCTCGCACGTTCCATAGGTCCCGTTGTCGATGCGGCGTACGGCGTCGTCGATTTGCTCGAGGATGTTCTTGGCGTGGTTCGACAGCGACTGCGCGGTCTCTCGTTCGAAACTCGCCGATCCGCTGTCGGCCGGATCGTCATCGAATCCCGCGTCTCGCCAGTTCTTGACGTCAGCTTCAGCATCGAGATCGGCGACCTGTTCGAGCAATTGCGCGCGCTCGTCGAGGAGTGCGTCGCGGATGCCACGCAATTGCGTCTTGGTGAGTGCTTTTCGCTTCGGCATGGCGGCGGAAGATAGCACGCCGGGTCTCCACGGGGACGAGAGCTGCACCGTAGACTCCCGCTCCCGCGTGCACGACCGCGATCCGGCAGCGCGCGACGACCGCCGCGCGGCGTGTCCGACGGCTGGCCTTTGCCCCTGCACGGATCGCCCGACGACGAGCGAACATCGTGGACAAGCCTTCGGCCGAGACAGCGACCGCATCCAACGTCTGGCCCCCCGTGGAGGCGAATCCGAACTTCGCGGCGTTGGAAACACAGATGCTCCAGCGTTGGGACGACGAGCACGTGTTCGCACGCAGCATCGACCAGCGGACCGACGGCCCGGTCTTCACGTTCTACGAGGGCCCCCCGACTGCGAACGGCCGACCCGGCACGCACCACGTCGAAGCGCGTGTCTTCAAGGACATCTTCCCGCGGTACCGCACCATGAAGGGATGGTCCGTCCGACGCAAGGCGGGGTGGGACTGCCACGGCCTGCCCGTCGAGTTGGAAGTCGAACGCGAACTCGGGCTCAATTCGAAGGCCGACATCGAGGCCTATGGGATCGAAGCCTTCAACGCGAAGTGCCGCGAGTCCGTGCAGCGCTACGTGCAGGCGTTCGAGGAGCTCACCGAGCGCATCGGCTTCTGGATCGACACGTCGGACCCATATCGGACGATGGATTCGAGCTACGTCGACAGTCTGTGGTGGGGACTGGCGCAATTGTGGCAACGGGATCTGATCTTCCGCGACTTCCGCGTCACCCCGTACTGCGCCCGGTGCGGAACGGGGCTTTCGGATGCCGAGGTCGCTCAGGGCTATCGCGAGGTGACGGACCCGTCCGTCTTCGTCCGGTTCCCGATCACCAGCGGCCGCCTCGAGTCGCTTGGCGCGTCACTCGTGGTGTGGACGACGACGCCATGGACGCTGCCCGCGAACGTCGCATGTGCCGTTGGTGAGCAGATCGGCTACGTCCTCGTACGGACGAGCAGTTTCGGGCGCGAGGACGAATTGCTGGTCGTCGCGAGCGAACTCGCCGCGCGCGTGTTGGGTGACGACATGGCCGTCGTCGAGCACCTTACGGCCGACGATCTCATTGGGCTGACCTACGCGCGGCCATTCACTTTCGTCGAGGTCGACGCAGACGCAAAGCATGGCTACGTGACGATTGCGGATTTCGTCACGGCGTCCGAAGGATCGGGCATCGTCCACATGGCGCCCGCGTTCGGCGCCGACGACATGTCCATCGGGCGGCGAGAGGGCCTGCCAACCCTCAATCCCGTCGACGCCGAAGGACGTTTCACCCACGGTCCGTGGCAGGGCGTGTTCGTCAAAGACGCCGATCCCGTGATCGTCACCGATCTGCGTTCACGCGGACTCCTGATCACCGAACACGCATACCCCCACACGTACCCGTTCTGCTGGCGGTGCGATCGCCCGCTCATCTACTGGGCCAAGCCCTCGTGGTACATCCGAACGACGGCCAAGCGGGATGAGCTGCTGGCGAACAATGCCACGATCGACTGGCATCCCGAACACATCCGTGAGGGACGCTTCGGAAACTGGCTCGAGAACAACGTCGACTGGGCGCTGTCTCGCGATCGGTACTGGGGCACACCCCTACCGTTCTGGTGTTGCGACCAGTGCGACCACATCGAGGTCGTCGCATCTCGTCGACACCTTGCCGAGGTCTCCGGGCTCAATGTCGCCGACGTCGATCCCCATCGCCCCTATGTCGATGCCATCACCTGGGCGTGCCCCTCGTGCGAACAGGGCACGCTCTCCAGGGTCGCCGATGTCGCCGATGCGTGGTTCGACTCGGGCGGCATGCCCTATGCGCAGTGGGGGTATCCGCACCAGGGACACGACGAGTTCGCCCGCCACTTTCCCGCTGACTACATCTGCGAGGCGATCGACCAGACACGCGGATGGTTCTACACCTTGCTCGCTGAGTCGACGCTGCTCTTCGACGACACGGCGTATCGCACCTGCCTGTGCCTTGGCCACATCGTGGACGAGGATGGACGCAAGATGTCGAAGTCAGCGGGCAACGTGCTCGACCCGTGGGAACTCATCGAACAACACGGGGCCGATGCCCTGCGGTGGCTGATGTTCGCCGAGGGCAACCCCTGGGTGAGCCGACGCATCGGCCACCACCTGCTCGAGGACGTCGTTCGTCGCTTCCTGCTCACCGTGTGGAATACACACGTGTTCTTCCTCACCTACGCGCGCATCGACGGCTTCACGCTCGACACGCCAGCGCCGCCGGTCGGAGCACGCCCCGCATCCGACCGATGGATCCTCGCCGAGCTGGCACATCTGATCGACGTGGTCGATACCGCGCTCGACCGCTACGACGTCTCGGCAGCCACACGAAACCTGGAACGGTTCGTTGATGATCTGTCGAACTGGTATGTCCGGCGCAACCGCCGCCGATTCTGGAAGGCGGCGGCCGAGGCACCCGAGGACAAGGCTGCGGCGTACCACACATTGCACAGCTGCCTGACCACGCTCGCAGGACTGCTGGCGCCCTTCGTGCCGTTTCTCGCAGACCGTCTGTGGCACGACCTGTGTGTCGTTCCTGGCGGCGACGCGGTCGCGCCGTCGGTCCATCTCACCGAGTTCCCTGTCGCCGATCCGGCGTGGCGCGATGACGCGCTCCGAACGGCGATGGCAACGACACGCCGAGTCGTCGAACTTGGACGCCAGGCGCGCAATGACAGCGGCGTTCGGGTCCGGCAGCCACTACAACGAGCGCTTGTCAGCGTGCCCGCCGGCGAACGTGATGGGCTGCGCGCGTTGGTATCGGAGGTCATCGATGAACTCAACGTCAAGTCCGTCGAGATCACCGGGGACACCTCGGACGTGGTGACCACGCGCCTGAAACCCAACTTCCGTGCACTCGGTCCGGTGTTTCAGCAGGACGCACCTCGCATCGCCGCCGCAATCAACGATCTCGACGACGAGACTGCGGCGCAGGTTGCGCGCGACCTCACCAAGGGCACGGCCACGATCGACATCGACGGTCATTCCTGCGAAGTGCAGGCCGACATGGTCCAGATCGTCACGGTTCCGCGAACCGGTTGGGCGGTCGCCTCAGACGGCACGACCGCGTTCGCGCTCGACACGACGGTGACGCACGAACTTGAGGTCGAGGGCGCCGCGCGGGAACTCATCCGTGCGATCAACGACGTACGCAAGCAGCAGGACCTCGCCCTCGACGCGCGGATTCACGTCGCGCTCGACGTCTCGCCCGCCACACTTCTCGACGAACTCCGCGTCCACGAGACCGCCATCGCCCGTGACGTGCTCGCCGCTTCGATGACGACCGCCGCCCTCGACGACGGCACCGAGGTCTCCCTGGGCGAACTCGGCCGCGCGCGATTCCGGATCACGACATGAGGGCACTGGCGCGTTGGGTGGCGACCGCGACGGCCGTTGCGGCGATCATCGGTGTCGCGCGCCAGCGGCGCGAAGCGCTCGCCGTGCGGCGCGGCGAACTCGAACCCGCCTCAGCAATGGCGGATCTGCTCCCGCAGGTCGAGTACGGCGTCATCGCCGGCCGCATCGCGCGATGGACGCCCGAGGCGACGCAGCCGGTCCGACCGGGCCGTGCACGACTGTGGTCGGCACCCTTGACCCTGTGTGGCTTCTTCGTCGCCCGCCTCGGCGGCGCTACACCAAGGTGGGATGAAGACCACGCGTGCTATGTCGCCATCGGTGTCGGCGGGCTGTCGCGCCTGCTGCTCCGCCGTGTCGGCGCGCATGCAAACACCATCGGTCAGGTGGTGATCATCACTGTCCACCATCCGTCTGCCGCACTCGTCGCGCATGAGGCGATGCATGTGCGGCAGATGGAGCGGTTCGGTCCACTCATGCCCCTGCTCTACGTCTGGATGGGGGCCCTGTACGGCTATCGCGACAATCCATTCGAGCATGCCGCGCGCGCCGGCGCACGGCGTGCCGTCACCACGAATCCGCCCGACGAGACACCGCCTCGGTGACCGCCTTGGGTACCGGCCGCGGTTGATCCGCTCGTGCATCTGCCCATGCCGCGTCGAGGGCACGGCGGAGCCGGGCGATCTCTTCCCGCAATACCCTCTGTTCCTCCTCGGAACGCGCCAGCGCGGCACGCAGTGCCGCAACGTCGCCCTCATCCGGGCCGGTCTGCGGACCTGCGTCGGATGCAGGTTCTCGACTGGGTTCGCGCTCGCGATCGGTGTTGGCGGGTGCATCGTCGGCAGTGGCGGCCAGTTCCGCGAGTTCGCGCGACATGCGATGGACGTGCAGCGCGATCCGGTCGAGTGCCGCGTCGACCTCGTCGGGGTCGTAGCCGAGAAGCGCTCGCGAAAACGTCAGTGCGTCGATGTCTTGTGGAGTCAGCGACATCGGAGACTTCCGTGGACTGCGGAGATCACAGGCCGAGCGAACAGACGAAGCGCTGCAGCACGATCACGCCGAAGAACACCACCAGGATCGACAGGTCGAGTGCAACCCCGCCCAGGCGCACCGGCGGCAGCACGCGGCGGACGGGCGCGGCCACCGGTTCAACGAGTCGTCGCACACCGGCCACGAAGGGCATGATCGGTTCCGGTGGCCGGGGAATCCACGAGAACACGACGTAAGCGAGAAGCACGAACCAGTAGATCTGGAGCAGGAAGCAGACCAGCCCGCCCATCAGGCCTCCTCGCGCGCGACCCGGTACCCCAGGTCCTCGAGCCGATCGATCTCTTCGGGCGGGAGCGCGCGTCCTTCGGGAACGAGCAGAAAGGCACGATCCCCCACACGCGCCAAGCGGCCTCGCGAGACGTAGGTCATGCCGGACACGAAGTCGACGACCCGCCGGCCGATCGCTGCCTCGGCCTTCGACGCGTCGAACACCACCGGTTGTCCCGTCCGGTATCGGGCACCGACGGCCTCGACATCGTCGAAGACGAGAATCTCGACAACCGGTGTGCGCATCGACGTGTTCGACGACGAGCCGCCCGGTCGGACGACTTGCACGTCGCCTCCGTGCAGTTGCCGAACGTTGCCGACGGGATCAGGCTCCGGCGCAATCGGCGTCGGTCGCCGCACGCTCACATCGTCACTGACGGGACGACGGCGCGGCTCGGCATCGGTGACGACGCGTTCCGGGAGATCGTCGTAGCCCTCTTCCGGCTCCTCTTTGAGCCCGAGGTACACGAGCGTCTTGTGCCACATGCCGGGACTCATCGCGGGTCCTCCGTCGAAATCACCTTGGCGCGCGCACTCTCGCGCGTACCGAACAGTGCCGTGCCGAGCCGGACCATCGTCGCACCCTCTTCGATCGCCACCTCGAAGTCCGCCGTCATCCCCATCGACAACT
Organism: Nitriliruptoraceae bacterium; assembly: GCA_040904785.1. GTDB lineage: Bacteria > Actinomycetota > Nitriliruptoria > Nitriliruptorales > Nitriliruptoraceae > JBBDSV01. The sequence goes on from JBBDSV010000015.1 coordinate 26,115, forward strand.
CGCGCACGGTCGGATAGGTCCCGACGATGTCGTCGCGCAAACCCCGAAGCGTCGCAAAGTGTCCGCGTACGTCGTCGGACGCACGCCGCGACGATGGTGGGAGTGGTGGCACGGTCATCAAGCCTCGGACACGAATGTTCGATTGCTCGTGAGCGTAGGCGACGAGTTCGCGCAATCGTTCGACCTCGCACCCTCCCTTCGCCGGGTCGTCTCCCACGTTGACCTGCACCAGCACCGGCTGGACAACGCCTGCACGTGCCGCACGTGCCTCGATCGCGTCAACGAGCGCGGTCCGATCGACGCTGTGGATAAGTGTCTTCCCGTCGGCGACGAACCGAACCTTGTTTCGCTGCAGGCGACCGATGAAGTGCCACGATGCCTCAGGCGCGATTCGGCGCTTGTCAACGAGCTCTTGCACGCGGTTCTCGCCGAAATCTCTCAGCCCCGCGGAGACGCCGGCTCGCACGACTGCGGCGGGGTGGGTCTTGGTGACGGCGATCAGCCGTACGTCGTGCGCAGCTCGGCCGCTTGTCGCGGCCGCATCCGCAATACGTGCCCGCACGTCGGCGACACGGATGGCGATCGCCGATTCATCCACGTCATCGGCTCGAGGGCTCATGACCGCAGATCCGTGTCTGAGGTCCGCACCACGATGCCCGCAAACCGTCCGGATGTCGCATCTTGCCGGTGGCTGAACCAACGGCGAGCGGGATCGCAGTGTGTGCACGCGTCCACGAGCGTCACGTCGGCCGCCCAGGCGTCGAGCCGAGCCTCAACGGCAGCCGCGAGGTCAAGCGCTGGCGTTCCCCATGTCGTCGTCGCGCGTGCCTGCGGGTGGTCGGCCGTTACCTGCGCCTGCAGGTCGTGGCCGACCTCGTAGCAGCAGCCGCGAATCGACGGGCCGATACATGCTGCAAGCGGCGCATCATGACGTGCGAGACGCTCGAGCGCGGCGTCCAACACGCCTGCGACGAGTCCTCGCCGCCCGACATGCACCGCGCCGATGACCTCGCGAGTGGCCAGCAGCACCGGTACGCAGTCGGCGACGTGAACGACGAGCGGCCGGTTCGGCATCGAGGTCACGATGCCGTCGCTCGCGTCGGCGATTGCTCCGATGGGCCAGCGCTCGTCGACAACGGCAACCGTGGCATCGTGGACCTGACGCATGTGATGCCACGTCGACACCGGATAGCCGATCCGTTCGGCAACATGACGGCGATCGACGGCGAGCTGGGACACGACGTGCGGGCGGTACGGCGACATGTTGTCGGCGTGCCCCACGGCCGGCTGCTCACCGCCGGCCGCACGGAGCGTGAACCATGCATGGGTGCCCGGGGCGAGTGCCACCTCGAACAATCCGGGCGGCATCGTGCTCAGCGCAGGAACGAAGGCACGTCCAGCTCGTCCTCGTCGTCCGCATCGAAGACGATCGGCGGGCGTGACGGCCGGTCAGGTTCGGGCCGGAAGACGTCGTCGGTGTCGTCGTCCTCGTCGACGTCTCCGTCGGCATCCGGTGCACTCGCGCGCTTCGGCGCCTCAGTCACGAACGCACCACTCTGCTCCAGCGGCTCGGCCCGTTCATCGAACCCAGCGGCGATCACCGTCACCTTGACCTCATCACCGAGTGAGTCATCGATCACCGCACCGAAGATGATGTTCGCATCACCGTCGGCAGCTTCGGTGATGACGTCTGCCGCCTCGTTGACCTCGAAGAGACCGAGGTCGCTGCCACCGGCAAGCATCAGCAGGACACCGCGCGCGCCCTCAATCGAGGCTTCGAGCAGTGGTGAACTGATCGCCAGTCGCGCCGCTTCGAGTGCCCGGGATTCACCCCGCGCCTTTCCGATACCCATCAACGCGCTGCCCGCGTCCTTCATGACGGTGCGCACGTCGGCGAAGTCGAGATTGATCAGTCCGGGTGTGGTGATGAGATCCGTGATGCCCTGGACGCCTTGGAGTAGCACATCGTCGGCGAGTCGAAATGCCTGGACCACCGAGGTCTCACCGTCGGCGACCTGCAGCAGCCGATCATTGGGGATCACGATGAGGGTGTCGACTTCCTCCTTGAGCTCTTCGATGCCGTCCTCGGCCTGCTTGCCCCTTCGCCGTCCTTCGAACGTGAACGGGCGGGTGACCACACCGATCGTCAGCGCGCCGACTTCACGCGCGACCTTGGCGACGAGCGGCGAGGCCCCGGTTCCGGTTCCACCACCTTCACCCGCAGTGACGAACACCATGTCGGCGCCCTTGAGCACGTCGGTGATCTCGTCTTGATGGTCATCGGCCGCCTGCTTTCCGATGCCAGGATCGGCACCCGCACCGAGCCCGCGCGTCAATTCACGTCCGATGTCGAGCTTGACGTCCGCGTCGGACATCAGTAGCGCCTGCGCATCGGTGTTGATCGCAATGAATTCGACGCCGCGTAGTCCAGCATCGATCATCCGGTTGACGGCGTTGACCCCACCCCCGCCGATGCCCACGACCTTGATGACGGCCAGGTAGTTGTTGGGGTTCGCCGCCACTGCGGTCCTCCTGACAGACACGCGAACTCGCGCGTCTGCGCGCATCTGCGGTGTCGAATTCGGCTGTCGCGTGACGGTAGACGTCTGCCGCCACGAGGGTCAAGCGTCCCCGACAGCATACGGACACGGCCGGAGTCGCGTATCACTCTCCGGTCGGGATTACGACCGGAGCGGCTGGCGCACGCACGTCGATCTGTGCAACGGGCACTTCACCGATGTCGGCGAGAACGGCGCCGATGGCGCGGACCTTCTCCGGCATCCGGTCTGCACGCCCGATTCGAACGTCGATTCCCCGCCGAAGCACCGCGGTGGCATCCTCCGGGCCGTCGACGCGCACAGCCAGCACTTCCGCCCGCAAGGGTCCCGACAGCCCGCGCCAGACGTCGAATGCGTTCGCGACACCACGGTGAGCATCGACGGTGTCCCCCGACGCGGGAACCGTGCCGCGCACATCGATGACGGGTAGGGCCGCGTCGTCGGCGCCAACGACGTCGATGATCACTCCGTCACGATCGACGACGACGTCATCTCCCCGCCCGCGCACCTGCACAACGGGAACGCGTTCGGTGACGCGGACCTCGACGGTCCGCCGCATCGTTCGCGTCACCTCGGCCGTTCGGACCAGGGGCAACGACGCGACGCGGTATTCGACCGTTCCCGTCCGCAACCAGACGATTGACGCGCCCGTCTCAACGTCAGCCACCGCACGCACGCGATCACTATCGAGTCGGTCGGTGCCGACAACCTCGATGGCGACGATGTCGAACCCGCCGGCACGATCGATCGACAGCATCGCAACGACGACAACGATGAATGCCATGATGACGAAGGACCGGCGCAGGCGGCGGCGCCGGGCTTCAGCACGCAGCGCGGCACGGCGCGCCGCGATGCGTTCGTCAACCATCGTTGGACCCGTCGGCCGCTTCGACGTCGCCGAGGACGACGACCTCCGGTTGAAGCAGCACGCCGAATCGTTCCTTCACGAGTTCCTGCACTGCCCGCATGAGTGCGAGCACGTCCGCAGCCGACGCGTCGCGGTGCGTGACGATGAAGTTGGCATGTTTCATCGAGACCGTCGCGCCACCCACCCGCAGACCCTTGCCGCCAGCGGCTTCGATAAGCCGTCCGGCAGAATCCCCGGTCGGATTCGTGAACACTGAGCCACACGTCGGGGAATTGATGGGCTGATTGGCGCGGCGCCACGCCCGGATGGCGTCGAGTTCGGCGCGGACGGCCTGAGGTTCGTGGTGTGCCAACTGCAGGGTTGCAGACACCACGACCGCGTCGTCCGGAAGATCGCTGTGTCGATACCGCAGTCCGAGTGCGGCGGCCGGCCAGGTCTCCCGTACTCCAGTCCGCAATCGCACGATGTCGGCTTCGACGAGGTGGTCGGCGACTTGTCCCCCGTGCGCGCCGGCATTCATGCGTACGGCACCGCCAACGCTGCCCGGCACCGCAACTGCCCACGCGAATCCTGACAGGCCGGCGGCCGCCACATGGGTTGCGACAGCGGGAAGCGGCTCTGCAGCGCCGACTACGACACGTACTCCGGTGAATGCGATGCCGCGGTATCCGCTGCCGAGCACAGCGGCGACACCGGGCCATCCGCGATCCGCGACGAGCAGATTCGAACCACGACCGATCACCGCCCACGGAAGGGCGAACGACTGGCACACGTCTCCCACCGCGCGCAGTTCATCATCGTGATGTGCGGTGACCAACGCCCGCGCCGGCCCCCCGACACGCAGTGTGGTGAACGCGCCGAGTGACGCCCCACCGCGAACGTCGGCCACACCCGCGACCCGCAGCGCGTCGACGACCGGATCAGTCACGCGAAGACTCCAGCAGCTCGAGGAGCGCCGGGCCGACGTGAGTGATGTCACCAGCGCCCGTCACGAGCACAAGGTCGCCGGGTTGCACCATCTCCGCGAGGCGCGGCGCGATTTCGCCGAGGTGTGGGATGTAGTCGACCCGCGCTCCGGCGACGATGCGCCCGGATACTCCCGGCATCGGCATCTCGTTGCTCGCATAGACATCCGTGACGACCACATGGTCAGCTGCCGCAGCAGCGCGCCCGAGCTCGCCGCCGAGGGCCTGCGTGCGTGAGTACCGGTGCGGCTGCACGACGAGCACGACCCGCCCACGGTGGCGCGCACGGGCCGCGGCCAGCGTCGCGCGGATCTCGGTGGGATGATGTGCGTAGTCATCGATCACGTCGATGTCATCGACGGTCCCCAGATGTTGGAAACGTCGAGCGACCCCGGTGAAACGCCCCAGCCCCCGTGCCGCTGCGTCAACATCGACGTCGAGCGCGATACAGGCAGCAAGCGCAGCGGCCGCGTTGCGGACGTTGTGTTCACCGGGAACGGCGAGGGTGAACGCGACGAGGTCGTCTCGGCCCTGCCGCAGCAGCCATCGGTCGTCATCGGAAACGATACGCACGCCTGCGCTCGGTGCCATGCCATATGTCAGTACCGGCGCGGAAGCGGCGTCGACAAGCGCTGCGCTCCCGGGGTCGTCGGCGCACAGGATCGCCGGTCCGTGTGCGGAACGGCGCGCCAAGAAGGCACCGAACACCTCGGCAACCGCCGCGAGGTCGGCGAATTCGTCGGGATGATCGTGCTCGACGTTTGTCACGACCGCGACATCCGGACGATAGGCAAGCAGTGACCGATCGGATTCGTCGGCTTCTGCGACGAACACCGCATCGGTTCCGGCGTGCGCGTTCGTTCCGCGCTCATTGAGCGACCCTCCGATGGCAAAGCTCGGATCGAGCCCGGCCGCTTGGAGCGCGACGACCGTCATCGACGTCGTGGTCGTCTTGCCGTGCGTGCCGGCGATGAGGATGCCCGTGTCGTCGCCCATCACTTCGGCCAGCATGTCGGCGCGGCGCAGCAGTCTACGACCGTCTGCCTGCGCGGCCACGACTTCGGGATTGTCCGCCGGGACCGCCGTGGATGTCACGACGACCGCCGCGTCGCCGACGTTGCCGTCAGCGTGGCCGACGTGAATTTCGGCGCCGAGCGCACGCAATTCGTCGAGCGCTCGACTGTCACGCAGATCGGAACCGGAGACGCGCTGTCCACGCTGGAGCAGGATCCGGGCGATTCCTGACATGCCGGCACCGCCGATGCCGACGAAGTGGGTGATCGCGACCTCGTCGTGCATCACCAGGTCCGCCGCATGTCGAGATGGTCACGAATCACCCGTGCGACGTTTGCGGCGGCGTCGCGTCGACCGAACGCGCGCGACGAGCGCGCCATCGCCGCGCGCGCGTCTGCGTCACGCAGGAGCGGACGGACCGCTGCGACGAGCGATGCACCGTCGAGTCGCTTGTCCTCGATCACGACCGCACCCCCAACACGCGCCAGTGCGCGCGCATTCTCGGCCTGATGGTTTGCGGTGGCGTGCGGGTAGGGCACAAGCACGGCGGGAACGCCGAGCGCGGTGAGTTCGGCGATCGACGTCGCACCGGCGCGACAGACCACGACATCGGCCGCGGCATACGCATCGGCCATCGATTCGATGAAGTCGACGACGGCGGCGTATGGCCCCCGGTGCGCCTCGCGGACCCTGGCCCACATCGTCGCCGTCGACTCGAATGTTGCTCGCCCCGTCGCGTGCAGGATCTGCACGATGTCGTCCCCCCACAGATCGTTCGCCGCAACGATCGCCTGGTTGATGGTGCGCGCACCTTGGCTGCCACCGAAGACGAACACCGTTGGCCGGTCGGGACGCAGCCCGAGGCGTGCCCGCGCCGCTTCACGTTCGGCGTCTCGATCCAATGCGAGGATCTCGTCGCGCACCGGATTCCCTGTCACGGCACAGCGTTCGGGATGCCTGAAGAACCGTGCCGAACTGGGGAATGTCACGGCGACGCGATCCGACCACCGTGCAGCTGCCCGATTCGCCAGGCCGGGAACCGCATTCTGCTCGTGGACGACGAGGGGCAGCTGCAGCTTCCACGCGGCGCGTGCAATTGGGAAGGCGACGGCACCGCCGAACACGGCACTGCCCACGGCTCGTTCCTGTCTCGTCAGGTCCATCGCCTCCCGCACGGCGCGTCGAACCGCATACGGCAACGTGACGAGGCGCGGCGAAAGTCGCCGCGGCACCGAGACGACATTGATCGCATGGAATCGAAAACCTGCGTCGGCGACCAACGTCGCCTCAATGCGATCGCGTGACCCGATGAACACCGGCTCGAGGTCACCGTCGAGCTCGGTGAGTGCCCGGGCGACGGCGAGCGCCGGGAACACGTGACCGGCCGTACCCCCGGCGGCGAACAAGACAGATCGCGTCACGACGAACCTTTCCCGGCTGTTGCCGACTGCCGGCGTGAGTGCGGCGCCGTCCGCGCCATCGACACCAGGATGCCAAGTGCAGCCAAGGTCACGAACAACGAAGACCCACCGACGGACACCAGCGGCAATGTCACTCCGGTGATCGGCAGCAGACCGGTGACGGTGGAGATGTTGATCAGCGCCTGGCCGACGATCCACGTCGTGATGGTGAATGCCACGGCACGACCGAAGCCGTCCGGTACGCGGAATGCCACGCGATAGCCGAACACGAGCACCATCGCGAACAGCACGACGACCAGCAAGGTGCCGAGCAAACCGAGCTCCTCGCCGATGATCGCAAAGATGAAGTCGGTCTCGGGATTGGGCACGAAATTCCACTTGCCACGCGATTCGCCGAGGCCTACCCCGAAAATGCCGCCTGAGCCGAGCGCATAGCGAGACTGCAACAGTTGGAAACCGCTGCCGAGCGGGTCCTCCTCGGGCGCCAGCCATCCGGCGATCCGCGCCAGGCGATACGGTGCGACGACGGCGAGGAGCAGACCTGCGACGCCGACCACGGCCGCCAGCACGGCGAGGTAGCGCGCCGGCAGACCTTCGATCCACAGCACGGCGCCGACGATGAGTGCCAGGATGATCGCGGTTCCCAAGTCAGGTTGCAGCATGACGAGGACGCCGACCAGGCCGAGCAGCGGCAACGCCGGCACGAGCAGGTGATCTACGTCGTGCAGCGCACCATCGCGCGGGCGTTTGCGTTCATAGACATCGCCGAGCCAGAGCACGACCGCGAGCTTGGCGAACTCGGTGGGCTGCACCGCTAACGGCCCTACGCCGATCCAGCGCGTCGATCCGAACCGTTCGATGCCGATGCCCGGAACGAGCACCAGGACGAGTGCGACGAGCGTCGTGGCGATCATGGGCCATGCCAGGCGCCGCCACCAGATGTGGGGCATCCGCGCCGCGGCCGCGAACGCGATCGTCCCTAGGACGGCGAACGTGGCTTGGCGGCGAAAGACGCCGAACGGATCCCCCGCGGTTGCCGCCTCTACGAACGATGCCGAAAAGCTCATCACGAGGCCGAACACCAGCAGCAGGCTCGTCAGCATGGTGAGAACGACGGCGTCGGACGTCCAGTGCCGACGCACCAGCGGCACAACGTTGGACCCGACGCGCCGTCGACGGGCCGTGCTCTGGCGCTGGACCTGCCGACGGCTCCGCGTTCGCCGCCGACGGGCGCGGCGCGCGGTCGCGGCCGCTGCATCGGGACGCCGTGGTGCCGCAGGTGTCGGAACAGGCTTGCGGTCGAGCCTCATGAGCCGACCATTCGCGGGGATCGGTCGGCGTTGCCGAGACGACGCACGGCGTCGGCGAACTGCTCGCCGCGATCGCGAAAATCACGAAACTGGTCGAACGATGCGCATGCCGGCGCAAGCAGGACCGTGTCGCCTGGGTGTGCGACGCACGCGGCACGCTGAACCGCGTCATCCATTGTGGTCGCACGCGACGTCTGCACACCGTGCTGTGCACAGATCTCCGCGAGCGCATCGGCCGCACTGCCAATCAACACCGCATGGCGGACATCACCGATCGAACCGCCGAGCGAGGCAAGGTCCACCCCCTTGGCGAGGCCGCCCGCGATCCACACGGTCGACCCTGATGCTGCGAGTGCGGCGGCGGCGGCATGCGGATTCGTGGCTTTCGAATCGTCGATGTACCGGACGCCCTTCCATTCGGTGACCAGTCGACCGCGGTGGTCGCCCGGGGTGTAGTCCCGTGCCGCAGCGCACACCGCGGCATCCGCGATTCCCGCCAAGTGGGCCGTCGTTGCGGCGGCAGCCACATTCGCCACGTGGTGCCTCGATGTCTCGGGCAGTGAAGAAATGGTGAGCAGTTCACGCGTGTCGCCGTCGCCGCAGACAACGAGGGTGTCGTCCCGGACGCCGATGCCACGATCGACGACATCGCGCACCGAGAATGCGGCATGTCGCGCCCGCGCATCCTGGCCCAGCGCTACGGCGACCGAGTCGTCGGCGTTCACGACCGACCAGTCGCCCGGTTGTTGGCCCCGCCAGATACGGGCTTTGGCGCCGGCATAGGCCGCGAACGTGCCATGCCAATCGAGATGATCAGGAGCGACGTTGAGCAGCGTTGCGACGTCTGCTCGCAGTGATGAGGTGTAGGCGAGCTGAAAGCTCGACAGTTCCGCGACGAGCACGACGTCCTCGTCGGCGTCCAGGACGGCGTCGCAGAGCGGAAATCCGATGTTGCCGCACGATCGTGCGGCACGTCCATCCTGGGTGAACATCGCCGTGACCAGCTCGACCGTCGACGTCTTTCCGTTCGTGCCGGTCACCGCCACGACCCGGCGAGGTCGCTGCCGATACGCCAGTTCGGGCTCCGACCACACCGCGACGCCGGCGTCCGTGGCGGCCTGAATGATCGGATCGCTTGGTGGCACCCCAGGCGACGGGATGAGGACGTCGACGTCGGCGGTGAGCGGATCGGTGCCGGCACCTGCGCGACGGAGCTCGACGTCGTCGGGGTCGAGCCAGTCAGGTTCCGGCCCGTCCGTCTCTGGCACGACGACGATCGTTCGAATGCCGTCACGCCGCAGCAATCGAACCGCGGCACGGGCGGACACACCTCTGCCGACCACAAGCGCACACTGCGGCACGCTGCGATCGGCGCCACGGGACGATTGAGTGCTCATGGCGTCGGTCCGACACGGCCGAACCATTCGGCGTAGAACACGCCGAGTCCGAGCGCGATACCGATCCCTGCGATGATCCAGAATCGCACGATGATCGTGATCTCCTGCCATCCCAGGAGCTCGAAATGATGGTGGATCGGTGCCATGCGCAGCACGCGGCGACCCGTCGTGCGGAACACGGCGACTTGAGCGATCACCGACACGGTCTCAATGACGAACAACCCGCCGAGCAGCACGAGCAGGAGTTGCGTGTTCGTGGCCACCGCGACTGCAGCCAACAAGCCACCAAGTGCCAATGAGCCGGTGTCGCCCATGAAGATCCTGGCCGGCGGTGCGTTGTGCCACAGGAATCCCGCGCAGGCGGTCATCGCCGCACCGGCGACAATGGCGATGTCGAGCGCGCCGCTGGCATCGAGCGGATACGCCGCCGCATTTCGGAACTGCCAGAATCCGATCAACGTGTACGCGCCGAACACGAGCGCCCCGGAACCCGCCGCGAGACCGTCGAGACCGTCGGTGAGATTGACCGCATTCGAGAACCCGGTCAGCAACAGGAACATCCATACGAAGAACATCCATGGCGGCACATCGATCGCAAAGTCGCCGACAAGGGAGATGTTCTGCGGTATCCCCGCGATGTTCGGCCCGAGGAAAGCGAACAGCCCAGCGATGATCGCCTGGCCGAGGAATTTCGTCGCCTTGTTCAATCCGAGGTTCCGCCGCATCCGCAGCTTGATGAGATCGTCGGCGAATCCGACGGCTGCCATGGCGACGAATGTGCCGACCACCAGCACACCCGTCGTCGTCAATCGCGCCGACCCGAGATGCCCGATGATGAACGCGAGCACGGTGCCCAGCACGATCACCGCGCCGCCCATCGTCGGCGTTCCCGCCTTCGCCTGATGCGACTGGGGCCCCTCGTCACGGATGGGTTGGCCGAATCCGCGCTGGCGGAAGTAGGCAATGGCAACCGGGGTGCCCGCGAGGCCGACCATGAACGCGATCGTGCCGGCGATGAGGATGGCGATCACGAGCGCGCTCCCAGGGAAGTCGGCGCTGCGGCCGTCGCAACGTCATCACGAAGGTGCGCGACGACCGCTTCGAGGCGAGCAACGCGCGATGCCTTGACGAGGATGACCGCATCGACCGGCGCGCTGTCGCCGATCCATTCGGCCGCGGCACGTGCAGACGGCATCTCGACCACGTCGCCGTGACCGGCATCACGCGCACCTTCGGCGATCGACGCGGCGGCCGCGCCGCATGCGATGACCGCACTGATACCTCGTTCGGCACACGCTGCACCCACCGCGCGGTGCTCGGCCTCCGACGTCGGACCGATCTCCGCCATCTCACCGAGCACCGCGATCGTCGGGCGACCCTGGGCGAGTTCGACGAGCAGATCGAGTGCCGCACGCACTGCGGTCGGATTGGCGTTGTACGTGTCGTCGATGATCGTTCGTGTGCCCACCTGCACGACGTCGCCCCGCATCGGCGGCACACTCGCTCCCGCGATCGCGGTGGCGGCATCGGCGAGCGGGACGTCGAGAACGCCAGCGACGGCCAGTGCGAGCAAGACATTGTCGACCTGATGGCGTCCGGGCAGCGGAGCGGTGACCTCGGCTTGCCCGGCCGGCGTGTGCACCATGAACCGCGCGCGGGCGTGATCGTCGAGTTCGATGTTCGACGCGCGAACGTCGGCATCGTCTGTTCCAACACGAACGTCCCGCGGTGCGCGCGCAACCATTTCCGCGACACGCTCCCAGCCAACGTTGAGGACAGCGACACCGCTGGCATCGAGCGCCGCGACGAGTTCCGCCTTCGTGGATGCGATCGCATCAATCGATCCGAAAATCTCCAGGTGCACCGGGGCAACCGCCGTCACTACCGCGATATCCGGGCGTGCGAGTGCGGCCAGCGGGGCGATGTCACCGCGATGTCGCGCGCCGATCTCGACGACAAGCACCTCGGTGTCTTCAACGATCTCGAGCAGTGTGAGGGGAACCCCGAGCGCATTGTTGAACGAGGCGCGGGATGCGACGACGCGATAGCGGCTGGCAAGTGCGGCGGCGATGAGATCCTTGACGGTCGTCTTGCCGACCGATCCGGTCACCGCGACCACCTTCGGGTTGACGACATCGCGGACGACACCTGCGAGCCGCGTCAATGCGGCCAAGGTGTCGTCGACCTCGATGACCGAACAGGTCGCATCGGTGGGATGTTCGACGAGTACAGCGCCGACACCCGCAGCGACCGCCTCGGCGACGAAGTCGTGCCCATCCCCGGTGTCGCTGGTCAGCGCCACGAACAACGTGCGGCTCGCGTCATCTCGCAACGTCCGGGTGTCCGTGCACACGCGATCGATCGGCGTCGTGCCCTCGCCGCGGAGTCGGCCACAGATGATTCCGGCGATCTCGTCCACCGTCAGCGCGATCATGCGACGACCTCGCGGAGACACATACGCGCAACGGCGACGTCGTCGAAGGTTCGGACGTCATCTGCGATCACCTGCTGACGCTCGTGGCCCTTTCCCGCGACAAGTACGACATCGCCGACGCGAGCCATGGCAATGGCCTTTTGGATGGCGTCGTGTCGATCCAGTTCAACGATGAGTTCGGCGTTACGACCGCCGCGTGTGGCGTCGCGGACGCCGGCAATCAGCTCGTCCGCGATCGCCGCGGGATCTTCGGAACGGGGATTGTCTGACGTGACGACCGCCACGTCTGCCTCTGCGAGCGCGCGGCCCATGGGCACGCGCTTGCTGCGATCTCGGTCGCCACCGGCGCCGAGAACGGCGATCACTCGGCCGTCCGGATGGACACCGCGCAGTGTCGTGATGGCTTGCGCCACCGCCGCTGGCGTATGCGCATAGTCAACGTAGACGGCGAAGGGCTGACCTTCATCCACGCGCTGAAGACGTCCCGCGATTGTGCTGCACGCTGCCACACCAGCGCACGCTGCGTCACGTGGGACCCCGGCAACCACGGCGGCAACGACAGCAAGGACGGCATTGCACACATTGAACGCTCCGACCAGCGACGTTCGCACCGTCATTGACGCGCCATCCCAGTCGACTTCCGCACGGCCGCCTTGTGCATCGACGTGTACGTCTCGCATGCGCACGTCTGCATCCGTTCCAGTGCCGACCCTCACCGTCGGAACCGCCGTCTCGTCGGCCAGCCGGCGACCCCAGTCGTCGTCGATGAAGATGACGCCGGCGCGGGACAGCTCGGGCGTCATCAGCCTCGCCTTGGCCCTGTAGTAGTCGGCCATGCTGCCGTGCCAGTCGAGGTGGTCCTGTGAGAGATTTGTGAACACGGCCACGTCGAATTCGATGCCGTCGACCCGGTGGAGATCGAGCCCGTGCGACGAGACCTCCATGGCGACCGCGTCGACGCCGCGGTGCACCATCATGGCGAGCAGACGCTGCAGATCGGTGCTCTCCGGCGTCGTGCGCTCGCCCTCGACGGGTTCACCCATGATCCGCGACGCAATCGTGCCGATCAGGCCCGGTGCACGCCCCGCGGCGGCAAACGCCGCTTCGACGAGCGTGGTCACCGTGGTCTTTCCGTTCGTTCCGGTCACACCCACCGTCGTCAGCCGCCGGCTCGGCCAACCGTGCACGACGGCCGCAGCCGGTCCCGCGGCCGCGCGCGTATCGTCGACGAGAATCTGTGGCCGATCGACGTCGACCCACCGTTCGACGAGAAGCGCCGCGGCGCCGCGTTCGACGGCCGCCGCCGCGAATTCATGGCCATCGACGTTCGCCCCACGCAGGGCACAGAACAGCGCGCCGGGCTCCACCGTCCGGCTGTCGTGCGTCGCATCGATGACCGCACAGTCGGCGCCCTGTCGCCGAGCGCCACCGAGGTGATCGGCGACCGCGGAGAGCATGGCAGTCACGACGCCTCGATGTGTCTCATGAGCTCAGGGACACGACATGCAGCACCGGGTCCCACCCGACGAATGTGAGCGTAACGGCGCCTTCGACCGCTTCCGCGCACCCGCCGCACGCGGATCGGCGTCAGGCGGGCCCTTCGGTCGCCGCGACCTCGATCGCCCGCTCACGCGCACGACCGACCAGCGCCTCGAGGCTGGTGTCCGATCGATCCGGGACGACGTGGAGGACGGACAGGGCCGTCTGCATCACCTCACGGAAGATGGGGGCCGCAACCACGCCTCCGTAGATGGGCGTCGGCTCGTCGACCATCACGGCGACGACGACTTCCGGGTCATCGACCGGCGCGAAACCGACGAAAGTGGCGACATACTCGCTGGAATAGCCCGGCGCGTCCGTGTTGGGCTTGCGAGCCGTCCCGGTCTTGCCGGCGACGGAGTAGCCCGGAACCCGCGCAAGCTGCCCCGTGGCGTGCTCTCCCGCAACTGCTGCTTCGAGCATGCTGCGAACCTGCCGTGCGGTTTCGGTCGATACAACCCGCGTCGGCGCCGACCCGGGCGTGGTGACGAGATCACCGTCGTCGCCCAGCGTTCCACGGACGACGGTTGGCACGCGGGCCTGCCCATCGTTCGCCAGCGTCGCGTATGCGGTTGCGAGTTGGAGGAGCGTCACGGCGACGCCCTGACCGATCGCAATCGTCGGCAGCGACGTCCCCCACCAGGACTCGTGCGGCATGAGCAGGCCGGCCGATTCGCCCGGAAGGCCGAGCCCGGTCGTTGATCCGTAGCCGAACGCACGCAGGTAGGTGTCAAGGCGCTCGTCGCCGAGTTGCTGGGCAATCATGATCGTGCCGACATTGCTCGAGCGTTCGAGGATGTCGGTCACGCTTAGCGACTCCGTCGGATGCGGTGCCACGTCGTTGAACTCATCAGTGCTCACGCGGATCCGGTCAGGGACGTCGAACCGCGTCTGCGCGCCGACGATCCCTTCTTCGATTGCCGCCGCCATCGTCAATGCCTTCTGACTTGAACCAGGTTCGAAGACGTCGACCACCGGACGATTGCGCCAGTTCGCGCGATCTTCGTCGCGCCGCTCATTCGGGTCGAATCCTGGCGCACTGGCCATTGCAAGCACTTCAAATGTGTCCGCATCGAGCACGACCACGTTCGCTGCGAGCGCATCGGCGTTGCTGATGGCGTCCGCTGCTGCACGCTCGGCCGCGTGCTGAATTTCACGTTCGACCGCGAGCACGACGTCGCTCCCCGGCTCCGCAGGCCGCATTTGGCGAATACCGGATGCGATATCGAGCCCGTTTGGCGCGCGCTCGAGAAGGAGCTCTCCCGGCGTGCCTTGCAAGACATCGTCGAAAATGGACTCGATGCCGCTGAGGCCTGCGCCGTCGATGTCGGTGAAGCCGACGACGGGACCGGCGAGACCATCGAGCGGGTATACGCGTCGCGGTTCCTCGAGCACACCGATCCCCGGAATTCCGAGCTCGCGAATCGCGGCCCCGGTGTCCCAGTCGAGCTGTCGACCGAGATATACGAAGCGGCCATCGCCGAGCAGCCGGGTGAGAACCTCGCCGGCGTCGCGACCAACGAACGGCGCGACAAGCGCCGCGGCCCGGCGTGCCGAGACGACCTCACCGTCGATCTCTACGTCGCCATGGAACACCGCCGGATCGGCGTACACCGTGGCGCTCGAAACAGACGTTGCGAGCACTTCACCGTTTCGATCGTAGATCCGCCCGCGGGACGCATTCAGTTCGAGCACGCGTTCCCGTTGCCGCACGCCTTGGTCGGCATACGACTCGGCGTTGACGACCTGGATGGACACGAGCTGGGCGATGATCACCCCAAACACGAGCATGTGCGCGATCAGCATCCCGCGAATTCGAACGAACGCCCGACGCGTCGACGGCGCACGGCGGGAAACGTCCCCGCGACGCCGCGATGCCGCGTCTCGGTGCGTCACGTGTCGTCACTCGCCCGCACGGTGCGCAACGGATCGGCGAGCGTTGACGCACCGACGTGCGCGCGGCGTAGACCATCTGCGGGCACGCGGCGTTCAACCGCAAGGAACCGGTGAGCTTCCGCTGGCTGGAGGCCGAGTTCCATCGCCTGCTCGCGGATGCGCGCTGGATCCTCGAGTTCGGCGACCGTGGCGACGAGCTGGCCGTACGCCCGTTCGCCGGCGGCAACTTCAGCTTCCAGCGAACGTGCTTCGACAGCGTTGGCCGCTGCCATCGCGTTGAGCGCGACCACGCCGAACACTGCCGCACCGAGTACCGCCACAATGAGCACCGCATAGGCCGTGCCATGGCCGCGTCGGACGTCTTCGACTGCACGCAATCGGGGGGCATCGACCCGCGGCGGCGCGAAGTGCGGTGCGGCGTGAGGACGTCGAATCGGTGCGGTGATCGCGCTCATCGTGCTGACCCCGCGATGCGGCGTACTGCGCGGAGGCGCGCTGACCGAGCGCGTGGGTTACGTGCGACTTCTTCTTCGGACGGCACGACGCCACGCCGCGTGAGGTACTCCGCCCAGGGCGTCCGGCCACATCCGCAGACCGGCATGTCCGGCGGGCACACGCATCCCCGCGTCGCTTCAGCGAACGCGTGGGCGACGATGCGGTCTTCGAGACTGTGGTAGCTGACCACCGCGCACACACCCCCGACGACAAGGCGGTCAAGTGCAAGGGGAAGCGCACGCTCAATCGATTCGAGTTCTCCGTTGACCGCGATACGAAGCGCCTGAAAGGTGCGTGTGGCGGGATGGCCCCCCGTACGCCGCGCTGCGGCAGGAATTGCCAGACGTACGACATCGGCAAGTCTGCCAGTTGACGTGATCGGCCGCGCGTCGACAATGGCCCGAACGATTCGCGCGGCAAAACGTTCTTGCCCGAAAATCTGCAGGACTCGGAGGAGTTCGCTCGGCTTGCTGGCATTCACTAGGTCGTCGGCCGACATCGGCAGCGACGGGTCCATCCGCATATCCAACGGACCGTCATAGCGGTAGGCGAAGCCTCGGTCGGCAGCATCGAGTTGCATCGATGACACACCGAGGTCGAACAGCACACCGGCAACAGCACCGACGTCGAGATTCTCAAGTACGACCTCGAGTTCGTCGAATCGTGCCTGAACCGCGTGCAATGTGACATCGTCGAGCTCATCCCACGACGCCCGAGCGCTCTCGAGCGCGGCAGGATCCCGGTCGATACCCACAACCGTCATGGCGCGAGCCTCGCCAGGCGAGCGCCGCGCCTGTGCGATGGCGCGGGCGTGTCCGCCGGCACCCAGGGTCGCATCGACGATCACGCCATCCGGCGCGTCACGAAAGATCTCAACGACCCGGTCGCGAAGAACCGGAATGTGCGGAGCCGCAGTCATCATGGGGATCATCCGCCGCACTGCGAGAACTCGGGAGGTGCGCACGCACCGCGGGGCCGTGAATTCGTCATGCCGAATCCGCCGAGAACGAACCGTCCAGATTGGCGAACAGGTCTTCCGCCTGGTCCCGATATGCCTCCCAGGTCGCGCGGTCCCAGATCTCGACCTTCTCATCGGCGCCGTTGATCGTGAGGTCCTTGGCCAGGTCCGCGTACTCGCGAAGACGCGTCGGGATCGTCACGCGACCTTGCGAATCCGGCTTCTCTTCGTGGGCACCGGCGAGAAGCACGCGAAGGTAGGAACGCGCCCGCTGGTTCTCTCGCGGTACCGCACGGAGTTCCTCGACACGGCGCTCGAAGGCAGTCAACGGATAGACATCGATGCACCGGTCCTGGGATGGGGCGAACACGAGGCCGCTCGACAGGCGGTCGCGAAATCGGGCCGGGAGAATCACCCGACCCTTCGCATCCAGCGTGTGCTGGTGCTCTCCGAGGAACACCACCCCACCTCATTCTGTCGCTGCCGCAACGTGACCCGCGGCGTCACCGCCGTGCTCGCGATGCTCCCATGTCTGGAACATCCCTCCACTTTCCTCCACTTTAGAGGGCATTCACGCCACCGTCAACACATTCGCCCGATATCTCCCGATTTACGCCAGATTCACCGGCATGACAACGAGGCGACAAAGCGCGCAAGAAATCGCGAAATGGCAGGAAACTCGCAGACATTCAGGACCCGGGTGCAGCGAATATCCGGCACGTCGCACGAACGGGGAGGAAAGTGGTGGACGCGCAAGGGCACGCTGGCCTGTCAGAGGCACAAACGCAGAGTGACAACGCTCAGGTGACCCCGGGCCGATCAGGCGGTGGCGATATCCCCGACCTCGGCGGACCGGTCACCGCTGAGGTGCTCAAGCCCGCCAAACCACAGTGACGCGAGCGTGCGCGTGACCACCTGACGGCGCACCGGGTCGTCGTGGACCATGCCGTGGGTGGCGTACCCCTCGACCATCGCCACCAGGGCTGAAGCGGCATCGTGGGGATCGTGCACGGTGTGGGCGAGCACCGGACGAATTGCGCTCGCGACACGGGCGACATACTCGCGGCGCACATGCTGGAGTCGTTCAAAGAATTCGTGGTCGTGCGCGCTGGCCTCAAGCCAGACGCGGATGACGGGCGCATGCGTCGCGAACACGTCCACGAATCGCCCGATGACCCGCTCGATCGTGCCTTCGACGTCCGAACCGACCCACGACTCCTCCGACACGCCCAGCAGCGCGTCGACGGTGTCGTCGATCAGGGCGTGGAGCGCGGCACCCTTGTTCGCGTAGTAGGTGTAGAACGTCCCGTGGCTCACGCCGGCCGCCGCCACGATGTCTTCGACCCGAACGGTGACATACCCGTCGCGGACGAACACGTCTCTCGCCGCATGGGTCAGACGTGCGCGTGTGCGTTGGCCACGGGACGTTGGCCCGGACGATCCTTCGAAGGACATCGTCACACCATCGCCCGGTGGCTGATCGAGCGTGCCGTCACTCCCGTCGCGACGGCGGAGACGCGGCCGCCGACTCGGACGCAGCAGTCGCCGCGAGCACCACGGCTGCCAACAGCAACACCATGCCGATCGCGCCGAAGACGATCGAGAACGTCAAGGACACGACACCGATGACCCCGAGCACGGCAAGGACTCCGGCAAGTTGTCGACGCGTGCGCCGCGACATCCCCTGGCGACGCCGGGCGCGCGCGAAGAATCGCGGGTCGTCGTCGGCGAGCTGGCGCTCGATCTCGGCGAGGATCCGTTCCTCGTGCTCGGACAGCGGCATTCGACGCTCCGGGTACGGCCACTTTGGAATGTACCGATCGCCGGCAGGTCACGCGATCCCGCGGCCGTGACCGTCAGTCGGCAGCCGCACCGGCACGATGTGCGGCGGCGAGCAACACCCCGAGTGCCGTCTTGGCATCGACGAGTTCCCCTCCTCGTGCCCGTTCGACGAGATCGGCGAACGGGACGAGAACGATTTCCATGTCGGCCTCTTCGGCTTCTGCCACGAAACCGTCCGGTGCGGAGACCGACGTGACGTCCTCCGCCAGGAACACGTGGGTGCGCTCGGTCGACCAACCGGCCGAGTTGTAGAACGTCGTCAGCAACGTCAGCGAAGGCGCGTGCTGCTGCGCCTCTTCGGCGAGCTCGCGCACGGCGGCCTCGACAGGAGATTCTCCGGGTACGTCAAGGGTTCCCGCAGGGACTTCGAGCACGTACTCCTGGAATGGTTGACGGTACTGACGGAGCAGGACCACCTCGTCTCGGGACGTGATCGGCACGATGGCCACGGCGTCGTCGTGATCGACAACTTCGCGTTCGACGACGGCGCCGTCGGGCGTTCGAATGCGTTCGCGGCGCACGCGCGAGAAGCCAGCGTGCACCTGCTCGACGTCGAGCGTCTCGAACCAGGCCGTCGGTTCACCCGTCATGCCGACCTCGCACCCTCAATCGCGGTGCGTGAGCCGATGATGTCGAACTCGGCGGCAACCGCGACTTCGGCGGCAGTCGGTTCGTCGAGTTCGACGGGCAGACGACCCGTTGCCTGACGGCGATGGTCCCAGGCCGCGCCGACAAATCCCGCGAAGAGCGGGTGTGGTCGGGTCGGGCGCGAACGCAGCTCAGGATGCGCCTGGGTCGCGACGAACCAGGGATGGTCGGCGAGTTCGATGAATTCGACGAGCATGCCGTCGGGCGAAAGCCCGGAGAGCACCAGCCCCGCGTCTTCAAGACGCTGCCGATAGTCGTTGTTCACCTCGTAGCGATGCCGGTGTCGCTCGGTAATGCGTGGGGCATCGGCGTAGACCGCTCGTGTTCGGGTGTGCTCACGCAGATCGGCCGGATACGCGCCCAGCCGCATGGTCCCCCCGAGATCGGTGATCCCCCGCTGCTCCAACATCAAGTCGATAACGGGATCGGGCGTCGTCGGATCGAACTCCGACGAGTTCGCCTCCTGCAGACCACAGACGTTTCGAGCAAATTCGACGACGGCCACTTGCAGGCCGAGGCAGAGCCCGAGAAACGGCACCCCGTGGGTTCGTGCGAACCTGACGGCGGCAATCTTGCCCTCGACGCCGCGTTCACCGAAACCGCCCGGGACGAGCACCGCGTCAACCCCGCCGAGGAGGTGTTGAACAGCATCGTCGGAGTCGTCAGAGCGCGCCGTCGCCAATTCGTCGGATGCGACCCAGCGAAGGTCGACATGTACTCCGTGGGCAATGCCTCCGTGACGTAGCGCCTCGACCACCGACAGATATGCGTCGGGAAGGTCGACGTACTTGCCGACGATCGCAATCGTGACACGCTCGCGGGCAGCATGAACCTTCTCGACGAGGTGTTCCCACTCGGTGAGGTCTGGTTCGACATCGGAGAGGTGAAGCCGATCGGCGACAACACGATCAAGGCCTTCGGCGCGCATGGCCAGCGGCACCTCGTACAACGATTGCTGGTCTACGGCCGAGATCACCGCCTCTTCGGCCACATCGCACTGCATCGCGACCTTGCGCTTGATGCCGTCATCGAGTTCGCGATCACTTCGCAGGACAAGGACATCGGGTTGGATACCGATTGATCGCAGCTCACGAACCGAGTGTTGCGCCGGCTTGGTCTTCAGCTCGCCGGCCGCCGCGATGAATGGCACGAGTGCGCAATGGACATACAGCAGATTTTCCCTGCCGACGTCATAGCGCAGCTGACGAATCGCCTCGAGAAAGGGCAGCCCCTCGATGTCGCCGACCGTGCCGCCGACTTCGGTGATCACGACATCCACGTCGTCTGCGACCGCGAGAATGCGCGATTTGATCTCGTCGGTGATATGGGGAATGACTTGCACGGTCTTGCCGAGATAGTCGCCGCGGCGCTCCTTGTTGATCACCGACGACCAGATCTGGCCGGATGACACCGATGAACCGCGGTGAAGGTTCTCGTCGATGAATCGTTCGTAGTGACCAAGATCGAGATCAGTTTCGCCGCCATCATCGGTGACGAAGACCTCGCCGTGTTCAAACGGATTCATCGTGCCCGGGTCGACGTTGAGGTACGGGTCGAGCTTGAGCAACGTGACACGCAGACCCCGCGCCTTGAGCAGCCGACCGAGCGACGCCGCGGTGATGCCCTTGCCGAGTGCGGAAGACACGCCGCCCGTGACGAAGATGTGCTTGACCTCGCCGACTACGCGCGACACCCGCTACCTCCTCGGTCCTCCGGACCGCAGGTGCGGCCCGAACGACCATAGCGGTCGGACGACGGCTCGGCCAACGAACATCAGCGCGGCCGCCATTCGGTTCTTACGGCAGCGGATCGGGGCGCGGCGAATCCGGATCTCGCACCTCGATGTGCACGTGCGGTCGACGCGCCCCCGGAACATCGCGGTCGATGTGGCTCGCGAACGGCAGCAAACGCGCCGACGAGGCGACGGGGGTCTTGCCGGCGACGACGCGATCTCCCGCGTTCACCTCGGCTCCCTCGACGTGCAGCATGACGAGGATCGCCGTCGACGAATCGTCCGGACGAATCTCGATGCGGGTGTCACGGTGTCGCCCGTACAGCAGGTAGTCACGTACGTCGGCGACGACACCATCGACCGGTGAAACAACAGAATCGCCCACCTCCATCGCCACATCGACAGACGACGTCGACGCGAACGGGCGACCGCGCGAACTGAGGACGAGATACCCCGGACGTTCACCGTCAACCGTCCGAATTGGGCGGGTCGGATTCCGATTGGCGAGCATGCGTCCGACCGGTGTCAACGGTCGCGAATAGTCCGCCGACGCCTCGTGGAACCCGACAGCGAGCGGATGCTGGGACGGAACATGGAGGCGGACATCACCCGACATTGCGAACAGGGGCGTGAGCTCGACCCGTTCATAGGCGACGTCGACCCAGTCCTGGCGTGACGGCGCGGCCGTCGCGTCCATCGCTCGTCCCGGCTCCTCAATCGGTGGCAGATCGACAGGACCCGGTGGTTCACCGAATACGTGGCCGACGACGAGCGCGCTGACTCCCGCAAGCATGATGACGGACGCTCGATCGATGAGTCGACGCAGCGGACCCTTCGGTTGCCGCATCAACGCACGACGTCGCCGACGCCACCGCCGAGAACGGTCACTGTGTGCGTGCGTCAACTGGCGCGCCGGGCATGCGCGTGATCGAGGAGTGCCCGCGCGTGCTCCCAACTCTCTGCAGCCTCAGGATCACCACCGAGCATGCGCGACAGTTCGCCCACTCTGGCGTCGTCCTCAACGCGACGGCTGGTGGTCACCGTGCGACCTGCAGCGACGCCCTTCTCGACGACATGGTGAACATCGGCAAATGCCGCCAACTGTGCTAAGTGCGTCACACACAGCACCTGGCGACGTGCTGCACCGCGACCGCGCGCAAGCTGCGCGAGCTTCTCACCGACCTTCGTCGCGGTGACGCCACCAATTCCCGCATCGACCTCGTCGAAGACGAGGACTTGCGCGCCATCCACATCCGCAAGCGCGACTTCGACGGCGAGCGAGACACGGGATCGTTCTCCGCCCGACGCCGCGCTGGCCAAGTCGCGCGCCGGTTCGCCAGGGTTCGGCGCCAACAGAAACGCAATGCGATCGGCACCGTGAGCACCGAACGACGACGCTTCCTCGACGTCCACCGAGAACGCCGCGTGCGGCATGCCGAGGTCTGCGAGGTGGGTGCCCACAACATCAGCGAGCCGTTCGCCGGCCGCGACGCGCCCATGGTGCAACGTTTCGGCCAATTGCCCGAGCTCGGCCTCGAGTTCGGCGATCTGAGAATCAATCGACGTCTCATCGTGCTGCTCGCGCTCAAGCTCCTCGAGCCGCACCTGTGCGTCCTCGCGATACGCCAATACGTCGGCTAATTCGTCCCCGTACTTGCGCCGAAGATCGGCGACCGTGCGCTGTCGCTCGCCCAGCTCCTCCAGACGCGCGGGATCGGCCTCGATCGCATCGCCATAGCTGCGGAAATCAGCCGACAATTCCGCGACCTCGGCGACGAGGCCGTCAAGACGCTGCCGCAGCTCGCCGAGCAGCTCATCGTCGAAATCGAGGCGTCGAACGGCGTCGACCGCGCGACCGAGGACCTCGCCTGCCCCATCGCTGCCGAGTTCGGCGACGACCTGGGCAATCGCATGCTCAACCGCATCAGCATGCGCGAGTCGATCGATTTCGACGCCAATGTTGCCATCGACGTCGAGATCGATCCCGGCCGCATCAATCTCATCGACCTCGAACTGCAATCGATCGATGTCGCGGGCCCGTGCCTTGCCATCGTCGTGCAGCGACGCACGACGATCGCAGAGTTGCCGCCAACGTTCGTGAACCTCCCGGTACTGCGCGAGCGTGCGCGCGTGGACCTCACCAGCGAAACGGTCGAGCAAGTCGCGCTGCACCTCGGGACGACCCAACCGAACGTGCTCATGCTGCGCATGCACATCGACAACATTTCCCAGCACTTCCTGCAGTGCGGCGATCGGCACGAGGCGACCATTCATCCGCGCACGCGACCGGCCGTTCGCCGGAATCTCCCGGGAGACGATCAGTGGGCCTGACGACGCATCGACCCAGTCCCCGGCGACTGCCGGTACGGGATCGATCACCGCTTCGATGACGGCTTCCTCGGCTCCGGCTCGGACGAGATCGGTATCCGCACGCGCACCGATCAGCAGCTGCATTGCCGTGACCAGCATGGTCTTGCCCGCGCCGGTCTCACCAGTGACGACCGTCAGACCCGGCGCAAGCTGCAAGGACGCGTCTTCGAGGACGCCGAGCGCGCGGATGTGGAGTTCCTCGATCACGTGGCTCGTCCCGGGTCGGCGCGTGGTCGGGAGTGCGTGGCGGAGACTATCTTCCTGGTTGGGCACATCCGTGGAAGACCCGCGGTCATGTGGACGAAGCAAACGCGTTGCGCCACGTTCAGTTGAGTCCGAACTTGCGCCGCACGAGGCCATAGAACTCCACGGGCGCAAGTCGCGCGATCGCAAGCGGCAACGAGCCTCCGCGAACGTGAACACGCGAACCCGCCGACACCTCGAGCGGTTCACGTCCGTCGCACGACACAAGACCCGCAGGTTGTGATGGCAGGACATCAATGTCGATGCCCTCATCCGGCGACGCGACGACGGTGCGGTCAAAGAGCGAGTGCGGCGCGACCGGCACCACCAATGTGCCATTCACACGTGGCGACAGGATCGGGCCACCCGCAGACAGGGCGTAGGCCGTCGATCCAGTAGATGTGGCGACAACCAGCGCGTCCGCTGGTACGCGCGCGAACCACTGGCCGCCGATGTGGACGTCCATCAACAAGAGGCGCTGCCGCGCCGTCTTCTCCACCGAAACCTCGTTGAGCGCCCAGCCGATCGGATGATGATCGCCGTTGCCATCAACCCGAAAGGCTTCGAGCGTCGACCGGTGTTCGACGACGTACGCCCCACGCGCGACAGCATCGATCGCCTCGTCGAGCCCGTCGAGTTCGACTTCGGCCAAGAAGCCGAGCCGGCCGAGGTTGACGCCGAGGACCGGAATCTTGGCATCACGACACAAGTGCGCCGCTCGCAGAAAGGTGCCATCACCACCGAACGACAGCGCGAACCCGACGGTCGAACTGAAGTCGTCGGCTGCGACGACCGTCCCGATCTGTGCGAGTTCGTCCGACGTGTCATCTACGAGGTCGTCTTCGCCGATCACCACGACACTCTGGTTGGCGTCCCGCAGTGCTTGCGCAGCGCGAGCTGCAGCGCGACGCGACTCGTCGCGGCCCGCGTGAACGACTAGTCCGATCCGGCGAGTCTGGGTCATGACTGCTCCGCAACAACACGGGTGATCCGCCGCATGAGCTGCGAACGCATTGGCGCGTCCGGCGCGCTCGGCCGCAGATGCATGAGGAACTCGACGTTGCCCTTCTGCCCTCGAATGGGCGACGCAACGACGTCGCGCGCAGACCATCCCGCGTCATCAGCAGCGGTCGCCACATCGGTCAACACACGACTCCACACGCCGGCGTCGCGAACGATGCCGCCCTTGCCGACATCCTGCCGCCGCCCCTCGAATTGCGGCTTGACCAGCACGATCGCGTCGCAACCGCGATCGCTCGGTGAAAGCACGTGCAACATCGTCGCAAGCACGCTGGCAACCGAAATGAAGGACAGATCTGCGACGAGTAGATCGGGCGGGATCGGACCGACGACGTCCGGCGCGAGGTCGCGCACGTTGAACCGTTCGCGGAGCGTGACACGCTCGTCGGTACGGATCCGTTCGTGCACCTGCCCGTAGCCGACGTCGACCGCGACCACGTGCGTCGCCCCGTGCTGGAGAAGGCAATCGGTGAATCCGCCTGCCGACACCCCGGCGTCGAGGCACCGCCGGCCCGAAGGGTCGACGGAGAAGTGCTCCAGCGCCGCATGAAGCTTGTCTCCCCCACGACTGACGTATCGCCGCGGCGGTGCGGCGATGCTCAATGTCTGGCCGGCATGCACGAGCGTCGCCGACTTCAAGCCCGGAGCGCCGTCGACAGACACAAGACCAGACTCGATCGCCATCTGCGCTTCCGCACGACTGGCCACGAGCTTGCGTCGAACGAGTTCCGCATCGAGCCGTCGTCGCACCGTGCTCACGACGCCGCCCATACTTCCGTCACAGCTCGTCGAGCGTCGCGAGTTCGGCAACGATCGCCGCATTGACGGATTCGAACACGCTGACGCGGTCGTCCAGTGTTGCGCCGTCGAGTTCGTCAAGCTGGCGCTGAAGCTTGGCAAGGCGATCGTCCCCACCCGATGACGACGCAACCCGCCCGTCATCGTGACCCGAGGCCACTGCATCATCCGTCATCGCCGCGGCTTCGTCACGTCGACGACCGACGCGTTGCCGCCTTCTTGGCGGTCGCCTTCTTCGCGGTCGCCTTCTTGGCGGTCGC
>JBBDSV010000016.1:0-51737 GCA_040904785.1 Nitriliruptoraceae bacterium
GTCGGCTTCATCGCCCTGTTCGATGGCGTCGACGAGTTCGTAGGTCTCCTCGACGAGATATTCGACGAGCGACGCATGGTCCTGCTGCAGGTCCCAGGGACAGCCGTGTTCGGGATCGCGCAGCTGCGCCATGACGTCGACAGCGCGGAGCAGCTCGGTTCCCGCCGGCTGCGGGGCGAAGAACACCAGCTCGATCTCGACGTCGGTGTCGACGGCGAAGCCGGCGAGCGCAGCCGCGAGCCCCCGATCGTCGGGCCCCATCAGGTAGACGGTGTCGTCACCGTACGCCAGCAGTGCCTTGGCGATCCGGCGGTCGTCGGCCGACCCGGGACGCGACAGGTCGAGATCGGCACGCTCCAGCTGCGCCGGTTCGACGGCCGTCAAGTCGAGCCCGGCCGCGTGCAGATGCGGTGCGCTGGGGTGCGCGGAAGCGTCGCGGACGTACACGGTGTCGGCCGTGCCGACGACGTCCCAGGCGTGGAACGGCAGCAGCCCGGGCAGCGTGTCGGCCGTCTCGACCAGCAGGATGCGGCGTGTCGGCTCGGGCACGTGCTCAGCCCTGTCCGGACTCGCCGGAATCGTCGCCGTCACCGACCGCGTCGAACGGCAGCACGGTCCCGGTCACCGGGTCCCATTCGCCGAAGCCCGGCGCGATGGTCACCTCGGCCTCCTCGAACGCCGCGGCGATGACGCCCGACAGCTCCTGGCCGACGAGCACCTGGGCCTGCTGACCCGGCAGATCGACAGCCGGCGTGGACTCCTCACCGGTGACCTCGAGCACGTGGAAGCCGAACTGGGACTCGACCGGTCCGACGAGGTCGCCGATGTCGCTGCTCCACACAGCCTCGTCGAACTCCTCGACGAACACCCCTTCGGGTGATGGTCCGAGGTCGCCACCGGCCGTGCCGGACGCGGTGTCGATCGAACGCGACTCGGCCAACTCGGCGAAGTCGGCGCCGTCTTCGAGTTCAGCGATCACCAGCCGTGCTTCCTCCTCGGTCTCGACGAGGATGTGGCGCACGGTCCGACGGTCCACATCGGGCTCGTCGGCGAGCAGCTGCGCGGTGAGCTGGTCGACCCGGTATTGGGCGGGCATCAGCACGTCGCGGAGCAGCGCGATGGACAGGTCGTTCGACGCGATCGTGCGCGCGAAGCCCTCCTCGCCGCGCTGTTCGATCTGCCGCTCGATCTCGGCGTCGATCTCCGCCGTGTCGATCTCGACCCCCCGCGCGTCAGCGATGCCCTTGATGACCTCACCCTGGATGATCGTGCTCAGCACCTGGCGTTGCAGCGGCTCGATCAACGAGGCGCGCTCGTCAGCCGAGATCTCCTCGAGGTCACCGGCAGCGGCTTGGAGGATGTCACGTACCGCGGTGTCGACCTGGCGGCGGGGGATCTCGACGCCGTTGACCGTCGCCGCGGGCGACGAGTCGTCGATCTGCAGTTCACTGTCGACCCAGCTCGAGCTGCCACAGCCCGCCGTGACGAGCGCGAGCAGCAGTGCGGGGACGATGACGCGGAAACGACGGGTGCGCACACGAACTCCGAGGACTTTGGTGGGCGGCACGACCGGTGGCCGCCGGACAGGCGGTCGCGAGTCTATCGGCGCACCAGAACGCCGCCGCGCCCCACGGTGGCAGCGACGGCCCATGACCGGGCGCACGCAACGCCGCATTCCGAGAATGGCCGTACGCTGCTCCGCATGGCCGAGGACATCCACCGCATCGTCGACGATCAGCTCCGGCGTACACGCCAGCGCTACACGCGCGGCCGCCGGCAGCTGATCGATGCGCTGCTGCGCGCACCGAGCCCGGTAACGATCCCGCAGTTGCAGGACGAAGGTGTCGAACAGTCGCAGAGTTCGCTGTACCGCAACCTCGCCATCCTCGAACAGTGCGGCGCGGTCCACCGCATCGCCTCGTCGGACGACGTCACCCGCTTCGAACTGGCCGAGGAGCTCTCCGAGCACCACCATCATCTCGTATGCGCGACGTGCGGCCGCCTGGAGGACATGACCCTGCCGATCGACGTCGAACGCGCGCTGTCGGGCGCGGCCGACGCGGCCAGCCGGGCCCACGACTTCGCGGTCGAATCCCACCGGCTGGAACTGGTGGGCACCTGCGCCGCTTGCCGCTGAACGCGATCACACGCCGTAGGGTCGTTCCCATCCGACGGGTTCAGGCTGTCGCGAGTGTGCGCTGACGGGCGCGCCGGAGGGCATCGCGCAGCATGCCGGCCGCCAGCACGGCGAAGAACACGAGGACGGTCAGCCCCGCGATCGTCGGCGCGGTCGCCGTACCCGCGTGGAAGCTGATCACGAGTCCGGCGACGACGCTGACGACGCCGACCCCGACGGACACGAGCATCATCACGGGCACGCGGCGTGCGACGAGTGCAGCAGTCGCCGGCGGCGCGATGAGAAACGCGAACACGAGCAGCGTGCCGACCGTACGGAACGCGGTGACGACGACCAGGGCGACGAGCGCCAACATGAGCACGTGCGTACGTGCAGGCCGCAGTCCGAGCAGGCGCGCCTTGTCCGCGTGGAAGGCGAGCACGAGCAGCGGCCGATAGAGCACGACCGATGCGGCGAGCGTGACGAGTGCCGCGACGAGCGACACGCCGACGTCGGCGTCACTGACCCCGATGGGGTTGCCGAACAGGATCGCCGTGAGGTCGCCGGCGTACGCGCCGGCCCGCGAGATGATCGCCACGCCGAGCGCAAGCATGCCGACGAACAACAGCCCGATGGCCGTGTCTTCGCCGAGCCGGCTGCGTGCGCTCGCGAGTGTGACTCCACCGATCATGACCGCCGCGCTGATCGCCGCGCCGACGAGCAGGTTGCCGCCGAGCACGAAGGCGATCGCGATCCCGGGAAGCACACCGTGTGCCAGCGCATCCCCCATGAATGCCATGCCGCGCATCACGACCCAGGTCCCCACGAGCGAACCGGCAACGACCGTCAACACGCCGGCGACCAGGGCATTGCGCATGAATTCGTAGGCGAAGGGCTCGGTCAGCAACTCCATGGCCATCCCCTCGGGCGCGTCGCAGAATCGCGCTCCGTTGCTGCAGGTGCCCGATAGAGTCCCCTCGGGCGCTCTTGAGGAAAGTTATGGGAACGATTCCCGATCCTGCCGGCGAGTCCGGACGACGTGCGGACAGCGCGCACCCCGACAATGCGCGCGACGCAGACCGCGCCGGGCCCGTCGTGGTCGTCGACGGGTGCACTGTGACCTACGGCGACACCACCGCCGTCAATCGCGTCACGGTCGAGTTCGCGCGTGGGCAGCTGACCGCGATCATCGGCCCGAACGGATCCGGCAAGTCGACGCTGCTGCACGCGATCGCCGGGCTCGTCGTGCCGACCGCAGGCTCAGTCCGGGTGCTGGGTTCGCCCGCCGGCGACCGGCCGGCGGACATCGCCCTGGTGATGCAGGCCAACATCGCATCGTCGCGCGTCCCGCTGACCGTCCGCGAGACGGTGCGCATGGGCCGCTACGCCCGCACCGGCGCCTTCCGCCGGCTCACCCGTGCCGACCGGCAGGCCGTCGACGAGGCGATGGCCCGGATGCGTGTCGACGATCTCGCCGGACGCCAACTTCACGAGCTGTCCGGGGGCCAGCGGCAACGGGTCTTCGTCGCCCAGGGTCTGGCGCAGCACGCCGACGTGCTGCTGCTCGACGAGCCGATCACCGGTCTCGACCTGGTGACGCAGGAGGTGATCGCACAGGTCATCGCCGAGGAACGCGACCGCGGTGGCACGGTCGTCGTCACGACCCACGACGTCGGCACCGCGCGCGATGCCGACCAGGTCGTCCTGCTCGCCACCCGTGTCGTGCTCGCCGGCGATCCCGACGACGTGCTGACCCCTGTGATGCTCGAATCGGCCTACGGCGGCCACATCCACGTGCTCGATGACGGCACCGCGGTGCTCGACGACCCGCACCATCACGGCACGCCTGACCAGCTGCCCTAGCGCGAACGTCCGGCACGAGTTCGCATCGCCGTCGCGTGTCTGTCGCACGACGTGAGGCCTATGATCCTCCCGTCCTGCGGCGTCGTGCACGGGCACGCCGACGTGCCCCTGCATCCGCGAGCGACGTTTGCGACCGAGAGACGGCCCGCCCTGTGTCCGACCAATCCGCGCGACACCACGCCGATGCGCAGCAGACGGCACGATGGCGCTTCGCGTTCGGCACGCTGCTCACCTTTTCGGCCACGATGGCGACACTCGCGCCGTTCGCCATAGGGGTGCTCGGACCCTTCGTCGTCGACGAGTTCGAACTGACGAACACGTCATTCGGTGCCCTGGGCACCGCGTTCTTCGCCGTCGCCGGCTTCGGGTCACTGGTGATCGCGTTCGGCGTCGATCGGGTGGATCCGCGAACGTCGTTCCTCGCCTCGTTCGCCATCTCGTCCCTCTGCCTCGGACTGCTCGCGGCCGCACCGAATTATGCGGCGCTGTTGGGCGCGATGGCGATCGGCGGGGTCGGCGCCGCCCTGTTGCACCCGGTCACCAACCTGCTAATCCGGATCCATCTTCCCCCGGGATCGCGCGGCCTGATCATGGGGCTCAAGCAGTCGGGCGTGCAGCTCGGCGCGGCACTGGCAGGCGCCGTGCTGCCCGTCGCCTCACGGTGGCTCGGCTGGCGGTGGTCGCTGGCTGCGCTCGCGGTGCCCGCACTGCTCGCACTGTTCGTCGCACGCGCCGTCGTGCCGACGTCCGACCGGACCACGGCGCGGTCGACGGCCGTTCGCCTCGGCGCTGCCGCCGCGTCGCTTCGCTGGTTGGGTCCGTTCGCCCTGCTCATGGGCTTCGGTGCCTCCACGTTCGGGATGTACGTGGTGCGCTACGCCGTCGAGGATCTCGGCATCGACGTCGCGGTCGCAGGGTTCATCGCGACATTTGCCGGCGTCACCAGCGTCATCTCGCGGATCACTTGGGCAGCGGTGGCCGAGCGGGTCGCCACGATCAGCGCAATCATGGCGCTGCTGCCGGTGCTTGCCGGCGGGGCGATCGTGCTGCTGATCTCCGCGGACGCCGCAGGCCCGATGCTCGTGTGGGCCGCTGCCGGACTGTTCGGCGCCTCAGGAACCGCCTGGAACGGCGTCGCACATCTCGCGATCGTCTCCGAAACACCGGAGACGCAGACGGGCCAGGCATCCAGCTACCTGCAGGTCGCGTTCTTCGCGGGCCTGCTCAGCGGACCGGTCGCATTCGGTGCCATCCTCGACCGCGTCGCCAGCTACGGGTCGGCGTGGAGCACGCTGATCGGTGCTTACGTGCTCGCCGCAGCGCTCGCCGGCTCCTGGTTCTGGCACGACCGCCGCGATGCACGAACCGGAGCGCTAGCGACCTAGTCGTGCTGGCCGGAAGCGCGGGAAGTCGCCTGCAGCTCGACGATCAGTGGCGCGTGATCCGATGGCTTGTCACCGGCAGCGTTATTGCGGCGGAAGACGGTGTCGACCACGGCGTGTGTCGCCTGCAGCCCACCGCCGGTCAGCGCGAGATCGATGCGCATGCCCATGCCGCGACGGAACGCGCCCATGCGGTAGTCCCACCAGGTGAACGCGGGTTCTTCGGGGTCCAAGGCGCGGTACGCGTCGGTGAACCCCGCATCGACAATCGCCGCCAGCGCGGCTCGTTCCTCGAACGTGACATGGGTCGCACCGACGAACGCTGACGGGTCCCAGACATCGCGATCGGTCGGGGCAACGTTGAAGTCGCCGGCGACGGCGACGGGACCGTCTGCAGCCAGGATGGCGAGCCGGTCTCTGGCGGCGGCGAGGAATCCGAGCTTCTGGTCGAACATCTCGTGCGCCGGGTCGCGCCCATTGGGCACGTAGACGCTGACGATCCGCACGCCGTCAACGCTGGCTTCGACCCACCGCGCTTCGGCCGGGTTTGGCTCAC
Source organism: Nitriliruptoraceae bacterium (assembly GCA_040904785.1). GTDB lineage: Bacteria > Actinomycetota > Nitriliruptoria > Nitriliruptorales > Nitriliruptoraceae > JBBDSV01. The sequence goes on from JBBDSV010000016.1 coordinate 5,918, forward strand.
CGGGTAAGCCCGAAACGGGATCACGTACGGCCAGAGGTGCGCGGACGAGCACCGCGACCCCGTTCCACCGTCCCTCGGAATGGGTCACGGCGTGGTAGCCGAACTCGGCGAAGCGATCGTGCGGGAAGGCGTCGTCGGCGACTTTGGTTTCCTGGAGACACACGACATCCGGCGTGTGCGCCGCGAGCAGCTCTTCGACGCGGGGCAGCCGCGCCCGGATCGAGTTCACGTTCCAGCTGACGAGTCGCATGTCCCGCAACGCTAGCGCCGACCGCACACGACCGTGGCAGCGGTAGCGTCCCGCACGACCACAGGAGCGCGACGTGCGACGGACGACGACACGGCCTGCCTGGCTGACGGCACCGGTGCTGACCGTGTCCGTGCTGTCGGTGGCGGCAGGCATCGCCCAGTTCTCCGTCACCGCCGTCATCGGCGACGTGGCGGCCGCATTCGGCGAGGTCGGCCCGGGCGAGTCGATGGCCGCACAGATCGGGCTCCCCACCACGACGGTCGGCATCGCGTTGTCGATCGTGCGCCTAGCGTCGCTCGCCAGCCTGCCGATCGCATCGCTCGCCGACCGATTCGGGCGGCGCAGCGTGCTGCTCGCGCTGGCCGCGACCGGGCTCGCGCTGACGAGCATGGCCGCGCTGTCCCCGGGATTCTGGTGGTACGTCGCGCTCGTGTCGCTCGCCCGGCCGGCGATGTCGACGGTGAACGCGCTCTCCGGAGTCGTGGCTGCCGAGGAATCGCGATCACGTGACCGATCGGCCGCGATCGCGCTCGTCACCGCCGCGTACGGCGTCGGGTCCGGCATCGTGGCCGTGGCGCGCGGAGTCCTGCCAGGCGAACCGTCGTTCCGTGTTGTCACCGCATTCGCCGTGGTGCCGCTGCTGCTGCTGCCGGTACTGGCCCGGCGGATCCGCGAACCGAAGATCGTCGTCGAACGGGTGCACCCGGGTGAACGGCGTGTCCGATGGCGCGCCCTTCCCGGTGCCGTTCCTCTGCAGCATCGGCGCAACGTGACCGTGCTGGCCACCCTGACGGCCGCGGCGGCGATGACAACCGGCCCCGGGTTCACCTACCTGTTCCTGTATGGCGAGCGGCTGCTGGGTGCGTCACCGCTGATGCTGTCGGCGCTCGTCGTGTCCGCTGCGCCCGCCGGGCTCGCCGGCATCCTGCTGGGTCGCCTCGGCGCCGACCGCCTCGGCCGCCGCATCACCTCGGCGACCGCAATGGCGACGACCGGCGTCGCGGTCGCCTTTGCCTACAGCGGATCGGCCGTCGCACTCGCAGCCGGCTACCTGGCGGCGATCGCGACGTCGAGCGCGTTCGCTGCTCCCACCGGAGCGCTCGCCGCCGAACTCGTGCCCACCCGCATCCGGGCGACGGTGGCCGGATGGATGACGATCGCCGGCATCTTCGGCTCGGTGACGGGACTCGTCGTCGTCGGCGCCCTGAGCGACGTCTTCGGGACATTCTCGACGCCGACGGCCGTCATCGGCGGCACCGTTGTGGTCGCCGCTACCGGGTTCGCGCTGTTGCCGGAGACGCGCGGCTGGGAGCTCGACACGCACACCGCCGCGGATGGGGCGACTCAGTGGCCGTCGGACGGCGGCGGCGCGTAGAGATCGCGCAAGGTGTTCGCGGTCCAGGCGAGCATGTCATCGGGCCGCGGGCGCGGCAACGGCAGCTGCAGAACGCTGGGGTCGCCGCTGACGGTCGCACCGGGATGCTGCCGGTCGAGGCGGACACGCTGCCACTCGGCGAGCGTGACCGGCGCGACACGCAACCGTCCCTTTGGCGTGACCGCGACCTCCGTGATCCCCCAGCGGCGCAGCGCCGCCTTGAACGCCGCGAGCGCAAGCAGGCGATCGGCCGGCGGCGGGACCGGACCGAACCGGTCGACGAGTGCGGCACGTACATCGGCGACGCCGGCACTGTCACGCACGGCCGCGATGCGCTGATACAGCTCGAGCCGCTGGTTGGCGTCGGCGACGTAGTCCTGCGGCAGGTGAGCGTCGATCGGCACGTCGACGCGGATCTCGGCTTCCTCGACAATCGGGGAACCGGTCAGGTCGGCGACTTCCTCCTGCAGAAGCTGCGCATACATGTCGAATCCGACGGCAGCGACGTGCCCGGACTGCTCGGCACCGACGATGTTGCCGGCACCACGGATCTCGAGGTCGCGGGCGGCGATGGCGAGGCCGGACCCCAGGCGGGTGTGCTCGGCGATCGTGCGCAACCGTTCGTAGGCCGGTTCCGTCAGTGACGCCCCCTGCGGATAGAACAGGTAGGCGTAGCCGCGTTTGGCGGACCGGCCGACGCGGCCACGCAGCTGGTGCAGCTGTGCCAGGCCGAGCAGGTCGGCACGTTCGATCACCAGCGTGTTCGCGTTGGGCACGTCGAGCCCGGACTCGATGATGGTGGTGCACACGAGCACGTCGAACTCGCGCTGCCAGAACCGCACCATCACGCGTTCGAGTTGGCGTTCGTCCATCTGCCCGTGGGCGACCTCGACTCGGACTCCTGGCACGAGCTCCGCGAGGTGAGCGGCGGCGCCGTGGATCGTCTCGACCTGGTTGTGGACGTAGAACACCTGGCCGTCGCGCAACAGCTCTCGTCGGACTGCCAGTGTGATCTGCGCCTCGTCCCAGGGGCCGACGATGGTGTGCACCGGCTGGCGATCCTCCGGCGGTGTCTCGATCACCGACAGGTCCCGGATGCCGGAGACAGCCATCTCCAGCGTCCGCGGGATCGGCGTCGCCGACATCGACAGCACGTCGACGTGTGTGCGCAGTTGCTTCAGCCGCTCCTTTTGTTGCACACCGAAGCGCTGCTCCTCGTCGACAATGACCAGCCCGAGGTTCTTCCAGGTCACGGTGGGCGCGAGCAGCGCGTGCGTGCCGACGACGATGTCGACGGTTCCCGCGGCAAGTCGGTCGAGCACCGCACGCCGTTGTGCTGGGGTGACGAACCGGCTCAGCTCCTCGATCACCACGGGGAATCCCGAGAATCGCTCCGTGAACGTCTCGACGTGCTGCTGGGCGAGGATCGTGGTTGGCACGAGCACGGCGACCTGGGTGCCGTCGAACACCGCCTTGGCCGCGGCGCGAATCGCGACTTCGGTCTTGCCGAACCCGACGTCGCCGGCGAGCAGCCGGTCCATTGGCAACGGCGCCTCCATGTCCTGCTTGATCTCGTCGAGCACCGTGAGCTGGTCGACCGTCTCCACGTGCGCGAACGCATCCTCGAGTTCGCTCTGCATCGAACCATCGGTGCCGAAGGCATGGCCGGGAGCGTGCATGCGCGCCGCATAGAGCCGGATGAGTTCGGCCGCGATGTCGCGGACCGCCTTGCGGACGCGATTCTTCGCCCGTTCCCACTGGGCGCCACCGAGCGACATGACCCGCGGCGTCTCTCCGCCCTGGTAGCGGGCCAGCGCATCGACCTGGTCGGACGGGACGTAGAGGGTGTCACCGTTCGCATACTCGACCAGGACGTAATCGCGCTTGGCGGCACGGCCGTCGACGCCCGGGAATTCACGCGACACCATGCCGCGGAATCGTCCGACGCCGTGCGTGCGGTGCACGACGGCGTCACCCTTCTGCAGTTGCAGGACGGTGTCGGCTGCGGTCGCTCGCGTGCCGAGTCGTCGAGATGCGCGCCGGCGCCGCGGACCGAAGACATCCCAGGTGCCAAGCACCGCGAGGCCGAGCTCGTCCGACCGGAAACCCGCCGGCAGTGAACTGGCGGTGACCTCGATCCGTCCGGGTGCCTCGTCGGCGAGCGCGGCGACGACCTGGACCGGCAGCCCGTGCTCGGCCACCACGTCGGCGACACGCCGCGCGGAACCTTCGGCATCGGCCGAGATGACGATGCGATGCCCCTCCGCCAGCAGCGGCTGGAGTCGTTCGCCCAGCAGCGCGATGTCGCCGCGGAACGAGTCCCATGCGGTCGCGTCGAGTGCGGTACCGCCCGGCGCGCCGGGGGCGAACGAGGCGAGGCGAACGGTCGGCTGTTCGGTCGCGAACACCTCGGCCGGATCGGCGAACCCGATCTGCCCGACACCACTTGCCTCGCGATCATCACCGGACGAGCCGGACGGTCGCCAGGCCATGTCTGCGAGGACGTCGATCTCGTCGGCGAGTGCGCGGGCTCGCTGTTCGAGGAGGATCGGGTCGACGAGCGCGATGGCCGATGTCGGCGGGAGGAAGTCGACCAGCAGCGCGGGATTTTCGCTGAGCAGCAACGCGAGCGACTCGACACCGTCGAACGTGTGGCCGTCGGCGAGCTGGTCGAGTTCGCTCGTCAGTTCCGGGAACGTCGCGATCGCCGTGCGGGCGCGGGCACGCAGATCGTCGTCGAGGACCAGCTCACGGGCGGCGGTGATGGTGACGCGCTCCGCCGGTTCGATGGAGCGCTGATCGGCGACGGCGAATGTGCGGACCGATTCGACATCGTCGCCGAAGAACTCGATGCGCACCGCATGGTCGTCAGCCGCGGGAAACACGTCGATGATGCCGCCGCGCACCGCGAATTCGCCACGCTGGGTGACCTGAGGCGTGCGGACGTAACCGAGCCCGGCGAGCTTGGCGACGAATCCGTCGAAGTCGTCCGGCCCCACGGTGACCGTGACCGGCCGACGGTCGCGCAGTCGGCGATCCATCGGCTGCAGCGCCGCACGAACCGGAGCGACGATCGCGGTCAGTGGCGACGAGCCGCCGTGGACGAGGCGGTCGAGCACGGCAAGCCGTCGTCCGACCGTCGCGGGCTGCGGCGACAGCCGTTCGTGGGGCAGCGTCTCCCACGCCGGGAACACCGCGACCGCGTCATCACCGAGATAGGCCTGCAATCCATCGGCGAGCACCTCGGCGTCGGACGACCGCGGCGTGAGCACCAGCAGTGGTGTGTGCCGTTCCGCGAACAGGCTGAGCAGGTAGGGGCGCAGTGCGGACGGGCACGTCAGCTCGTCGGCGGCGAGCGCGTCGACCCAGTGCCGGCGGGCGGGCCGCAGGGTCGCCGCCAACGGGCCGCGCGCATGCCGCGGATCGAGCACGTCGTCGACGGAGTGAGGCCGACCCGCGACCGGCTCACCACTCACCGCGGCTTGGGTCGCTTGCGGCCGGCGAGCGCCATCGGGTCGATGCCCTTGGGGATCGGCGGCGCCTTGTCGAGCGACTGCAACTTCCGCGCCAGCTGCGGCACGTCCCGCTTGCCGAGCTTGCCTCGCAACTTCATCACGTGCCGCTGCAGCTTGCGCAGCCGGACCTGCCCCTCGCCCTCGCCAACGATCACCTGGTGGATGGGCACGTCCCCAACAACGCGCTCAAGGCGTTTGCGTTCCTTGGCGATCAGCCCCGACACCCGCGCAGGTGCGCCTTCACCGACGAGCACGATGCCGCAGCGTCCGACGGCCCGATGCACCATGTCCTGCTTGGCGTTGACGGCGACCGCGGGCGAGACGAACCATTGTCCGCGCAGCACCTGCAGAATCGCGGCACCGGCGCCGAGTTGGCCGTCGAGCGCGGCGTACTGCGCCTTCTGCAGCCGCCAATTGAACACGCCGAGGCCCGCAACGAAGGCGAACAGCAGGCCGAAGACGGCCATCGCCCAGATGGCGAACAGCGAACCGACAGCGGCACCGGCACCGGCGCCGAGCACGAGCGCGCCAACGACGAACGGCACTGCCCGCGCATCGATCTCGCGCAGCTGGCGCCATGCGTCCCGGATCTGCTGCAAACGTTCCTTCACGGTCGTCTCCTCACGCGCCCGCGCCCGGCGACACGTCGCGGGCATGGAAGGTGTTCTGCGTCACGTCGAGCCCGTCGGCGACGAGTGACACCACCGCCGCACCGGCTTGATCGACGGCCACGTCGGCCGCGTCCCGTTCGTCGGCGGTGAATCGCCCGAGCACATGGTCACGTCCCGGTATCCGCCCTGGAGGCCGGCCGATACCGATACGCACCCGAAGGTAGTCCGGACTACCGAACGCTCGCTGCACATCGGCGAGGCCATTGTGCCCACCGTTGCCTCCACCGCGCTTGCAGCGGACCGCACCCAACGGAAGGTCCAGGTCGTCATGGCAGACGATGAGGCGGTCCAATGGGACCTTGTACCAGTTCGCTGCGGCGCGCACCGGGTCACCGGAGGTGTTCATGAACGCCTCGGCGACGAACAACACGAGCGGGGTGCCGTCCACGTCGACTTCCGCGACGGCACCGCGTGCCCGCTTGTTGCGCGACATCGTCACGCCCTCGCGCTTCGCGAGTGCGCGCACGACATCGGCGCCGATGTTGTGGCGTGTCCCCGCGTACTCGGGCTCCGGGTTGCCGAGGCCGACGGCCAACCAGCGTTCGGGTGCCACGCGCCCTCCTTCGCCCGTCGGCAAAGCCTCAGTCGTCGCGGGGTTCGTCCTCGTCGTCCTCGTCGCCGCCCTCGCCCTCGGCAGGCTCGGCAGCTTCGTCGGCGTCCTCGGGGACATCCTCCTCGATACCTGCCGTCTCCTCCAGCGCCTCGAGCTCGGCTTCGCTGATCGGCGCGTTGACCGTCACGACGGTGCGTTCCACATCGATGTCGAACTCGGCACCTGCGGGAAGCTGGTCGGTTAGGTCTTCGACCCGATGGACGTCGCCGATCGCCATCCCGGCGATCGACAGTTCGAATGCGTTCGGCGTGTCGAGCGGGCGCACGAGGATCGGTACGGAGTAGAGGATCTGGTTGACGACACCGCCGTCGTTGGCGGTCTCCTCCTCGTCGAGCAGGTGCACCGGGATGTCGACGGTGATCGGCGTGTCCTTGTCGACCGCAAGCAGGTCGACGTGGATGTAGTCACCACGAACCGGATGCGTCTGCAGGTCGCGGGCGACCGCGAGGTGCGGGGTGTCGTCGAGGTCGATCTGCAGCAGGGCGTTGCGGCCCGCTTCACTGTGCAACGCGTGGTACAGGTCGAGCGCGGCGACACTGACCGGGGTCGGGTCGACCTCGTAGCCGTAGATGATCGCCGGGACGCGTCCCTCACGCCGCAGGCGGCTTGAGGCGCCCTTGCCCTGCCGCTCACGCTTGACGACGTCGAGCTTGATCTGGTTCGACACGATGGTGCTCCTGCGGTGGAGGTCCCCGTCGCGGGTCGGTCACCGAAAGTGGCGAGGTGTCACGCGGGGTTGCGGGCGTCGTGGCCGTCGGAACACGTCGCGGTGGCCGCCGTACACACGCTCGGCCCGCGATGATTGCGGGCCGTATGGACGTGATCGTACCGGCGCCGTCGCCGCGGCGACAACCCGGTCGTGCACGTGGCCGGAGTCCGACGGACGGCCTCCGGAGGGCGCCTCAGACGTTCTCGCCCTGGAAGATCTCCGATACCGACTGGTCTTCGAACACCGCGCGCAACGCCGAGGCCAGGATCGGCGCGATCGAGAGCACGACGAGCTTGTCGATTCGCCGTTCCTCGGGAATCGGCAGCGTGTTCGTCACGACGACCTTCTCGATCGACGATTCCGCCAGGCGAGCGGGCGCGGGCCCGCTGAACAACGGATGCGTTGCCAGCGCGAGTACCCGTGACGCGCCTCGCTCCTTGAGTAACTCCGCGGCACCACAGATCGTTCCCGCGGTATCGATCATGTCGTCGACGAGGATCGCGGTCTTGCCGGCAACATCGCCGATCACGTCGAGTGAGACGGCAACGTTGTGTTCGCGAGGGTCGCGACGCTTGTGCAGGATCGCGATCGGCGCGCCGACGTGACCCGCGAACTTCTCCGTGAGTCGCACACGACCGGCGTCGGGCGAGACGATGACCCGCTGCTGCTCCTCGGTGTTCTCGCGGACCCACTGGACGAGCAGCGGCAGTGCGGTCAGTGCGTCGAACGGGTCGTGGTAGAAGCCCTGGATCTGGCCGGTGTGCAGGTCGACCGACATGATCCGATCGACGCCGACCGACTCATACATGTCGGCGACCATGCGTGCGGCGATCGCCTCACGTGAGAGCGCCTTCTTGTCCGAGCGGCTGTAGCCGTAGTACGGGATGACGGCGACCGTGCGCTTGGCCGATGCACGCTTGAGCGCGTCGAGCATCACCAACTGTTCAACGATGTAGTCGTTGATGCTCATGCCCGCGGGCATCGACAGATGGCTCTGCAGCACGAACACGTCGGCGCCGCGAACGGACTCGGTGAAGCGCGCGTACAGCTCGCCGTTGGCGAACTGTGACAGCTTGACCTCGCCGAGCCGCATGCCGAGATGATCGGCGACTTCCCGTGCGAGCTCCGGATACGACGATCCGGAGAAGATCATCATCCGCTTCTTGGTGACGACTTCCACGCTTGACCCGTCGCTGCTCGGCTGGGAGGTTCGAACCGTAGCCGTCACGTCGGGCAAGCGCATAGCCCGCCGATCGCGGTCAGGTGCGCCGTGCGTCGACCCACCCTTCCTTGATGGTCTGCCGCGAGCGTGCGATCGCGAGCGCACCCGGGGGAACGTCGTCGGTGATGACCGACCCCGCGGCGGTGTAGGCGTTGGCGCCGATGGTGACCGGCGCGACGAGCATCGTGTCACACCCGATGAACGCACCGTCCTCGAGGGTCGTGACGTGCTTGTCCTGACCGTCGTAGTTCACGGTCACCACACCACATGCCACATTGACGCCGCTGCCCACGACGGCGTCGCCGACGTAGGAGAGGTGCGGAATCTTGCTGCCCGCACCGACGACGACGTTCTTGGTTTCGACATAGGCGCCAGCCTTGGTGTCCGGGCCGAGTCGAGTTCCGCGCCGAAGGTGGGCGAACGGACCGACGTTGGCACCCGCACCGATGACCGCACTCTCCGCCCGAGTCGAGTGCACCGTCGCATCGTCGTCGACCTGGCAGGCGGTCAGATGGCTGTTGGGTCCGATCGTCACCCGCGCACCGATCCGTGTGCCGCCGTCCAGGATCGTGTTCGGCAGCACGACCGTGTCCGCGCCGATCTCGACGTCGATATCGACGTAGGTGGTCGCCGGGTCGATCACGGTCACCCCACCATCGAGCATGAGGTGATCCAGGTGCCGCCGCCGCAGCACCGCTGCCGCATCCGCGAGTTGGCGACGGTCATTCACGCCCGCGACGACTGCGGCATCGGCGACCACCGCCGCCATCGGGGCACCGTCGGCGTGCTGGCCGGCGACGACATCGGTGAGGTAGAGCTCGCCCTGCGCGTTGTCGCCAGCGAGGTCGGCGACACCCGCCTGAAGCCGCGACCGATCGAAGACGTACATGCCGGCGTTGATCTCCTCGATCAACGCCTCGTCGTCGGATGCATCGGCATCCTCGACGACGCGGACGGCGAACGACCCGTCACGCACGACGCGCCCGTAGCCCGAGGGGTCGTCGACATGTGCGGTCAGCAGCGCGCCACCCGCACCGTCGGCGTCGACGAGACGCGCGAGCACGTCGGTCGTCAGCAGCGGAGTGTCGCCCGGCACGACGAGCACCCGGTCGACACCTTCGGCCAGCGCGGCGAGGGCGCACTGCACGGCGTGCCCGGTGCCGCGGGGCGACGGCTGTTCGACGACGGTCACCTCGTCACCAGCAACGGCATCGATCTCCGCACGCACGTCGTCGGCGTCCGGGGCGACGATGACGACGAGCTGGCCGACGTCGAGCGCGCGAACGGCGGACAACACGTGGTGCAGCAGAGTCCGGCCTGCTGCCCGGTGCAGCACCTTGGGTACGGACGACCGGAACCGCGTTCCTCGGCCGGCCGCGAGCACGATCGCGGCGACATGGGTGCGGGTTGCGTGGCTGGGCACCGTGTGACCTCCTCGGCGGTGCGACGCACCCTACTTCGCACCGTCGGGCCGGTGGCAGCAGATGGACGATCGTCCAACGCTCGCCGATCCACGGCACGCCACCCCCACCGGACGCCGCCCGGGACGCCCGACTACTCTGCAGACTTCATTCGGCGCGCCGTACACGGCGACATCGGGCAGTCAGACACGACGACAAGGACGCAGGCGTGGGCGAGAACGTGACCGAGCCGTTGGCGACGTTCGCCGCGGAACTGACCTACGACGACCTTCCCGTGCAGACCCGGGACTACGTCAAGAAGCTGCTGTTCGACAGTGTCGCCTGTGCACTGGCGAGCAGCTTCAGCGACGAGGTGCCCGAGATCGCCGGCTTCGCCCGCGACATCGGAGCCGAGGGCGACTCGACGGTCATCGGCGAATCGGAGACGCTGTCGTTGATCGGCGCCAGCCTGCTCAATGCCTACCTGATCACCGCCGTCACCGTCTGCGACGTCTATTCGGCTGCGCACGTCCACGTCACGCCGGAGATCATCCCGCCGACCCTGGCCATTGCCGAACGTGATCGCGCCAGCGGGCGGCAGCTCGTCACCGCGCTCGCGGCGGGGCTGGAATCGGCCGTCCGGGTCGCCGACGGCATGAACTATCCCGTCGCACGCACGCGCGGCTGGCACATGCCGGGCATCGTCGGTCCGTTCGGCGCAGCCGCAGGTGTCGGCCAGATCGTCGGGCTCGATGCGGGTCAGATGCGCAATGCATTCGGACTCGCCGGCACCCAGTCAGCGGGCACCTGGGCATCATGGGGCACGCCGGCGGTGAAATTCCACCAGGCACGCGGCGCGGTTTCGGGCCTGCTCGCCGGATTGTTGGCGACACACGCGTTCCCGGCGTCCGCCGACATCCTCGGGCATGAGGACGGCGGGATCTACCACGCCTACGCTCCCGAGCCGAAGCCCGAGGCCGTGGCCGACGGGCTCGGCACCCGCTGGGCGCTCGAAGGCATCTCCCTGCGGCTGTGGCCGGGCGGGACCCCGCTGCAAGCGGCACTCACCGCACTCTTCGAGGTCAAGCGAGCGAAGCCTGATCTCGCGCTCGACGACATCTCCCAGGTGCACATGGCGATCGCGCCGGGCGTGTTCGACGCCCACAACCGGTTCGTACGACCGGAGGGAACCTTCGACGCGCTGCTGAGCTTCCATTACGCCGCCGCGCAGGTGCTGTCCGCCGGCACGTTCTGGATGGACGACCTTGAGGCACGTCGGTTCCTCGATCCGACCCTGCAAGCATTCATGGCCGATCGCGTGACACTGGAGGGTGTCGAAGGTGAGACCCCCGACAGCTGCGAGCTGACGATCACGCTCACCTCGGGCGAGACGCTCCACGCCGACATTGATGCGGCCACCGGGCATCCGCGAAACCCCGCCTCGATCGAGGAACTCACCGAGAAGTTCCGCCGGTGCGCCGACGGTCGACTCTCCGACACCGAGACCGATGCGCTGATCGAGACACTGCGCAACGTCGAGGAACTCGACGACGTCACGGAGCTGTTCGCCCAGCTGCGCCGATGATCCCATGACCGACGAGGCGACACCGGACACACCACGCAGCGCTGATACGGCCGATGCCGCGGCACCGACGGAGGAACTGAGCGGCCAGACGGCGGAATTCGATCGCCCCAATGTGTTGTTTCTCAGCGGTGCGCACTTCATCCATGACTGCTATCCGGCGTTCCTCGGCGTTCTGCTGCCGCTGCTGATCCCCCGACTCGGGCTGTCATTCGCCGCCGCGGGCATCTTGGCGTCGAGCGTGCGGTGGACCACAAGTCTGCAGCCGGTGCTGGGCTACTGGGCCGACCGCACCGACACGCGCTACTGGGTCATCGCCGCACCTGCGGTCACGGCGACATGCATGAGCTTCGCCGGGCTTGCCCCGAGCGCGGCGGTGCTGTTGATCCTGCTGTTGACGACGGGACTGAGCCACGCCGCATTCCACCCGGCCGCCGGCGCACTCGTCACGCGCGTCGCTGGCGATCGCTGGGGAAAGGGAACGTCGTTCTTCATGACCGGCGGCGAGTTCGGCCGCGTCATCGGCCCGGTCACCATCGCCGCCGTGATCGGCGCGGTGGGGCTCGACGGTGCCTGGATCATCTTGATTCCCGGCGTGCTCGCATCGCTAGCGCTCTGGCGCCGCTTCCGCCACGCCGACATCCCGGTCCGATCGTCGGCACCGGCACGACTCCGTGACGCACTTCGCGCCGGACGCGGCGGGATGGCCATGCTCAGCGCATTCGTGTTCATGCGCTCATTCATGAACGTGGGATTCATCATTTTCTATCCCACCTATGCGACGGGCCGCGGTTCCTCGCTGCTCCTGGCTGGACTCGCGCTGACGGCCTACGAATCGGGCGGCACGCTTGGAGCATTCACCGGCGGCATTCTGTCGGACCGGTTCGGCCGGCCCCGAACGATGACGTTCGGTTTGCTCATCGCCGCGCCCGCGTTGGCCACAGCGGTCGCGCTCGGTCCCACACCGGTCGGGCTTGCCATCCTCGCGGTCGGCGGGCTGGGTCTGCTCAGCGCGACATCGGTCGAGCTCGTCATCATGCAACGGTTGATGCCCGACCATCGCAGCTCCGCCGTCGGATTCACGTATTTCATGAAGGCCGCTGGCGGCACCACGGCAACGGTGGCGATCGGCGCGATGGCCGATTCGATTGGTCTGCAGCAGGCGCTCTACATCGGCATTGCGATCGGGCTGGCGGCCCTGCCGTTCGTCATTTTTCTCAAGCGCGTCGACCGCACCGTCGACGCCGGTACCCGCGCCGCCTGACCCGGCCTGCAGGCCCCAGGACACGCGAACGGCGCCGCCGCAGCAGCACCGTTCGCGTTTCGTTGCCTCGTCAGGCGACGATCAGAGCAGTGCCTCACCCGTTTCGATGTCGAAGAAGTAGAACTGGTCGACATCGACGCCGACGTCGATGCGGTCACCGACCGACGGGGGTGTGCCCGGCGCGGCGCGGTAGATGAACGGCTGGCCGCCCTTGGCCGCCTGCTTCTGCAGGTCGGCGAACGCCTCGTCGTCGTCGATCGCCGCCTTGATGTCCTCGGAGATCACCGGCGACGACTTCGTCTTGAATCGCACCAGCATCTCGGCGCCGAGCACCTCGACGAGCTCGACTTCCCGATCGGTCCACACGGCGGCGCGATCGATCTTGTCGGGCGCGACCAGGTGTTCCGGCCGGATGCCGACGGCAACGGTCTCGCCGACGTGGTTGGCGACACCTGGATACTTCTTGCGTGACACATCGCCGATCGGAAATGTCGTCGCACCGTCGTCGAGCGTGACCTCGAGCCGTCCGTCGGTCGACCCGATCGTTCCTTGGGCGATGTTCATCGGCGGCGAGCCGAGGAAGCCGGCGACGAAGAGGTTGACCGGGTGCTCGTAGAGCTTCTGGGGCTCATCGACCTGCTGGAGCCGTCCGAGCTTGAGCACCGCCACGCGGTCACCCATCGTCATTGCTTCGACCTGGTCGTGAGTGACATAGAGCGTCGTGACGCCGAGCCGACGCTGCAGCGACGAGATCTCGCCGCGCATCTGGACGCGCAGCTTCGCGTCGAGGTTCGAGAGCGGTTCGTCGAGCAGGTAGAGCTGCGGGCTGCGAACGATCGCCCGGCCCATCGCCACGCGCTGCCGCTGCCCACCGGACAGCGCCCGCGGCTTACGGTGCATGTAGTCGGTGAGCCCCAAGATCTCGGCAGCGTGATCGACCCGCTTGTCGATCTCGGACTTCTCGACCTTGGCGAGCTTCAAGGCGAACGCCATGTTCTGCGCCACCGTCATGTGCGGATACAGGGCGTAGGACTGGAACACCATGGCGACGTCGCGGTCCTTGGGAGACAGGTCGTTGACGACGCGACCGCCGATCGAGATCTTGCCGCCAGAGATCTCCTCGAGCCCGGCCACCATCCGCAACGCGGTCGACTTTCCACATCCCGACGGGCCGACGAAAATCATGAACTCGTGGTCGTTGATCTCCAGGTCGAGGTCGAACACCGCCTGGGTCCCGTCCGGGTAGATCTTCTGCACGTCTTCGAACGTGATGCCTGCCATTGAGCGCTCCCTATTCGCTACAGCACGGACGAGAACCGGGTGTTCCCGCACGGATGAGGTTGTCGGCCCGTTCGTCGTGGCGTGGTGTCATCACCAGCCCAACGAGGGGCGTCGTACGCTAGTGGCCATGATCGCAAGATTCCACTGAGGAATCGGCAGTGCGCGCCAGTCATTATGCCGACACCGTTCGCCGCACTTCGACCTCGTCGGCACGCCGCCCGGCGAGCGACCGCACCCGCAGTCGCCAATCGCCGATCGCAACCTCATCGCCGACCCGCACCAGACGACCGAGATGCTCGACGATCGCCCCGGAGATCGTGTCGAAGTCGCCCTCGCCGAAGTCGAATCCGGTGACCCGCTCGAGCTCGTCGCGGCGCATCGTTCCGGGCACGACCCACGCGTCTTCGCCAGTGCGCCGCGCATGCTGCTCGGTGTCGAACTCGTCGTCGATGTCACCAACCAGTTCTTCGAAGATGTCCTCGAGTGTCACCATGCCCGCGGTTCCGCCGTGCTCGTCGATCACGATCGCCGCGTGGTGCCGCTCGTCGATCAGGTCGGACAGCAGATGCTCGAGGTCCCGTGCTTCGGGGACGGCGAAGATCGGACGCAGGATGCCCGCGACCGTGTCCGCGTTCGGGTCGGGTTCCTTGATCAATGCGTCCTTGACGTTGACCAGGCCGACCACGTGATCAATCGTCTCCTCGTAGACGGGGAAACGGGTGTGCCCGGTTTCTGCCGCGAGCGCCCGTATCTCGGCCAGCGTCGCATCGGCGGGGACGGCTGCCAGATCGACACGTGGCGTCATCGCCGCGGCCGCATTCATCGACGCCAACCGCAATGCGGCATCCATGACCCGTGCGTCGTACGGCGAGATCTTTCCGAGCTGTCGCGACTCGGCGAGTGCGAGCGCGAGCTCGTCGGGCGTGTGCACCAGGTTTCGTTCATCGACCTGTTCGACCCGGCACAGGCGCAGCAGGGCCGACGAGGTGCCGTTGAGCAACAGGATCAATGGCCGGAACGTGGTGATGAACAACCCGAACGCGCGCGCGAGTCGCAGCGCGACGATCTCGGCCTTGACGAGCGCGAGGTTCTTCGGCGCCATTTCTCCGACGACCATGTGCAGGAAGACGACCAGTCCGATCGCGAACACAAATGCGACGATCGGCACCGCCCCAGCCGGCAGCGGGGTCAGGCCGAGCCAGTCGGCGAACAATGCGGCAACCGCAGGTTCGGCAACCGCACCGAGCCCCAACGAACACATCGTTATGCCCAATTGCGCGCCCGTGAACGTGATCGGCAGCTCCCGGAGCGCGCGCAGTGCGATCACGGCACGCGGATCGCCCTCGGCAGCCAGAATTTCGACCTTGCTGCGCCGTGCCGCGAGCAGTGCGATCTCGGCGGCAACGAAGGCCCCGTTGGCGAAGAGCAGCGCAATGCCGATGAACACCGCAGTGAAACTGAACGTTCCATGTGCGGCGTCGGCAGCGGTGACCGCGAGGAGTGTCATGCCGGCACCTCGGCGGTGCGCGTGACGAGGACCTCGACGATGCGGACCCCCTCGACCGTGCGTACTTCGAAACGCCAAGGCAGCAGCGTGACACGTTCGCCCGGTTCGGGGATGCGACCGAGTTCCTGCAACAGGAACCCCGCAATCGTCTCGTACTCACCCTCCGGAAACGTCACGTCGAGCAGATCGGCGAGTTCGTGAACCGGCGCACTGCCCCGCACGGCGTACGAGCGCGGCCCGACGCGCCGGATGCTGTCGTCGTCCTCGTCGTACTCGTCGACGACGTCGCCGACGAGGACCTCGAGGATGTCCTCCATCGTCGCCATGCCGGCGGTGCCGCCGAACTCGTCAACAACGAGGGCGAAGGTGCGGTGCTGGCGACGCATGTCGGTCAGCACCCGGCGCAGGGGCTGTGACTCGGGTACGACAAGCATGGGGGTGGCGGACTCGGTCACCGGCGTGGCCGCGTGGTCGGTCTCGGGCACGCGCAACAGATCCTTGACGTGCGCGCTGCCCCGCGTGTCATCTTCCGATTCACCGCTGATCGGGAATCGACTGTGGCCGGTCGCGGCCGCCGCGTCACGGAGGTCAGCCAGGGTCGAGTCGGCCTCGAGCCAGACGATGTCTGGCCGGGGAACCATCACCGACGAGACCCGCAATTCGCCGAGTTCCATCGCACGGCGCATCAGTTGCGCCTGCTCGTCGCTGAGGCTGCCCTCCTGCCCGGAGGCGAGAATGATGCGTGCGAGTTCGTCGGGCGAGTGCCCGCCCTCGAGTTCGTGGATGACGTCGATGCGGAACGCGCGCTCGGCGAGTGTGTCGGCGGCGTTGTGGAACACGCGGATGACCGGGGACAGTGCACGGCCGAAGGCGAAATTGAAGGGCGACGCCCACTTCGCGACGGTCAAGGGCACCGAGATCGCGAGGTTCTTGGGGAACACCTCGCCGAGGATCATCTGCGTCACCGTGGACAGCAGGAAGGCCAGTGTGAGCGACAGCCCCAGCGACGCGGATTCGGGCAAGCCGACAAAGGCCAGCAGCGGCCGAATCAGGGTGCCACCGACGGCCTCCTCGGCGAGGTATCCCACGAGCAGCGACGTCGCGGTGATCCCGAACTGCGCCGTCGACAGAGCAAACGACACCTGCGACAGTTCACGGGCAACGATGCGTGCGCGACGGTCGCCCTGCTCGGCGAGTTCGTCGATCAATGGCCGACGCACGGAAAGCATCGCGAATTCCGCAGCGACGAACATGCCGTTCGCGGCGATCAACAGCGCGACGAGGCCGAGCCCCCACCACCCGCTCATCGGCACGGCCGCTGGGGAAACGGCGTTGCCGGTACACGGCGAGCGTCGACCCGCCGTTCGATCGGCGGAACGTCAGCCGGGCATAAGCTCGGCTCGTCCACTCGTCACCACACCTCTGCCACGGAAACGGGCGTGTCGTCACATAATCGGGGCCGAACTGTAGCGGACCTGCGGATCGCGCGGAAAGTCCCTTGAGCACGTGCATGGGCCGTGGGGCGGCCTGTGGGCGCCGCATCGCTCGACTAGATTCGGCCTTACGACGACCGGAGCAACGACATCGTGGCAACTTCCGCAACTGCGCGCCGACCCGGCCTCGAAGCAGGCGTCTGGGGCATCCTTCCGACACCCTTCGTGGGTCCGCAACTCGACGTCGACGAGGCGTCGGTCGCCCGAATCGTGGATAACTACGCCGCAGTCGGGCTCAACGGGCTCGTCGCACTCGGGGTGCTCGGCGAAGCAGCGCAGCTGAGCCTCGCCGAACGTCGGACGGTCGCATCGACGGTTCGCGACGTCGGTACCGGCTTGCCGATCGTCATCGGTCTCGCGAACCGGTCGACGCGCCCGGCCGTCGAAGAGGCGCTCGTCGCACGCGAAGCCGTCGGTGATGATCTCGTTGCCGTCATGGCGCAGGTGAACACACCCAACCCCGACCGACTCCTCGAGCATCTCGCGGCGATCCACGACGCGACCGGCGTCGGCATCGTGCTGCAGGACTACCCGAACATCTCGGGTGTGGTAATCGGAATCGATGCATTGACGACCACCGTGCAACAGTGCGACGCCATCGTTGCCGTCAAGGCCGAGGCGGCGCCGACGACGCCGACGATCGCGCATCTGGCAGCACACACGGACGTCCCCGTTTTCGGCGGGCTCGGTGGCGTCGGATTGCTCGACGAGCTTGCGGCAGGTGCCGCCGGAGCGATGACCGGATTTTCACGTCCCGAAGCGCTGGTGGACACGGTCGGCGCCTTCCACCGGGATGGTTTCGACGCGGCGCACGCAGCGTTCACGCCGTGGCTGCCGTTGGCAAACTTCGAGGCGCAGGCGCAGATCGGCCTGTCGATCCGCAAGGAACTCGTCCGCCGGCGCGGCTGGATGGACGATGCGTCGGTCCGTCCCCCGGTTGCGCCGTTTCCCGCGGCGCTGGCACCGATCGCCGATCAGCACCTGGCGCGGCTGCCGTAGGTCGCCGAGATAGTGCCGTCGGGGTGTGGAATGGATTCCACGACAGTTCCAGCACCGTCATCCCGCTGCGGTCACTCGGCGCCGACGATGTCGGCGTCGAGCACCGGGTCGGTGCCGACCACTTGAGTCGAACCGAGAAGGTCGTGCATGCCGCGCCCGTGCTCTTCAGCCAGCGCGTAGCCGTACACGGGCAGCGACGCGACCCATCCGGCCCCGGGAACCATGAACAGGAACAGCGGGATCACCCGCAGCCCAGAGGATCGCCACCTGCTGTGCGTGGGTTCGAGGCGCCGCACCTCGATGCGTGTGAGCATTTTCCCCAGCGTCCGGCCCGTCAGCGCCGTCGTGACGAACTCGTAGAGGATGTAGGCGAACACGGTGACCGAGGTCGCCAGTAGCAGAGCGACGTCGTCGCCTCCCGGCACCTCGGTCCATGCACGATTGACGATCGGCAGCGTCAGCAACCCCAGCGTCCCGAACAAGCCGACGTCGAACAATCGTGCGACGAGCCGCCGCCCGATCAGCTTCGATTTCGGCGTAACACCGCCCGGCAACACGCGCATGCTCGCACCTCGTGTCCTCGTCCGCGTAGATGATCTCACGCGTCGTCCTGCAGCGCACGGCGACGAGTGATCGTCACGCCCGCGAACACGAGCAGGGGCAGCAACGCGGGCAGGTACAGCAGCGCGCGGCTCGGGACAGCAACGCTGCGGATCTCGCGTACGCCGAGACGCTCGCCGGTCTGTGGATCCTGCAGACTCACCGTCGCTGTTGACGGCTGTTCCAGGCGGACGCGAATCGCCTCGAAGTCGGGCTCAACGCCTCCGCCGTGTTGTGCGGGGTCGAACTGCTCGATGACGTAGCCGAACTGGCGATTGGGAATCTGGGTGACGCGGTAGGGCTGCGCTTCGAGGATGTCCGGCAGCGACGCGGGACCATCGACGTGCAGGCGTGTCGTGTCGACGCCGTCGTCACCTTCGTCGGCGACCGGTATCCAGATGCGCTGAGCATCGTTGGCGATCTCGACCGTCTGCGGTGCGAACACCCTGCCGAAGTTGCCGGCGGTGTACTGCTCGGCACGCCGCGGCTGCAGATAGATCTCGGTGCCTGCGGTGACGTAAACCACGTGATTGGGGTTGAGCGAGCGCAGTGGTTGCGTCCAGCGTTCAGCGAGGATGACGTCGTAGCCGTAGTCGGTGTCGAGCGGCGCGAACGCGACGAGTTCGCGTTCACTGCCGGGGATGAGCTGGCCGTCGGCATCGCGCAGGCGAATCGTGTACGCGCCTGGATCGAGGGTGAGCACCAGCCCGTCCTCGGGCTCGCGGGCAAAGGCGTTGTAGGGCTCCGGGGCCTCGGTGTCGGGTTCCTCCGGTGGATCTGGGAGCGGATCGACACCTTCTGCGGCGAGACCGAGCCACTCGTCGACCGCGGACTCATACTGGCCTTGGGCGATCTGGTGCTCGCGGGCCGCATCGGCGTACGCGCGGCCTTCCTCGACATAGCGGTCGTAGCGCGCGACCGCATCATCGCCGTGGAAGAACTCGGCGTCCGACGCAGTGACCCCGTCCTCGTACCAGATGGTGAACGTGTCGGGTTCGATTGCCTCGACGGTGCCGTCGGGGTGAATCAGTTCGAGCGTCGCGTCAGCCACCGGCTCGTTGCGCTGCCGCAGGTCTGGCCGGTATTCGCGGGTCACCGGCCAGAAGCTGACCTCGCTGTAGCGCGGATTGAGGACGAACGGTGTGTCGGCGAGCACCCGGATCGTGTCGACCTGCTGCGGATACGCGACGTGCCGGTAGTCGGTGCCCGATGTGACCAGCGGATAGAAGATCAGCTGTTCTTCGGCCGCATCCGGGTCGTAGCGGGTCGCGATCGACTCCCAGCTGTACACGGTCGCGGTGACGATCACGAGCAGCAGCGCGATCATCGGCCACAGGTTGCGTCGGATGAATTCGAGCGCGTCAGTCTTCATGGCGTCGGACCCCTCGTTTGCGGAGCGCGACCGTCGCGCCGGCGAGCGCAAGAGCCGCGAACACGAGCGACCGCACCGCGGTCGCGAACGCGGCACCGGTCGCGCCGATCGTCAATTGTTCCATGACTCGTTCGAGGTGGGAGAACGGCGAGATCCAGTCGATCAACGCGGCGATCCGCGTCAACGAATCCCGAACCGGAATGATCGGGCTCGACGGGTTCTCGATAGGCATCAGTCCGATGAAGGTCGCGGCGATCCCGACGCCGACGAGCACGGCGATCGCGACGACGAGCAAGATGATGGCCGAACGCACGCTTGGAGCCAGAGATGACAGCAACAGGCCAAGCGCAATCACCGCGGCGGCAGGCACGATGGATGCTGCCAGCGTGCCCAGCAGCGTCGCCGTCATGGCGAACCCGGTGAACAGACTCAGCGCCGCGATGCCGGCGAGAAGGATCGGCAGCGCAACGATGTAGACGCCGAGCTGACCGAGGAGCTTGCCCCCGAGGTAGGACGCCTCGTCGATCGGTCCGTAGAACAACACCTCGAGCGTGCCGCGTTGCCGGTCGCGGGCGACCGAGATCACCGCCGCGACGGACAGCAGGAACGCGAGCAGCAGTACCGCGGTGAGGACCGGGACCTGGAACGGGTTGACTGAGACAAGCACGTTCGTGCGGCGCAGGTTCTCGAGATCGTTGCCGAGGAACCAGGCCATGCCGAACATGGTTGCGGCGATCGCCAGATACCAGGCGACGCCGCGCAACAACTGCTCGAACTCGCGACGAGCGATCACACGCACGGCGGACTGACGGAGGACGCGGGTCGACTCAACCACGGACGGAAGCCTTGAGTTTGTCGATCTCGTGCGAGGTCAATTGGATGAATGCGTCCTCGAGCGAGACGTTGGGGTCGTTCAGCCGAACGATGACCGCCCCGGTCGCGGTGATGGCCTGCGACACCCGTTGCCGTGTCTGCCGCTCACCGTCGGTCGTCAGGTGGAGGACGGAACCCGACGCGTGCACGTCGACGACGCCGTCGACCGCCGCGAGGACGTCAACGAGTTCGGACGCGTCGGTGTCAACCTCGACATCGAGCGGGCCGTTGACGGTGAGCTGGCCGACGATGTCCTGCGGCGAAGCTTCGGTGATCAGCCGCCCCTGCGAAATGATGCCGACGCGATCCGCGGTCTTCTCGACCTCGGCGAGCACGTGCGACGACAAGAGCACACTACGTCCCCGGTCGCGCTGCTCGACGATGAGATCGCGGACCTCGCGCAGCCCGTGCGGGTCGAGTCCGGAGACCGGTTCGTCGAGGATGAGCGCGGGCGGGTCGTGGAGCAGTGCTCGGGCCATCCCCAGCTTCTGCTGCATGCCCCGCGACAGTTCGACGGTGGGCGAGCGCCGCCGATCGAGCAGTCGGACCTCGTCGAGCAATTCGTCGATGCGACGCTGGCTGTCGTCGAGGCGGTAGAGACGCGCGAAGAACTGCAGGTACTCGCCAACCGTCATGTCCGGGTAGAGGAACTGCGTCTCGGACACCGCACCGATGAACTGCCGTGCCTGCAGACGACCGGGCCCGGCCTCGTGGCCATTGATCCGCGCCACGCCCGCGTCCGGCTCGAGGATCCCGAGCAGCATGAGGATCGTCGTGGTCTTGCCGGCACCGTTGGGGCCCAGGAAGCCGTAGATCTCTCCGGTACGCACGGCCAGTGAGAGATCGTCGACCGCCGTGCGTTCTCCGTAGTGCTTGACGAGTCCTACCGCCTCGATGATGGGGCGCTCACCGTCAGTCAAGCGTCTGCTCCGAACGCTGGTAGAACCAGAAGTAGAACTGGGTCAACGCCGCGACGATGATCAACATCAGCATGGCTGCCGAGGCGGCCCGACCGATATCCAGAATGTTGAAGGCCAGGTCGCGAATGTACACGGCGATCGTCGTCGTCACCCGCAGTGGACCACCGCCGAACGGCAGGTAGACCATGTCAAATTCGCGGAACGCCCAGATGCTTCGCAGCACGAGCAGCACCATGACGACCGGCATGATCCACGGCAGGGTGATGTACCGGAACCGCTGCCAGGAGGTCGCCCCGTCGATCGACGCGGCCTCATAGAGTTCGACGGGAATCGTCTGGAGCCGTGCCAGCACGAAGAGCGCCCAGTAGGGCAGGTACTTCCACAATGACATCACGATGACCGAGATCATCGCCCACTCGGGGTCAAACCACCCCAACTTTCCGAGGCCCAGCACGTCGTTCGTGATGTAATTGAACACGCCGACCGTGTCGCTGAAGATCCAACGCCAGGTGAGCACGGCAATGATGGCCGGAACGAGGTAGGGGAAGAGCACCGCACCACGAATCTGCGTGCGGCCTCGAATCTTTGCGTGCAACCCGAGTGCGACGGCGATTCCGACAACCGCCTGGGAGAGCATCGCGCCGATCACCCAGTACACGGTGCGCCCCATGGACGCCCAGAAGTTGTAGTTGACGATCAGTTCGGCGTAGTTGGTCAGTCCGACCCAGCGCTCGGCACGGGTCACCGTGTTGATGCTGAAGAAGCTCTGCCGCACCGCGACAAGCATGGGATAAACGAGCACGACAGCGGTCAGGAGCACCGCCGGCGCGAGCATCATCCAGCCGAGACGCGCGTCCGCCTTGGTCTGTGTTCCACTGCCCTTGAGCCCGGTCCTTGCGACCTTCTTCTTCGGCTCCGGCTTCTCGTCCGTTGCCGCCTCAGCGGCGGCTGGTGGTGGTGTCGCGCTCATGGTCGATTCGCCCATCCATGCCGGGTGGTGTCACTGCCGGTGTCGTGCTGCACGTCGTCGCGCATCGCGCCGTCCGTGACAGGTTGCCCGGTGTGGGGCCGGGACGCATTCGCCCGACCCCACACCGAACTTCAGCGGGAGCTAGCCGATCTCGATGCCGTACTGCTCCATCCAGTCCTCGTCGACCGGCTCGAACCAGGAGTTCGCCGGGTCGTCGAGCCAGGCGTCACGCTCGGTCTCGTGAGCCTCGACCGCGTCGGCGTAGGCCTCGTCCACCGAGACATCATCCAACGCGATGCGCTGGAACATCTCGGTCACGACCGGCGGGCTACCCATGACACGGCTCGACCATGGCATCGGCACGAGCGACTTCTCGTAGGTGCAGTCCTCCTCGACCGACCCCATGTTCTGGGCTTCGGCGTTGAAGTACGTGGTCGCCTCGAGGATCGTCTCGACCCAGTGGCCGTAGTCATTGATGTACGGGTGGTCGACCTGGAGCATCTGCTCCTGGACGTCCTTGATCGCCGGAGCGATATGGCCAGGAACACCCATCGCGAAGTCCAGCAGCGGCTGGCCCGTGAACAGGTATTCCAGGAACGTCCGCGCCGCCTCCGGGTAACGAACCGTCGACCCGATGGCGTAGCTGGTCACCGCGCCGTAGACGATGCGTGGACCTTCACCACCGCGCGCAACGCGCGCTTCGATGTTCTCGGTCACCGCAGCGATGTCCGGTGCGTCCGTCGCGACCCCGAAGCCCAAGCGGCCTGGGAACAGCGACATGGCGACACGACCGGCCGAGTAGGCGTTCACCGGGTCCAGCGAGCCCCAGGAGTGCGAACCGTCCGGGGTGTACTGGTTCAACTCGGCGTAGTCCTCAACCGCCTGGCGGGTGCCCTCGCGGTCGAACGCCATCTCGCCGTCACGCGTGTAGAAGTCCCCACAGTTCTGCCACAGGAACGTGACGAACCGCTGGACACCACCGTTGTGCGACGCTTCGAAGGCGTTACCGGAAACACCGTCCTGCCCGTGGAGCCGCTCCGAGGCTTCGAGCAGACGCTCGTAGCTGTCGGGCGTTCCCAGGCCGGCCTCCTCGAAGAGGTCGCTGCGGTAGTACATCGTTGCAGCACTCAGGTCCGAGGTGAACTGGTACAGGTTGCCGTCCCACGGCCAGTAGAGCAGCGAACCGGGGATGAAGTTCTCCGGGCCGACGCTCTCGACGATGTCGTTGAGCGGCAGCAGCCATCCGGCAGCGGTGAAGTCCGGGACGCGACGACGTTCGATCTCGAAGATGCCGAGTTCGTCACCGACGGTCACGGCGTTGATGATGCGCTGGGCGCGGTTGTCGTTCGAGGTCAGCTGGATCTCAATCCCGATATCGGGGTGCTCTTCCTCGAACGCCTCAATGAGTCCGGTCAGCTGACCGACGGCCTCCGGCGAGCTCTCCGCCGTGAGGAACGGAACGATCATCCGCTCGCCCTCGGCGAGCTCCGGGGTCTCCGGCGCCTCGGGAGCGTCGGGGATCTCATCGGGCGTGTCGCCCGCCGAGTCACCCTCGTCGCTTCCGCCTGCGCAGCCGGCGACGAGCGCGAGCACGCACGCCGCTGCAATGAACTGTGAGATCCGGACGCGGCGTAATTGCCCGCTTCCGCCCTCACGGGTGCTTCTGGATCGCATGTTTTCCTCCGTGAAACGCAGTTGACAACTGGTGTTCGTGATCCTGATTCGCGTGTCTTCCCGATCCTTCGTCGCCGCGCGGCGGGCACCTGGTCGGTACGCCGACGGACATCTTCGAACCGGAAACGGATGCTCCCGTGTGGCCGCTCCTCCTTCCCTTCACTGCTCCAGCACACTCACGTGGATCGCTCGTTGCGGCGGTGGCGTCACGTGCGATCCAGGTGGGATACGCGGTGACGCCACGTGGTCATCCCTTGATCGCGCCGGCAGCGAAGCCTTCCACGAGTCGCTTCTGCAACAGGGTCGCCACCACGATCAACGGCGCGGTGACCGCGACGGCGGCCGCCATCAGCCAGCCCCAGTTGAACAGCCCGCGTCCCATGAAGCTCTCGAGGCGGGGGCTGATCGTGAGCATGTCCGGCTGGGTGAGCAGCGTTGCCGCGAACAGGTATTCACTCCAGCCGATGTTCATGGCGATGATGCCGGTCGCAATGAGTCCGGGGTACGCCTGCGGCAGCACGATCACGAGGAACGCGCGGAACCGCGTCGCCCCGTCGACCATCGCGGCTTCCTCGAGGTCGATCGGGATGCCCGCGAAGAAGGACCGCATCGTCCACAGGATCAGCGGCATCACGATCGCGAGGTAGATGAACACCAGCGCAAAAAGATTGTTGGCCAGACCGAGGTTGAAGAAGATCTGGAAGACCGGCAGCACCAGCAGGATCGGCGGGATCATGTAGCTGTAGATGAAGAACCGCGCGATCCACTCGAAGGACCGGTGGGTGAAACGTGACAGCGCGTAGGCGGCAGGTGCGGCGACGACCATCGAAATGACTGTGGTCGCGAAGGCGACCATCGCCGAGTTCCACATCGCCCGCTGGAAGTTCGTCGCCCGGAAAAATCCTGTGAAGTTCTCGAGGGTCCACTCGGTCGGCAGGATCGTCGGGGGATAGCGCACGAGCTCCGATGGAGACTTGAAGGACGAGAGCACCACCCAAAAGAACGGCATGAGGATGAGAAGAGCCATGCCGTACACCAGAACGTGACGAATGACGACCCGAGCCTTGGTGGTAACCATCCAGACCTCTCCCTCGGCTGCGGCACCCGTCGCGATCGCCCTCATCCGGCTCGCGGCGCGCGCACGTTCGTACGTCGACGGTAGTAGCGGACGATGGACGTTAGTCCGATGCCGCTCGCGATGTCAACGGCACCTCAGAGGAATTGTCTGTATACCGCCGCACACGCGTGTTCGCGACCGATTTTGGGGTCCTCTGACGTGTTGGTCCGTGCGTTCGCGCGGCGGTGGAAGCTCAGTCCTCAGATGAATTGGCTGCCGCAGCGCGTTCCTGTCGGGAATTTTCCCGACGCAGGTCGTAACGCGCGGCCGTCGGCGAGCGATCACTGCAACGACGGCTGCTGCCAGCCCGGAGAACAGCCCGGAGAACGAGGAACCCGTACCTGTGCCACAAGGCGACGCGATGACGACCGCCGTGCCCCGCGCGGCCGGCGGTGCAATCGCCGCGCGCCGCGCCGATGCGCGCGGTGCATCCGCCGACACGCCGTGGCTGCATCCCGACATCCTCGCAGGCCAGCCCCGGCGACGAGCGATCACGGCGCCGATGGTGGTCGCGTTCGTCTGTCTCGGCACCGTCAGCGTGTTCGCCATTCTGGCCCCGTCGGCGGGCATGCCGGCGACGGCGGTTGAGCAGGCGAGTGCCCAAGCCGCGCTCAACGTCGGCGCGGCGACGCTGGCGATCCTGTGCGGCACCGTCTTCGCGATGTTCTCGCGCCTCGGCGGCAGCACCGAAGCGGCCTGGGCCGCCGCGGCATGGACGACGCTCGGGCTGCTGCCGATCGGCATCGCGACACTGTGGCCGCTGATCGAACGTGCGACGACCGTTACCGCTGCGGTTGCGTGGCTGCAGCCCGGCGCACGTGCGGCGGTCCTCGTGCTCCTCGTCATGGCACTGTGGACGTCACGAACGGCGCAGCCGTGGCGCCGACGGCCAACCCGCGTACTGCTCATCTCTGTGGCGGTCACAACAGCAGCCACCGTGCTGCTCCAACTCGTTCCCGCACTTGGCTTGCCGTTCATCAGCGCGACCGATGTGGTGCGTGACACGACACCGGTCGCCGGAGCCCCGGTCGTACTCCCCGCGGTGTGGCTGGCGCTCGCGGTCGCGTTCGGCACCGCGGCGGTTCGCCGCGGGCGGCCGCTGCTGTCGTGGATTGCGCTGGCATGCATTGCCTTCGCCGGTACCGAATGGGCGCGCAGCGCGGCGGTGCTCGCCGAACAACCGGGGAGTGTCGGCGCGCAGGCGATGCAGACCGCAGGGCTGGTCTGCGCCTTGGTCGGGGTGATCCGCAGCTTGTCGTCGACCGTGCGCGAACAGCGTCTCGACCTGCTGACACGGGCCGAGGCCGCAGAGGCAGCAGCCGATGACACGCGGCGCGTCCAACGTGAACAGGTCCATGAAGCACGCAACGCCCTGGGCGGCATAGTCAACACGCTGCGCGTGCTCGAAGAGACGCCCGTCGACGACGCAACACGCACGCGCATGCTCGCCGCGACCTTTCGCGAGCTCGTCCGGCTCCAACACCTCTTCGCGCCGTCCGACAGCGCCGGAGCGAACGCCACGTTCTTCGTCACCGACACCGTCGCGCCGCTCGTCACCGCCGCGCGCGCCGGCAGCGCTGACATCAGCGTCGAGATCGATGCGCACCTGACGGCTTGGGGCTCGTGGGCCGCAACAGCGCAGGCGGTCCAGAATCTGCTCGAGAACGCCAGGCGACACGCGCCGCACGCACGCATCGAGGTACGCGCATCTGCAGACGACGGTCACACGCGCATCCTCGTTGCTGACCACGGTCCCGGGATCACCGCCGAGGAACGCGAATCGATCTTCACCAGCGGCGTTCGCGGGCACGCAAGCCACGACCTGCCGGGAAGTGGCTTGGGACTGGCAATCTCGAAGGACCTGATCGAACGCCAGGGCGGCCAGCTGTGGGTCGAGGACACCCCGGGAGGTGGTGCGACATTCGTTCTGAAGTTGCCGACGCGCGCGCCGCATGGCCTGGCGGCTCCATCAGCAGCGACGGCAATGGAACGCCACGATGTCGCATCATGACCCTGCGACACCGTCGATGACCAGCACCGCCGGGCGCTCCGCGACGCGCACCGTGCTCGTCGTCGACGACCACGAACTGTTCGCCGAATCACTCACCGTGGCCCTCGAGGCCAACGGCTTCACTGCGCACCGGCCGCTCGGGGTCACCCCGACAGCCATCGGCGACACGGTCCGTCGCGTCCGGCCGGACATCGTCCTGCTGGATTACGACCTCGCGAACGACGGGCCGACCGGCGCCGAGCTCACGCCCGAACTCGTTGAACTCGGCTGCGTCGTCGTCGTGGTCACCGGCATCGACCACGCGCCGCGCATGGCAGAATGCCTCGAGGCCGGCGCCCTGTCCGTCGTCAACAAGTCGCAACCCTTGGAGGCCCTCGTGCACGCCGTCGAGCAGGCAGCAAACAATCGGTCCGTGATCTCACAGGCCCGCCGGCAGGAGCTGCTCGCGGCACTGCGCCACGAACGGTCTGAACTCACCCATTGGTCAGAGGTGTTCGACCGGCTCACGCAGGCCGAGGCCGAGGTACTCGGCCGTCTCATGCAGGGCGTCTCGGCTGAAGCGATCGCCGAAGAGCGCGTCGTGTCCGTGCGAACGGTGCGAACACAGATCGAATCGATCCTCGCCAAGCTCGAAGTGCACTCGCAGCTCGGCGCGGTCGCACTGGCCAATCGCGCACACTGGACACCACCGAGCTAGAACGCGCCGACGATGTCGAGCGCGGCCGGGCCCAGCAGCACGATGAACAGTGTCGGCAGAATGCACAGCACGAGCGGGAATACGACCTTCACCGGGATCTGCATTGCGCGCTGCTCGGCACGATGCCGTCGCTTCCGCCGGATCTCCTCGGCCTGCGTCCGCAGGATGTCGACGAGGGGGATGCCATACGTGTCCGCCTGGAGCAACGCCGAAACGAATCGCTGCAGGTCGGTGACCGTCGTCCGCGCGGCAAGCCCACGGAACGCGTCACGACGCGGTACCCCGACCTGGATCTCCTGGAGCGTGCGGACGAGTTCCTCAGCGAGCGGTCCCGTTCCGGCGTTCGCCGCACGTACCATCGCCGCGTCGAAGCCCAGGCCTGCCTCGACCGCAATCGTCATCTGATCGAGTGTGTCGGCGAGCTCGTTCTGGATGATCTTCTGCCGTTCCTGACCCCGCGAATACAGCAGCAGCTCCGGCACGAAGAACGTCACGAGCATGACGATCACCGTCGCAGCGACACGCAGCGGCGTGGGATCAGCCAGTGCGTAGGGCACGCCAAGAAGCATCGCGGCGAGGAACAGCACGGCCTTGGTCGCGAGCACCCGGTCAAGACTGACATCCGCCGAGCGGCCAGCCAGCGACTGCAGCCGATCGATGCGATCGATCATCGCGTCGGGGTGCACGCGCCGCAACGCCGAACCAAGCGAGCCCGGCGCTGCGGAATGCGAGATGGTCGGCGAAGCCTCCGCCCCGAGGCCGCGACGGAGATTGCCCACGACGTCGGCGTGCGCCTGCGGACGACCCGAGACCAGCGCCCACACGAAGAGCGGTACCGCGGCGACCACCGCCGCCGCGCCGACCACCACCGTCATCTCGGCCACGTCAGTACTCGATCGTGATGATCTTGCGCAGCCACAGCCCGCCGACCGTCATGAGCAGTGCAATCGTCCCAAGCATGATCCACCCGGCGGGACCGGCGACGAAGTTGGCGAGGTATCCCGGACTGATCAGCGCGAGGAATGCGACGATCGCGACCGGCAGCCCCATGAGCACGATCGCCGACAGCTTGCCCTCCGCGGACAACGCCTGGACGTGCCGGCGGATCTGATTGCGCTCCCGGATCGTCTCGGCGACCGTGTCGAG
This sequence comes from Nitriliruptoraceae bacterium, assembly GCA_040904785.1. Lineage (GTDB taxonomy): Bacteria > Actinomycetota > Nitriliruptoria > Nitriliruptorales > Nitriliruptoraceae > JBBDSV01. Next base: position 35,179 of record JBBDSV010000016.1, read on the forward strand.
GACCCCCGCGAGATTGCCGCCCACCTCCCGGTGGATGGCGATCGCCTGTGCCACCCACGAGAAGTCGGCACTCGCCGTCCGGTCGACGGTCACCGCAATCGCCTGCGACAGATCCTGACCAACTCGCGTGGCATTGACGATCCGCCGGAACTCGCTCGACGTCGGTTCGGACGATTCCTGGGCAACGGTGTCCACGGCCTGCAGCAGGCTGTGGCCCGCACGCAGGCTTCCCGCCAGCAGCTGCAGCGTGTCGTCGAGCTGGTCGGCGAACGCCGCCTGTCGCCTCGACGTACGGATCGACAGCAGGGTTCGCGCCCCGAACGCGACGACGATACCGAAGAACACGGCGACGAATAGCCCGCCGAGCAACGCGCCGGTCACCACCGCGAGCAGGAAGGTGAGCAACACCTGGAGGACGAATCGGGCTGCGGTGCCGCCGATGCCGGCGCGGTCGAGACCCGTCGCGAGCCGATCGAGGAATGACGTGCCCGCGAGTCCGCGCTCGGCCGCGAACAGCGCCCGGTCGAAGGCACCGGCGACCCCCCGTGCACTCGATGCACCGCGCCGCTGCGGGTCGACGCGCACAATTGATGGCGAGATCGCCTGGAACACGAGCACGACGGCCACGTAGACGCAGGCAAGACCGGCGACGAACAACCAGCCCGGCGGTGCTGCTGGCATCGACGCGCCCATCAGCTCCCCCATCGGCCGGTACCGACCGGGGCGCCGAAAATGTGTGCCGGAAGCTCGATTCCCTGATGTTCGATCCGTTCGGAGAACTTGGGCCGAATTCCGGTTGGCACGGCCTTGCCGAGGAACTTCCCGTCCGGTGCCACACCAGCGCCATAATCGAAGACGAACGCGTCCTGCAGCGTGACCTTGTCCCCCTCCATGCCCTGCACCTCGGTGACGTGCGTCACCCGACGCATGCCGTCCCGCAGTCGCGAGATCTGCACGACGACATCGACCGCCGCCGCCAGCTGTTCGCGGATGGCACGCATCGGCAGATCCATGCCCGCCATCAAGACCAGGGTCTCGAGTCGGGCGATTGCGTCGCGTGGACTGTTGGCATGGACGGTCGACAACGAGCCGTCGTGCCCGGTGTTCATGGCCTGCAACATGTCGAGACTCTCCCCACCACGCACCTCGCCGATGACGATGCGGTCGGGGCGCATGCGCAGACTGTTTCGCACCAGATCGCGGATGGAGACGGCGCCTCGCCCCTCGATGTTGGCCGGGCGGGACTCGAGGCGCACAACGTGACGCTGGCGCATCTGCAACTCGACCGCATCCTCGATCGTGATAATCCGCTCACCGTCCGGGATGAAGGAACTGAGCACGTTGAGCAGCGTCGTCTTGCCCGTGCCGGTGCCTCCGGAGACGATGATGTTCAACCGGGCGCGCACACATGCGCTGAGCAGCTCGGCCATCTCCGGGCTGAGCGTGCCGAAGCTGAGGAGGTCGTCGACCGACAACGGATCAGTGGCGAACTTCCGGATCGTCAGCGCCGCACCATCCACGGCCAGCGGGGGAATGATTGCGTTGACCCGGGAACCGTCGGGCAGACGCGCGTCGACCATCGGGCTCGACTCGTCGATTCTGCGACCGATGCGTGAGACGATCCGCTCGATCACGCGACGCAAGTGTTCGTCCGAGGCGAAGCGGGCGTTCGTCCGGGTCAACTTCCCGTCGCGTTCGACAAAGATCATCGACGCGCTGTTTACCATGATCTCCGTCACTGCCGGATCGTCGAGCAGCACCTGCAACGGCCCGTAGCCGAGCACGTCGTTGGTGATCTCACGCACGAGTCGCTGGCGCTCGTCGGCGGTCAGCGGGGACTGCTCGGCGTCGATGACCGTCGCGAGCTCCTCACGCACGTAGGCGTGGAGTTGGGTCTCGGTCAGGTTCGGGTCCGTGATCCGGGAGCCGAGGCGGGCGAACAACGCCGTTGCGGCGCGAGCCTTGAGTCCGCCGAGCGCGTCGACGGCGGCTTCGGAATCACGCGCAGGCTCATCGCTCGCGGGTGCCGCCGGCGGCTTGCTGACGGGTGGCGGCAGTTGGTCACTGCCGCGAGCGGCCTGCAATCGGTCCGAGAGCTTCATGTGCGTGCTCCACGACGGGCATCGACGAGATCGGTCAGTGCACGGAGGCGCTTGGCGACCGGGTCACGAGACGACTCGGTGAGCAACGGGACTCCACGGTTGGTCGACAACGTGACCTGGTAGGAACGGGGCAGTTCGATGTCGATGTCGCGCTGCAGCATCGCCGCGACATCGTCAACCTTGAGGCCCGAGCGGCGGTCGACGAAGTTCAGCACGATCGTGATCGCCGACGAGTCGACGTGCAGTTCATCGAGGATTTCCAGCTCGCGGTGCAGGCCGCGCACCGATGGCACATCCATGCCCGCGAGCATCACCAACCGCTGGCTGACCTCAAGCGCGGCGAGGGTGTGTTCGGCCAGCCCGGGCGAGGTGTCGACGATCACGTAGCGGAATCCCTGGGCGAGCCGCTCGAGGACTCCACGGACCTGATCTCCGGTAACGCTGTCGGCGGCCGCAGGCGACTCCGGCGCGCACAGTGCATAGCAGCCGGACGGGTGCGACGTCAGATAGGTCTTGAGGATCATGTCGTCGCCGCTGAGTGCCGCAACCGCGTCGGCGACGTGGTGCTCGGGTTCCAGCCGCAGGCTCGTCGCGACGTCGCCGAACTGGAGATCGAGGTCGACGATCACGACCTCGCCGGGCACGCGGCGACCCAGTTCCACCGCAAGATTCGTCGCCACCGTGGTCTTGCCACTGCCGCCCTTCGGCGACGCGATCGTGATGATCCGGCCCGACGATCGGGCGGCCGCCGGCTCGGCCGGCAGCGCCTGACGGCGCGAGCGCGCCATCGCCGCAGCCCGCTCGATGACGTTGCGGACCTCTTGGTCGTCGGCGTCCGGGCCGAGCACGTCGCGCACACCCACCCGGAGTGCTGCCGCGAGCACGCCAGCGTCGGGCTGTGCGACGAGGACGGTGGCGACGTCGGAACGGATCCGGTCGATCTGCCCGGCGAAACCGCACGCGTCGTCGAACGCCAATCCCGGTCCGAGCACCACGACCTCGGGACCGGCCACCGATCGGGTGAGCAGATCGACGATCTGTTCGCCCGCGAGGTGGTGAACGGCGCCGTTGTCCGACAACACCCGACGCAGGTGCTCGAAGTAGTCGTCTCCGGCGATGACGGCGACGGTGCTCATCGGAACACGTTCTCTCGGTCGCGGATTCTGGTCCCGCTCTCCGAGGCGTCCTCCGGTTCGCGCGAGAGCCAGACGGTGCCGTGTTCGGCACCGAAGACGAGTCGTTCGGCCTCACCGGCGTCGACAGCGACCGTGACAAGGATCTGGCCCGCCGGCCACACCGCGTCGACCCCGGCGCCCGCGTCAGGTTCGAACTGCACCTGCGTCACGAGGAGCTTGTGCAGGACCAGATGAGTCGCCCCCTCCTTCGCCTCTCCCGGCCCCTCTGCCAGCGACACGTATGCCGCGACAAGGTCGCCAGGGGCGAGCGTCCCGCCGACGGTGCGCTGGGCGTCGAGCGCCACGGTGACCTCGTGGAGTCGCGGCGGGACGTCGACGACGTCGGCGTCGGTGTCCTCGGGATCGACAAGCCGTGTTTCCAGGACCTGTTCGCCCGGAAACAGCACCGCGTCGGTCACACGACCAGCCAGGGACGACGTGAACGCCTCGATCGTGCGTACGGCACTGTCGGCCACGTTGCGCCGGGCGATCGGCGTCGGCGCGACGACGTCGGCGAGCGCCTCGGCGGGAGTGCCGGCTTCGACGACCTGCTGCACGACGAGGACCTCGACGAGTTCCTCACCGGCCCGGACACGTTCCTCGACACCGCGCACGTAGGCGACCAACAGGAGCGTGCCGGCGACCACAAGGGCGCCGGCCGCGATGGCCGCGAGTAGGCGTGTTCTCACACCGTTCTCCTCAACACCGTCACTGGGTGAGCCGGACGACGCGACCACCGACATCCGGCCCGCCGAACTTCCAAGCTCCGTCAAGCGTCACGAACTCGGTGAAGTAGCCCGTGATGAAACGTTCACTGTTCGAACCACACGCGCCCGCGCCATCGTTCCAGCGGTAACCGGGCGGACACGCGAACCGATAGCCGGTGATGTGGAACGCGGCGTACGCATGGATGTCGAACCATCCGCTCGAACCCTCCCCGCCGGCATCCTGATAGATCGGCAGCAGCACGGTCTCATCGCGGATCGCGTCGAAGTCGACCGGTTCACATTCGGTGGGCGTGGAAACGCCGGGCTTGCCGGGGGCAGCGGTCGCGATGGACGACGAAGCGGCACAGGTGGCCGGATCCGGTTCGAGCCAACCGAACCCACCCGGGATCGCCGCACCCGACGGACCCACGCAGTCCGAAGCTCCCTCGGCGAGGTAGAAGATGGTCTGTTCGATCTCGTCGGACGGCACGCCACCACCGGTGTGTTCGAAGAAGCTGCACCACGAGATCGCCAGTGGCAGGATCGACGTTCCTGCCGACGGGCCGCCCCAGTCAGCGGCAGCGCCGGCATTGACCGCCGTCTCGTCGATACCGAGCAATGGGGCGATCCAGTGCGTCACGCCGGACCCGCCATCGGCCGTCTCGGTCGCGGTGGAGACGATGACACGGTTCTCGAGGATCTCGATCTGCTGGACGCTGGCTGCCCCGTCGTTGGCGTTGGCGTCGGCGAGCTCGGCAGCCGCCGTCGCGGTGTCACCGCAGTCACCAGCCGCGCACTGCATCGCAACGGCGAGTGCCGCCGCGTCCGACCCGTTCTGCAGCTGTCGACGCTCAGCATAGATCGCGCCAGCGTCGACGACGACGGCGCCGAAGCCGAGCACGCCGACCATCGACAGCGCAGCGAGCACCGCGATCGCGCCTTCCTCACGACGCGCCCGGCGTGCGGCGCGGTCAGCCACCACAGCGCATCACCCCACGTCCCGACACGTCGATCTCGAAGCCGCCCACGATGGGCAGCAGCGACATCGGGTAGGTGATGTCCACGGCGACATTGACCCCGGGACCGCAGCTCGCCGGGGTGATCGCCACCTGGCTGGGTTCGAGCGCGGGACTCAGCGACGGGGCCCCATCGATCGCGGCGTCGACGGCGGCGATCGGATCCTCGGTGACGGCCATCACCCGCGCGGCTTCACGGGCGGACGCCGACAGGGCGATCTGTGCGTTGTAGACGCGGCCGAATTCGACGATTCCGAACAGGATCAGCAGCAGGAATGGCACGACCAACGCGAACTCGACGGCGGCAGCAGCGCCGTCGTCGAGCAGGCGTCGGGTCATCTGCACGGCGGCTCCGAGAACACATCGGACGCCGGCGTCGCCGTGAACCCGGATTGTCGCACCTGACGTGGTGCGACGATGTCGATCACATCAGGGCCAGATCTCGGGCTCACGGCGCGCCGACGTGTAAACGCCGGGCCGCAGGTGCGGCCCGGGTGAACGGCGATCAGATCGCATTCGCGATGTTGTTGAACATGATCGCAAGGTTGTCGCCGAGCAGGGTGACGGCGACGATGATGGCGACGGCGATGAGGCCGACGAGCAGGCCGTACTCAACGGCCGACGCGCCCTCTTCCTGGCGGACGGCGCGGGCGGTCAGGGAGCGGAACGTGGCGCGAAGCGCGGTCATAATGCGTACTCCTTGGTGCAGGATCGTGAGCCGACGGATGTCGGTCAGGATCTGCAGTGTGGGCGGTGTGGTTGACCCACTCATCGGCAAAATTGCGGAAATCTGCCGAATTCACCCGAAGGTGCTTGCGCGACGCATCGCGAGATGTCTCAATGCGGGTTTGGTCGCGTACAAGTGACGGTGGGGCAGGGCCGTACCACGCAATCGTGGCCGTGCGATGTGCGCAATCGACCGAACCCGCTGCGCCGGTGTCTGTCGAGCGCCTAGAAGCAGGCCGCCGCGAGCCACTGGTACGGGTTGATCGGTGCCCCGCCGCCCGGATGCACTTCGAAGTGCACGTGCGGTGCGCTTGCCGAGGCGTTGCCGGTCGATCCGTTGTAGGCGATCAGCTGTCCAGGCGCGACCCGCCGACCGGCCTGCCCATCGGGTGCGGCGCTGTCAAGGTGCGCGTAGTAGTACTCGTTGCCGTCGTCGCCGCGAAGGTACAGCCCGAGTCCGCCCAGACCGCTGAACGACACCCGTCGCACCGTGCCATAGGTGAACGCGTACACGGGCGCGCGATACGACGAGAACACGTCGGTGCCCTTGTGCCGACGCCCACCGCTGCGCGGCGCACCCCACGTGTCGCGGAACCGGAACGCGCCGTCGAAGATGCAGGCGTACACGCCCTGTTGCACGCCACGGTCGATGCGGACCTGCCGCTCCAGCATGGTCTTCAGGCTCGTCTCGCGCGCCTGGGCCTGGTCCAGCGCTGCCGTCAGCTCTGCCTCTTGGACGGCGAGATCCGCCTGCAGCTCGTCGAGCCGCTCCTCGCGTTCCGCAAGCAGCGTTCGCGTCTGTTCGAGCGCGATCTGCGACGCGAGCGCGTCTTCGAGCCGGGTTCCCTCGCGCAACTGCAGCGTCGCGATCATCGCCGCGCGTTCAACCGCCTCCTGCGGTCCACCGGACGTGAGCAGGATCTCGAACGGCTGGGTCGACCCCTGCTTGAAGACGGCGCGGGCACGCTCGCTGAGCAACCGCTCGGCTTCACGCGCCGACTGTTCCAACTGGATGACCCGCCGGCTGAGGCGTTCGAGTTCGACCTTCGTCGACTCGATCTCCGCCCAGGTGTTCTCGTAGCGTTCGGTCGCGTCATCGAGCCGCGTCGACAGATCGTCGACGGTCCGCTCGGCCTCTTCGATCTCGCTGCGCAGCTGGTCCTGCGTCACCGCGTCGGCACTGGTCGACGGCGCGACGAGGGCAGCCACGAGCACCGCCACCGCGCCGAACCACGACCGCATACGCACACGCTCCTCGACTCCGCCCGTGTCCGTGAGGACGCGACACGTGGGCGGACGTCCCATTCGAACATCGAAGGGTGCCACGTCGGACACGAATTGGCCAAGCGACCGCGAGTAGGCTGGGATGCCACGCTCGCGCACGCAGTCGAACGACGAGGCATCCATGGCACTCGGCGTCGATGTCGGCGGCACGTTCACCGACATCGTCCATGTCGACGGGACGCGGCTGACGACGACGAAGACCTCGACCACGCGGCCCCAACATGACGGAGTACTCGCCGGCTGCCGCGCGCTGACCGATCACGCGACGGTGCTGCTGCACGGCACGACCGTTGCGACGAACGCACTCCTCGAGCGTCGCGGTGCACGAACAGCACTCGTGTGCAACGAAGGCTTCGCCGACCTCATCGAGATCGGCCGGCAGGATCGGCCGTCGTTGTATGACCCCTTCGCCGATCGTCCCGAGCCGCTCGTTGGCCGCGAAGGTCGGATCGAAGCGACGGACCTCGATGCACTCGTTGCGCAACTCCATCGCTTCGCCCCCGAAGCGATCGCGATCTGCCTGCTGCACGCATCGCGTGACGCCGACGGTGAGCGCCGGCTCCTCGATGCACTGTCCCGACACTTCGACGTCCCCATCTGCGCATCACATGCGGTCGTGGGCGAATTCCGCGAGTTCGAGCGCACGTCGACGACTGTGCTCAACGCGTATCTAACGCCGGTGGTGGCCGACTACCTCGGCGGGCTGGCGGTGGGAGCACGTCGTGGCGGTGTCGCCGACACGATCGAGGTGATGCGCTCCTCCGGCGGGCTCATGGACATCGGCGATGCCCAGCGGCTGCCCGCAGCGGTCCTGCTGTCGGGCCCGGCCGGCGGTGTCGTCGCGGCCGCAGCACTCGGCGACGCACTCGGCCACCGCGACCTGGTCTCGTTCGACATGGGTGGCACATCGACCGACGTCTGCCGCATCGTCGACGGACGACCGACCGTCGCCTACGAGCGCGACATCGATGGCTTCGCGTGCCGTATGCCGAGCGTCGCGGTGCACACGGTTGGTGCGGGCGGCGGCAGCATCGGCTGGCGCGACCACGGCGGTGCGCTACGCGTCGGCCCCCGAAGCGCAGGGGCCATCCCGGGTCCTGCGTGCTACGGCCGTGGGGGGACCGAACCGACGATCACCGACGCCAATCTGATTCTGGGACGTCTCGATGCCGCAGCACCGTTTGCAGATGACATCGTGCTCGACGTCGACGCCGCGACAGCTGCGCTTGCCGGGCTCGCAGACACCCTCGGGATCGACGAGACAACTGCGGCACACGGCATGGTCCGTGTCGCTGAAGCGCACATGGAGCGTGCCATCCGCGTCGTGTCGGTCGAGGAGGGCGCCGACCCGCGCGACGCCGCTCTGGTTTCGTTCGGCGGCGCCGGCGGCCTGCATGCGACCGCGCTCGCCCGCGCCCTCGACATGGCCGCCGTGTTCGTGCCGCCGCACGCGGGTGTCTTCTCGGCGCTGGGCCTGCTGCTCAGCCCGAGGCGTGCCGATGCCGCCCGCAGCACCCGACACACGTCCACCGACGGGCTCGCCGAACGCATCGCCGAGGTGACCGACCGCGCACAGCACGCGCTGTCGGCATCCCACGCCGAGGTCCGACCGCTGCTCGACGTGCGCTACGTCGGCCAAGCGCACGAAACCACCATCGACCTTCCCCGCCCGCTCACCTGGGAGGCAATCGCCGGGGCATTCCACGAGGCACACCGGCAACGCAACGGCTTCGCCCGACCCGGCGACCCGATCGAGGTCGTTACCGTCCGGGCCGAAGCGACCGCGCCAGCAGCCATGCGCTTCAGCGATCTCCCCGAACCCAACCCGGAGGGGCCCGCCGAGATCGGCCAGCGCCGAATTCGCACGGATGACGGCGGCGCCGAGGCGAAGCTCATACGGCGCGCGGGACTGGCGGCCGGCGACGAGTTCGATGGGCCCGCGGTGATCATCGAGGACCATGCGACAACGTTGCTGGCATCCGACGAACGCGTACGCGTCGACGACTCCGGAACACTGGTGGTGGAGTGGTGAGCGACGGCATCGACCTGGAGATCGCACGGCATCAGTTCGCCGCGATCGCCGAAGAGATGGGGACGGTGCTGCGGCGGACCGCGTACTCACCGAACATCAAGGAGCGCGCCGACTGTTCCGCCGCGATCTTCGTCGCCGACGGGGAGATGCTGGCGCAGGCCGAACACATCCCGGTCCACCTGGGATCGATGCCCGCGTCGGTGCTCGCGGTGCTCGACGCGTTCGGCGACGACCTCGCACCCGACACGCAGTACGCGGTCAACGATCCGTTCGCCGGCGGTACACACCTCAACGATCTGACCCTCGTTCGACCGGTGACCGTCGGCGACGACCTCGTAGGGTTCGTCGCCAACCGTGCGCACCACGCTGACGTGGGTGGCCGATCTCCGGGTTCGATGCCCGCCGACGCGACCCGGCTGTCCGAGGAAGGCCATCGCGTCGCTCCGTGCCCGGCCGTGCGCGGGGGTGACTGGGAGCCGGCCTTTCTCGAGCCGTTTCTCGCCGCAACCCGCACACCGCACGAGCGCCGTGGCGACCTGTCGGCACAGCTGGGAGCGAATGAGATCGGGGCCGAACGACTGGCCGCGCTCGCCCGCGCCTGGGGGCCGGCGACATTCGCCCAGCGCACCGCCGACGTGCTCGACTACGGCGAGCGTCGCATGCGGGCTGCACTTGCGCTCCTGCCAGACGGCAACTTCGCCTTCGAAGACGCCATGGAATCAGCCTCGGCGCTGCATCCGATCGTGGTCAACGTCACCATCGACGGTGATGCGCTGCACGCCGACTTCAACGGAACGGCACCCCAGGTGGAGGCGAACTTCAACGCCGTCCGCGCCGTGACCTGGTCGTGCCTGTCATTCGCGGTCCGTGTCGCGACAGACCCATCGATACCGGCGAATGGCGGATGCCTGCGCGCGCTTTCGCTGTCGACTCCGGCGGGGACGATCGTCGATGCCCGCGACGGCGTCGCCGTGGCGGCGGGAAATGTCGAGACGAGTCAGCGCATCGCCGACACGCTGCTCGGTGCGCTCGCCGCGGCGGCACCCGATCGTGTGCCTGCGGCCTCACAGGGCACGATGAACAACCTGCTCGTCGGCAACGACCGCTTCGCGTACTACGAGACGGTCGCCGGTGGCCAGGGCGCGCGCCCCGGTCGCCATGGGCAGTCCGGCATCCAGACCGGCATGACGAACACGCGCAACACGCCGATCGAGTCGCTCGAGGACCACTATCCGTTCGCCGTGCGACGCACGACGTTGTGGGACAGCGGCGGCGACGGTCGATACCGCGGAGGCGACGGCATTGAACGGGTCATCGAATTCCTCGAACCGGCGACCGTGTCCCTCATCGGTGAACGGCGTCGCACACGTCCGTGGGGTCTGGCAGGCGGACGACCCGGACGATCGGGCGAGGACTGGCTCACGCGGCGCACCGGTGGCCGCGAACGGCTCGACGCGAAGGTCACCTTCGACGTCGATGTCGGCGACCAGCTCCTCGTTCGGACCCCGGGAGGTGGCGGTTGGGGCACCCCGGGAACGTGACCGGTGCCGTCCGCCGCGGCCGGATCAGATCTGCGCGTCGCGGTCGCCGGAGAAGCCACGCTCGAGCACGGCATCGACGAATCGTTCGAGGTCGTCGTCGAGTCCGTCCTCCCGCAGCGCGTCAACGGCGTGCACGAACGTGTCGGCGGTCGCGTTGATCCCGAGTGTCCAGCGCGTCGTGTCACCCGCAAGGCGCGCTGGTTCGGCGGCAATCGCCGTGAGGTAGGCGACCCAGGCGTCGAGATGGGCCACGTAGGTGTCCCGAACATCGGACGGCGGGTGGGTGGCGAAGCGTTGGCGGAGCACGGCGAGGCCGTCGAGAGCGTGCTCCGCGGCGAGACGAACCGCATCTTCGAGCAACGCCGGATCGGTCGTCGTGGCGAAGATCGTCTCGATCTCCTCGTGGAACCCGATCATGACCCGCTCTGACGCGTCGATCTCGACGAACAGGTCGAACCACGCACGATCGTCCGCGTCGATCTGGTCACGGTCGGGGATCTCGACACGGTCGCCGTCCTCGATGTCGACGTCGGGTCGCGGCGGTGCCTCGTCACGGCGAGCGTCGTCTCTCGGCGCGGGATCGTCCGGCACCTCCTCGGCACCGCCATCGTCGACCGGCGGTGCACTTCCGCCCGACTCGGCGTCAGTCGGCGGCACATCCGCATCGACGACGAACGCCACGCCGACGGCGATCGCCGCGATCGCCACGAGCACGAGGCCCGCCCACCACGTCCGACGTCGGCGCGCGCGGGCGCGCTCGTACGGCGTGGGGGGTGGTCCGCTGACGTCCACGACGGCCCTTCGCCTCGACAGCTACGACGGTACCTGCGCCCGACGGGTGCCAACTCGCTGCCGGGGCCTTCTGCCGCCTAGCCTGCAGGAGACCGATCGCGGAGGTTGGCATGTCCGAGCAGTTCCGTACCGCCCACGACACCATGGGCGAGATGCAGATCCCCGTCGATGCGCTGTGGGGCGCCTCGACACAGCGGGCGGTGGAGAACTTCCCGGTCTCCGGTGACCCCGTGCCGATGGAGGTCGTCCAGGCACACGCGATGCTCAAGTGGGCGGCGGCAGTCGCGAACGAGGAAGCGGGCGTCGTCGACGCCGAGATCGCCGAGGCAATCCGTCGCGCCGCCGACGAAGTGATCGCCGGCGACCTCGACGAGCACTTCCCCGTCGACGTGTTCCAAACCGGATCGGGAACGTCGACGAACATGAACGTCAACGAGGTCCTCGCCAACCGTGCGAAGCAATTGCTCGGCGAAGATCTGTCGTCGTCGCGCGTGCATCCCAACGACCACGTCAACGCATCACAGTCCTCCAATGACACCTTCCCCACCTCGGTGCACGTCGCGGTCGCGCGGGTCGCACACGATCAGCTCCTTCCGGCGCTGCGCACACTGGCGCGAACACTTCGTGCCAAGTCCGCAGCGTGGGATGACGTCGTCAAGTCGGGACGCACGCACTTGATGGATGCGACGCCGGTCACGCTCGGCCAGGAGTTCGGCGGCTACGCCCGGCAGATCGAACTCGGCATCGTGCGAATCGAAGCTGCACTCGAACGTGTTTACGAGCTCGCGCTGGGTGGTACGGCCGTCGGAACGGGACTCAACTGCCCGCCCGGGTTCGTCGACCGGGTCATCGAGGTGCTCAGCGAGCGGACCGAACTGCCCTTCCGCGAGGCCGAGGACCACTTCGAAGCACAAGGAGCGCGCGACGCACTGGTCGAGATCTCCGGCGCGCTGAAGACGGTCGCCGTCAGCCTCATCAAGATCGCCAACGACATCCGGTGGATGGCGTCCGGCCCACGGACGGGCCTCTACGAGATCCAGCTTCCCGAGATCCAGCCGGGCTCGTCGATCATGCCGGGCAAGGTCAACCCGGTGATCCCGGAATCAGTGCGCCAGGTCGGCGCCCAGGTCATCGGAAACGACGCGGCCGTTGCGGTCGGCGGGTTGTCGGGCGAGCTCGAACTCAACGTGATGATCCCGCTTATGGCGCGCAACGTCATCGAGTCCGAACGACTGCTCGCCCGCGTGTCGCGCGTGTTCGTCGAGAAGTGTTTGGAGGGCGCCGAGGCGACCGAGCGGGGCCCGGAGCTCGTAGAGCAATCCCTCATGCAGGTGACTGCGCTGGTTCCCGAAATCGGCTACGAACGCTCCGCCGCACTGGCAAAGAGGGCACACAAGGAAGGCAAGACGCTGCGTGAGGTCGCGCTCGAGGACGGCATCGGTGCCGACGTCCTCGATCGAGTCCTGGACTACGCGCGGATGACCCAGGGCGGCATGATGTAGCCGCTGCGTCGCTAGTGCGTCGGCGTTGCACGCTCCAGCCGACGGCTGCCGGCGACGAACGCAACGACGGCGAGCGTTGCAATGCCCGCGGCGGTCAGCCACGCAGGCCGGTAGCCGAACTGTTCGGCGATCGACCCGAACAACAGTGGACTGACCGTATTCGCGAGCAGACCGGCCGGGGCGATCGTTCCGGTGATGGCGCCGGGCGACTTCGGATGCGCACGCACCATCGAGAACCAGAACACGCCGTTGAACGACCAGCCCAGCGCCATCGCGACCACAACGCCGACGGTCATGGTGACCGGACGGGCGAGTGCAAGCAGCCCCAACCCGACGACGGCAAACGACAGCTGCACCGCACAGATGAGTAGGTGCCTGCGCGTGAGGCGATCGACGAGCACGCCGGAGGCGAGCCGTCCGGCGATCGTGAGGAACGCCGCGATTCCCAGCATCGTCCCCGCACGCGAAGGGGAAAGACCCGACACCACCGCGGCATCCACGTAGAACGCCGGCACGGATGACGTCGCCGAGACGGCCAAGCCGAACGCGAGGCCGAAGAGCAACAGCTCCGGTCGCGGACCGATCGCCGCGCGCTCGACCGCGGCGGGCCGCGGGCGCTGTGATCCACCCCGACCGGCCGCGATGACGACGGCGATGCTGCACACCGCTCCGATCGCGTAGGCGTAGCGCCAACCCAACGTGAGTGCGAGCAGCGGAACGCTGATCCCGGCGAGCGACGACGCCAACGGCGGCGCCGACTGCTTGATGCCGAAGCTGACGCCAAGGCGCGCGGGGTCGACGGCGTTCATAAGGAGTCGGTTCGCCGCCGGCTGGGCGATCACGTGCGACATGCTGCCGATGACCAGCCACACCACAAGCGCGGCCCAACTTCGCGCGCTGAGCGCGATGCCTCCCATGGACGCTGCAGAGATCGCTCCGGCGATCTGCATCGAACGCGACGCGCCCAGCCGATCGACGAGCCGTCCGAGCCACGCCGAAGTGAGCGCACCTGCTCCCCAGAACGCACCCACGGCAACGCCGAGCGCGGCGACGCCGAATGCCAGATTCTCGGTGAGCTGCACGGCCATCGCACCGGTGAGGAACGCCGGGAGGACGCTGACGACGGTTCCGGCACTCGCGAGCGCAATCGCCGACGAGGGCGTGCGCCGCGGTCGCGCAGTCTCCACCTCATCGCCTCCAAGCAGGACGCGGACCCCATCGGGGTCCGCGTACCGCGCGCTGGTTTCGCCAGGAGCCTATTTCGCGTTCGCCCCCGCGCTTTCGCCCGCGCGCCGGCCGAATACCGACCCGGACGTCAGGCCGGTGCCGCCGGGATAGTTGAAGGCGAACAGGCCGCCGACGAGCTCGCCTGCTGCGTACAGTCCCGGAATCGACGCACCGTCGACCCCCAGCACCTCGCACGTCGGGGTGATGTGCAATCCCCCGAAGGTGAACGTGACGCCGCACGTGATGGCGTACGCCTCGTACGGCGGAGTGTCGAGCGGGTTCGCCCAGTGGGTCTTCCTAACGTCCAACCCGGTCGTGCCACGCCCGTCCTTGACCGTGGGATCGAACGTGACGTCGGTCTGCACGGCAGCGTTGAACTTCTCGACCTCATCGACGAACGCTTCGGCGTCGACACCTTCCATCTTCTCGCCAAGCTCTTCAATCGTGTCGGCGGTGACCTTCGTGACCTCACGAATCCGATACTCGTCACGCAGAAGGTGCGTGACCTTCTGGTCGAACACCTGCCAGGCGAACTGGCCCGGCTGATCGAGGATGACCCGACCGTACTTGGCGTAGGTGTAGTTGCGGAAGTCGGCGCCTTCGTCGACGAACCGGCGGCCCGTCGCGTTGACCATGATCCCGAACGGGTAACTGTGCTTCTGGAAGCCGTCACCGACCGCGAGGTCGCCATACTGCGGGGCGTTCATGTCCCATCCGACCGCGTGCGCGCCGCTCCAGTTGCCGTAGGGCTCGGCGCCGATGTCGAGCGCCATGCGGATGCCGTCACCCATGTTGTGCTTGGTCCCGCGCACCTTGGCCATGTCCCAACCGGGGCCGAGGTACTGCGTCCGCCAGGCTGAGTTCGACTCGAATCCTCCGGCGGCGAGCACGACCGACTTCGCCGTGACCGTCGCCATGCCCTCGGGGCACTCGACGCGGACGCCGGTCACACCGACACCGCGCTCGTGAACGAGTTCGACACCGCGCGCCTGATACCAGACCTCAACGTCCTCACGATCTGCCGCCTCGAACAGCGATGCGACGAGCCCGGGGCCGCCTCCGTTGGCTTCGACGGTCAGCCCGCCCCAGAACCGGAAGCCGCCCGATTCCGTCTTGAACGCCTGACGGTGATACATCGGCAGGAATTTCACGCCCTTGGTCTGCATCCACTTGAGGGCGTCGAAGCTGTTGGTGATGAGGATCTCGCACAGGTCCGGGTCGGTGCGGAACTGGGTGACGCGGGCCATGTCGTCGAAGAACTGCTCGGTCGTGTACGAGCCGTAGTCGTTGGTCTCGGCCTCGTCATCGGTCATATCGGGGATCAGGACCCGCAGGTCGTCGACGCCCTCGTAGACGATGCGGAAGGCGCCAGCGGTGTAGGAACTGTTACCGCCGCGTTCCTTCTCGGTCGCCGCCTCGAGCACGAGTACGCGTGCACCCTGCTCGCGTGCGGCGAGCGCCGCGCACATGCCGGCGTTGCCGGCTCCGACAACGACGACGTCAGTTTCCGTATCCTGCCACATTGCACCCTCGATACTTGGTCGTGCGGATCACGTCGGGGACGAGCATACACGTGTATGCAGAGTGCCTGCATCGCGAAGGAGGCCGCCGCGTGACGCCGAGTACCGCGCGCCCGAAGACATCCGCCTACGAGGCCTTGCGCGAGCTGATTCGCAACGAGGAGTTCCCGCCGGGAACCGCGCTCGTGGAGACCGAAGTCGCCCAGCGGCTCGGTGTCAGCCGCACTCCGGTCCGCGAAGCGTTTCGGCAACTCGAGGCCGACGGCCTCGTTCGCCGCGGCGCGCGTGGTGTCGAGGTCCGCTCGCGCAGCCCCGAAGAGATCCTCGACATCTATGAGGTGCGGATCCGCCTGGAGGCGCTGGCCGCATCGACTGCGGCCCGACGCGCGAGCGACTTCGACATCATGACGCTGCGACGACTCTCACGCAACGAGCAGCAGATCGACCCGCAGACGGCCGACGCTGACGCCATGGTGGACTCCAACCGACAGTTCCACCGTGCCGTGTGGACAGCGAGCCACAACGAGCCCGTGTCGTCACTGCTCGAGCGGCTCGATCTGCACCTGCTGCGCTATTCACTGACGACCCTGACGGCGCCCGGCCGCTGGCAGGAAGCCATCGCCGAGCACGCCGAGATCGTCGAAGCGATCGCCGATCGCGACAGCGACCGCGCGGGAGAAATCGCCTCGCACCACTTCACCCGCGCGCGTGACATTCGTCTCCAGGCCTGGAGCGAATGACGTCGCCCAACCACGTGCGACCGCAGCCGAGCGTCACTCGACGGTCGACGCATCGCGCAGGTTGAGCACAACGATGCGCGGGTCCGTCATGTCCTCAACGGCATACCGCGGCCCTTCGAGTCCGTACCCACTGGCCTTGACCCCGCCGTAGGGCATGAGATCGGCGTGGTAGCTCGACGTGTCATTGATCATCAC